>DASQZW010000244.1:0-22096 GCA_035638495.1 Terriglobales bacterium
CCGGACACGACGCCGATCTCGAACATCGTGCTGCACGCGCTGGGCTCGACGGCCGCCAGCTTCACGGTCGCCACCGGCGAGCCGCGGGAGCGCGACCGGGACGCCGAGTTCAGCGCCGCGCCGCTCCCGGCCGCGAAGCTCGTCGAGCTGATCGGACAGGTCGAGGACCACCTGGAGCGGTACCGCGACCGCCTCACCGTGGCCGACCTGGTCTCCGAGCGCCCCCGGCTGGCGCGCGGCCAGCAGTTCACGGGCCTGCAGGTGCTGCTGAACAGCTATGGGCACCTCTCGGCCCACATCGCACAGATCGAGCTGACCCTGCAGCTCGCCGAGGAGCGGCACCGACCAGCGGCAGCCGACCAGTGAGCGACACCCCCTCGAGGGGCACGCCGATCGGGGGCATCGGTGGGGGCGTCGCGGGCCGGCTGACCGGGGGACCGTCGAGACCGATCAGCGCTGGCCGACCACGTCGCGGACGATGTGCGTGAGGGCCGGCCCCTCCCGCAGGAACCGCCGCTCGCCGAGCGAGATGCCGACCGAGACGACGCGGCGGTCGTCTCCGTACAGCGGCACCGCGATGCCGCAGACGCCCGTCGCGAACTCCTCCCGGTCGGTCGCGAGCTGCAGCCTGCGCACCGCGGCGAGTTCACGGGCCAGCCCGGCGGGCTCGCGGATCGTGTGGTCCGTGAACGACTCCAGCACCGGCTCCCGCGCTCGGGCTGGCCACTGCGATCGATCGAGCGGGGCGAGGAGCACCTTGCCCAGCGCCAGCGCGTGGGCGGCCCCCCGGAAGCCCTTCCTGAGGGGCGGCGGCTCGCGCAGGCCGGCGCGCCCCTGGACGTCGGCGATCTCCAGGTCGCCGTCCGCCCAGACCGCGAGGTAGCTCCACGTGTCCGTCCGGTCCGAGATCTGCCGCAGCAGGGGCTTCATCCGCTCCGCCGGCGAGGCCGACTCGCCCATCGAGCGGTGGAGCCTCGCCATGGCAGGTCCCGGCTCCAGACCGCCCCCGTGCCCGGAGGGCTGGACGAAGCCGACGTCCTCGAGCGTGTTGATCACGTGGTACACCGTCGAGAGGCTCGTCCCCAGGCGCCGGGCCAGGCCCTTCGCGGTGAACTCTCCGGAGTGCGTGACCACGAGGTCCAGGACCTCGAGGCTCCGGCGCACGGTCGTCAGGGTGTGGGAGTGCAGCGAGCCCTGGCCTTCGGCGGAGCGGCGATCGCCGCATCCGTCCCGGTTGTCGCTCGCCATGGGTACCGCTCCTGGTCGAAAGCGTGCGCGCCGTCAGGCGGGCACCAGCACGCCCCTTCCACTGATCTTGCGCTGGTCCAGGTCGGAGATGGCCTGGTTGATCTCGTCCAGCGGGTAACGCCGGGCGTGGAGCCGGACCCGGCCCTGCTCGTTCAGCTTCATGAGCTCGCTGAGGTCGGTGTAGTTCCCGACCAGGCTGCCCACGATCGCGATCTCCGAGAAGATGATGTCGATGGTGGGCACGCGGGTCGTACCGCCGTACCCGATCACGATGTGCGTGCCGCCCTGCCGCAGCATCTGGATGGAGTGCGCCTCGGCCCCGAGCTCGCCGACGAAGTCCATCACCACCTGGCAGCCGCCGCCGGTCTTCTCCTTCACCTCCTCGACGCGCTCGCTGCCGCTCACGACCGCCTCGGCGCCCAGGGTGCGGGCCAGCTCGCGCGCGCTCTCCGAGGCGTCCACCGCGATGACGCTGGCCGGACTGAGCACGTGCAGGCACTGCAGGCCGATGTGGCCGAGACCGCCGACGCCGATGACGGCCGCCCAGTCGCCCGGCCGCAGCACGCGCGCGGCCTTCTTCGCCGCCCGGTACGCCGTGATGCCCGCGTCCGCGTATGGGGCGAGCTCGATCGGGTCGATGCCCTCGGCGAGCTTCACCATCGCCCGGTCCGACGTCCTCAGGTACTCGGCGAACCCGCCGTCGGCCGTGAGGCCCGGAAAGTAGCTGGCGGTGCAGTACATGTCCTCGCCCCGCCGGCACGCCTCGCAGTAGCCGCAGCTCGCGAGCGGGTGGCAGATCACGGCGTCGCCGCGCTGCACCATTGTCACGGCGTCGCCCACGTCCTCGACGTAGCCGGCGTTCTCGTGCCCGAGGGTGTAGGGCAGCGTCCGCTGGGTGATGTCCTTCCAGATCCCCTCGATGATGTGCAGGTCGGTCCGGCACAGGCCCGCCCCGGCGATCCGCACGATCACGTCGTGGTGGCCCATCAGCTGGGGCTCGGGCACCTCCTCGGTCACCAGCGGGCGGTCGCCCGGCCCGGGGTGCCAGCCCTGGAACTCGTACGCATGGAGACGGGCAGCCTTCATTCCTTCAACTCCGCCTTGCCGTATCGGGTGGCCAGCATGCTGCTGCAGAACGCGGTGTTGGCCTCGACGCTGACCCGGATCACGCGGGCGCGGTCGAGGTAGGGGACCAGCTCCTCCGCCGCGATGGGGAGGCCGTTGGGTCGCACCGCGAGCGGCGCGGCCGGGTCGACGGACAGCCCCAGCCGCCGCCGCTTGTCGAGATACTCGCGGCCGCCGGCGTGCGCTTCATCCAGGTCGGAGACCCGCATCCGCGCCACCTCGGCTGGCGTTCGCCCCTCGCGCAGCAGGCGGCGCAGGAGCGGCTCCTGTCGCGAGGTGAACGCCTTGACGTGGAACAGCCGGCGCAGCGGGTCCAGCCCGCCGCCGTCGGCCGCCTCGTCGAACGCGTCGTCGAACGACCGCCCGCCGGCAACGCCGGAGCTGATCTCCTCCCCGGCGAAGTGGTCGACCAACCGGACGGATACCGACGCCACGCCCGGGACCCGGGCGACGGCGTCGTGTGCGTCCTGGACCATCAGGTACGCGAAGTTGGGCGCGCACCAGAACGTCGGCAGCCGGAGCTCCACGGTGACGTGGCCGGCGCCGTCGACGGCGGCCCCGGCGAAGCCGAGCTCGACCAGGGAGCGGTCGAGCTCGGGGTCGGTCACCGCGTCCAGGGCCGCGGTGACCGCCTCCCGCAGGGAGGCCGCCGCGCTCGTGGCGCTCACCGGCTACCCGGACACCATCTGCGCCGCCGGCACCTTGATGTCGTAGAGCTTGGCCGCGTTCAGGCCCAGGATCTTCTTCTTGCTCTCCAGCGTGAGGTCGACGCCCTTCTGCTCCTTGATGTCGTCGGGCAGCTCGAACGCCATGAACTTCTCGACGAGCCACTTCGGGCTCCACAGCGCGTAGTCGGACGCGAACGTCAGCCGGTCCTCGCCCAGCCACCAGAGCATCTCGGACAGGACCTCGGCGAAGTACCGGGGCCGCGCGTGGATGAACGGCATGACCACGGCAAGGCCGCCGTACACGTTCGGCTCCTGCGTGCCGATCCAGCAGAAATCCTCGAGCCGGGGCAGGCCGCAGTGCTCCACGATGAACCGCAGGCCGGCGTCGCGGTACTGGGTGGCGACGTCGTCCACGTCGGCGACGTCGAACGAGTCCCGGTTGAGCGGCCAGATGGTCGGGCCCTTGTGGACGTGGATGTTGACGATGCCCAGCTCGGCGCACAGGTCGAGAAAGCGCCGCGACTCGTCGTCGGTCAGCTTCCAGCCCTTCGACGCGCCCTTCCACTCGGCGGTGTACAGCTTGACGCCCTTGATGCCCCAGCGCGCGTGGTCCTCACGCAGCTGCTTGCGGCCGGCCTCGCCGTCGCGCGCGTCCCAGCGCCCGTTGAGGATGAACTTCTGGGGGTACTTCTCCACCAGGACGGCGTCCTGGTCGATCGTGTTGAAGCCCTTCGTGTACCAGTCCTTGAGGTACGTGGGCAGGAAGATGGCGACGTCCACGTAGCCCTCGTCGAACAGGTCCTTCATGATGTCCTGCTCGGTGTACTTCTGGTACTTCGGGAGCGGCCAGACCCACTCGGGCGGGCTCAGGTTCTTGTGGTAGTCGTAGAAGCAGTTGATCCAGCCCTCCGCGTAGACGCTGGCGTCGGGGCGCCAGTTCGCCGGGCTCGCGTCCCAGAAGTGGACGTGGCTGTCGACCACGAAAACGTCTTCGCCGTTGTGCTTGTATGCCATTGATCCTCCTCGTCACCGGCCCCGGCCCGGCTTGATCAGCTCGCCCTCGACCAGGTACGGCGCGGCGTCCTCGGGGTCGGCGAACACCAGCACCCTGTCGTCGAGCAGGACCATGCGGCCGTAGTGCGTCGACATCTCGATCTGGAAGTCGTACGGGCTGAGCTCGCGGCCCAGGACGTCGCTGATCTCGTCCAGGTCGAACTCCAGCTTCTTGCGCCCGTCGATGCGGATGATGGCCGGGAAGTACGTCACCGTGACTTCCGGATTCCGCTCCATCACGTGCGCGACTGCTCTGCCCTCGACGCTGTCGTTCATCGTGACGCCGCACATGTGCGAGGCGGACCACTTGAGCCAGTCGGGGCGAACCGCGGCGGCCTGAGCGCTCATAGCGATACTCCTGCGGATGGCTCCAGGCGCAGGGCGCCCAGGATCCCTCGGAACCGGTTCTTTGCGTTGTCGTAGACCTCCGCGAACGTCATCTCCTTGACGCGGGGCAGCGACCAGATCGGCTGCAGCTGCCTGGCGGCCTCGACCGAGAGGGGCTGGTACTTCTGGAGCCACCGAGACATGACCGAGCGGTTGCTGTCGCCGTGCTCCGGGTCGGTGGCCAGCATCTCGTACAGCTCCACGCTCGCGCGCAGGTGCCGCTCGTAGTCCCACTCGGCCATGCCCACGATCACGGGCGTGATGAAGTCGCCATGCACCGCCGAGTACCGCATGACGAGGCCGCTGCGGAACGGCTCCAGCACGAGCGGCTCCAGGACCAGGTTGGTCGCGAAGACCTGCTCCGCCCAGTCCGGCGTGGTGGTGATGATCTCGACGTTCTCGCGTGTCGGCGCCCAGGCCGGGTCGTCGAGCCAACACCTCTTGCCCTCGGCGTTGTCGAAGCCGGGCAGCACCTCGGCCAGGTCCATGCCGTACAGGACCAGATCCTGGGCGTAGCGCAGCTTGTCCGCCGCGTTGGTGGCGAGCTCGTTGTTGATCATGTTGGTCATCGCGTCGCGCTGGGCCATGAGGAAGACCTCCATGCCCAGCCAGTACTCGGGATGCTTGCTCGCGAGCACGTGGCGCGCGATGACCTTGAGCCACGTGGGGTCGATCCGCTGGTAGCTGCCCTCCTCCTTCGCGTTGGACGTGGTCAGCGCCAGGTGCTTCGAGACGATCGAGTTGCGCTGGTAGATCGAGCGCTCCCACTCCTGGTTGGGATCCCGGAAGCGGTGCCAGTCGGAGCATTTGAGCGCGCTCCACCGGTCGGAGTACGTCGGCGTCCCGTCGGCGAACGAGAGGATCCAGTTCTGGAGCAGGTAGCGGTCCGGGTCGGGCTGGATGTCGACCGTGACGTCCTCGTACTGTGTCGCGCGCTTGCCCCTGGGGCTGAACGAGAGATAGCGGCGGCTGTCCCAGCCCGGAAACTTCGCGGCGCCGGCCTCGAAGGACTGGGGTGGCGGCTTCGGCACCGGTGGCGTCCAGCGTTGCTTCTCGGTCTCGACTGCCATACCTCGAACACTCCTTACGATGTAGCGGCCGTGAACTTGTCGTAGTAGATCCGCGTGCCCGGGATGCCCTTCTGGAACAGCACCGGGAACGCCGCGTCGATCATGGGAGGCGGCCCGCACAGGTAGGCCTCCACCTCACCCCGCAGCTGATCGCGATCGAGCCGCCGCCCCGCGACCTCGGTGACGAAGCCTGTCTCGCCGTCCCAGTCGTCGTCCTCCTGCGGTTCGGACAGCGCTGGGACGAACTCGAAGTCGGACAGCCTGGAGCTCAGCGCCTGCAGCCGGTCCAGGTAGAAGAGGTCGCCGCCGCGGCGCGCGCCGTAGAAGAACGTCACCCTGCGGCGGATTCCCCGCTCGGCAATGTCGTTCAGCATCGACCAGAGCGGCGACATCCCCGATCCGCCGCCGATGAAGATGGCGTCGGAGTCCCGGTTGCGCAGCTGGAAGTGGCCGTACGGGCCGATGATCTCCAGCGGGTCGCCCGGCCGGATCCCGCCGTCGAGCTGCCCGGAGAAGAGGCCGTCGGGGAAGACCTTGATCATGAACTCGAGCCGGTGCAGGTCCCCGTTGGGCGTGCTGCACATCGAGAACGAGCGCACCGAGTCGGTGGTGCCCGGCACCCTGATGTCCACGTACTGGCCGGCTCCGTACGGCATCTCGTCGGCGAGCGTGAGCGCCAGGAGCCGCATGTCGTCGGTCAGGCGCTCGACGGCCTCGACCCGTGACTGGTGCACCGCCACCGGGGCCTTCATGAGCAGCGTGTCCTCGTCCCAGTTGAGGAGCTCGACCGTGAGGTCCTCGAGCGGCTCGGCCCGGCAGAGCAGCGTGTACCCCATCTCGCGGTCGTCGTCGGAGAGGGCGAACGTCGAGTAGCGCAGGAGATCGACCTCGCCGTCCAGCAGGACCGACTTGCAGGACGAGCACTGGCCCTCCTTGCAGCCGTGCATCAGCGAGATGCCCTGCCGGAAGGCGGCCTGGAGGACGGTCTCACCCTCTTCGACCTGGATCTCGAGCCCGACCGGCTCGAAGTGGACGGTATAGGCCATGTGGGAACTCGGTTCGCTCGGGACTGGCGTGCCAGGGCAGGACCGCGGGAACGGCCCTGCCCTCCGCATCCGCAGGCTGACGTCAGCGGATCGTGAATCCCTTGCGGTACTCCTCCTCGTGCTGCGCTTTCTGCTCAGGGGTCATGCGGCGGAAGTTGACCAGCGGGCTCTCGTAGTGGTAGCCGCGCAGCATGTCGACGGTCCACATGCCCTTCTCGTCGAAGTTGAGGTTGGGCTGCGCCACCAGGGTCTTGCCGTCGTCCCGGATGAACTCCAGGTCGCGGACGATGTCCGCCCAGTCCCAGCCGTGGTACATCTCCTCCCACTCGCGGCGGCCGGAGAAGCGGCCCATGTTGGGGGTGGGGATGCCCTGGTACTCCCGCGCGAACGCCACCTGGTGGGTCCACCGGCACAGCGGACTGCAGTAGGTGTAGACCTGACCGTTGACCTCGGCGGTGCAGAAGTCCTCCCGCACCAGGCACGGGATCATGCAGCTCCAGCATCGGTGCGGGTACACGTAGCCGGTGTTGGCGTAGGCGACCGGCGTGCTGCCCGGTTTCGACAGCTCGCGGTAGTAGTCCCAGTACTTGCCGAAGCGCGCGTACCAGCCCGGGTACTTCTTCTCGAACCAGTCGTACTCCCATTCCTGGATGGGGTCGATGCGCCAGAAGTTGGCCAGCCAGCCGACCGAGAAGAACTGCGCGACGTAGTGGACGTAGAACTTGTTCTGGAGCTGGTTCCAGGCCTCCTCGACGTCGTCGTGGTGGATCGTCAGGCCGTACTGCTCGAGTGGGGCGAGGTAGCTGCGGTAGTAGTCGTCGTACACCCAGCGCCGCCACTGCTCGGCGTAGCTCTCACGCTTGGGGTCGCGGTTCTTGCTGGCGTACTCGATGAAGACGCCCATGCCGGCGTCGACGATGCGGTGGTTCTGCCAGAAGGAATACCGGATGTCGCGCTCGAGCAGCGGGTAGTTCTCGGGGTGCTGGAGCAGCGTGAGCAGGATGCCGTAGCCGTTGTTGATGTGGCGCGACTCGTCGGACTGCGTGGAGAGGAACACTGTCGGGAGCGCATAGTCGCCGTTGCGGGCCGCCTCGGACGGCATGGCGACGAACAGCACGTTCGTGAACGCCGTCTCGGCCACGACCTGGAGAAAGATGTTGCCCGCCGTGATCGCGTCGCCGGTCAGGAAGCCTTCGGCGAACTGCCTGGCGATCGTGGTGGCGTAGCATCGACCGAACGCCTTCCAGGTGATGTCGAACCCGGACGGGTCGATGTAGTTCTCCATGTACCACTTCTTGAGGGCGTTCTGCTGCGTGCCGTGCCGCACCTCGTCGATCATCTGGAACGAGAGCCCGTTCTTGATCTCGTTGCTGGGCACGACGTTGGCCAGCACGGCCATCGATCGCGCCGCCGAGTTCTCGGGCAGAGGCATGAAGCCGAGGAAGAACTTCATCCACTCGATCCAGCGCGGTTCGACGTCGCGGAACAGGCCGCCACGCAGCCCGGCGTCGAGCGCGCCGTACACGCGGTTGTCCTTCTCCTCCTGCATGGGGAAGTAGGACCGCATGATCTGCTTGAGGGCGTCGCGAGGCTGGTACTTGGGATCGAGCTTGTAGTCGGTGGGATACTTGAGCGCCTGCTTGTGCTTGGGATCCCACGCCAGGTTCTTGATCTCGTTGTGTGCCCGACTGATGCTCATCGGGCGCAGCCTCGTGATGTCTTGAAGCTGTATAGCCAAAGTCGCCTCCTTGCGACGGTGGCGCTGACGTCAGGGCGCCTCGCCGTTTCCCTGATGCCAGGTACGCGCCACCGTCCACGTGGTGTCGCCTGCGACCAGGGTCACCGTGCCGACCCGACCGTCGCCCCAGATTCCTTCGACGGTCACCTCGCGTTCGCCTCGTCCGATGGCGTCTCTGGCGCTCTCCCAGGTGTCGCGATAGGGCCGGAAGTGCGGTGTGTACCGATAGTTGGGTGCCGGCGGATCGAGCCGCCAGTCCGGGCTCACCGGGAATTCCCTGACGAACTGCGCTTGGGCAGCATCCTGCGTCTGCACCTGTACCTCCTCTGGTCGGTCCGTTCCATTACGACTTTGGCACGGACAGGTGCGATTGGATACCCGCCCCGGTTCTTTTGGCACATACCGCCAAAATCGACTTCGCTCTGTGATCGCGGACACAGGGTGGCGCAGGTGAGGGCTCAGACCGGGAGGGCCTGCTGCTCCACCGCCGCGCGCAGCTCGCCGCGCGACGTCACGCCCAGCTTCGGAAAGATGCTGTACAGGTGGGACCCGACCGTGCGCGCGCTCACGAACAGCTGGGCGCCGATCTCGCGGTTCGTCAGGCCACTGGCGGCCATCCGCGCGATCTGCAGCTCCTGCGGCGTGAGCTGGTCGATCGCGCTCGGGTCGTGCCTGCGGATCGTCTCCCCGCTCGCGCGCAGCTCGGCCCGCGCGCGCTCGCTCCAGTCCGCCGCGCCCAGCCGCTCGAACGTCTGCAGCGCGGCCCGGAGCTGCACCCTCGAGTCGCGCCGGCGGCGGGCCCGGCGCAGCCAGCGGCCGTAGTCGAGCTGCGTCCGCGCGAGCTCGAACGGCCGGCGGTTGACCCCCTCGACCAGCAGCGCGGCCTCGAAGTGGTCGCCCGCGCCGTCGTCTCCGGCCAGCAGGCCGCGACACCGGCGCGAGAGCACCTGCGTCCACGCCGGCCCGTCGTCGCCGGCCCAGCGGTCGAACCCGTCCGCCACCTCGGCCGCGAGGGCGACCTGCTCGGCGGCGACCGCCGCCTGCACCAGGTCGCCCGCCGCCATCAGCGCCACGAAGCTCCGGCCCGGCCATCCGCCCGAGCCCGAGATGGCGGTCAGGTGCGCCAGGGCCTCCTCGGGCCGGCCACGGCCGAGCTCCAGCACCCCCAGCGCCCAGGAAACCTGCGCCGTCACCACGCCGATGCCCAGGCCCTCGGTCGTGCGCACCGCCTCCTCGGCAGCGGCCCGGCACCGGTCGGCCTCGCCCCGAGCCGCGCCCACGCGGGCGAGGACCGCGAGCAGCCGGCCGACCTGGCGCGTGTAGCCGGCGTCGCGCGCCAGCTCGACCGCCTCGCTGATGTCGCTCAGGGCGCTCGACCAGTTGCCGAGCAGCAGCTCCAGCTGCGAGAGCGAGAGCAGCGCGATGATCACGTCGCCCGCCGCGCCGCGAGCCCGCAGCGCCGCCGCCAGGCCGCTGTACAGGCGATAGCCCGCCTGCTCCTCGCCCACCAGGTCCGCGACCAGGGCGTGTGGGAACGTCCACGGCGCGGGCCCGCTGGCCTCCAGCCACCGCTGCGCCGGCTCGAAGATCCCCGGGGCCCGCATGGCGCCGCGGGCCAGCGGCGGCCCGATACACGTGCGCGCGAGCTGCAGGTGCGGCGCCTCGGGGGGACCCGGGACGGACTCCAGGCCGCGCCGCGCCTCGTCGAGGCGGTCGAGGTTGTCCTCCTGCCAGGCGGTCCGCGCCGCCGAGGCGATCATCAGCGCGGCGCGCTCGGGGAACAGCGTCGTGATCATGCCGGCGCCCAGCATCGTGGTCCGGAAGCAGGTCTCCGCGGTCGCGTGCTCGCTCTCGGCGATCCCCTGCGCCCGGGCCAGCTGCGCCAGCACGGCCGGTTCGTCGGTGAGGAGCCTGGCCCGGGCCACCAGGATCTCCGCCCGTGCCCGCTGGCCGGCCGCGTTGGCGTTGTCGGCGGCCCGCGCCAGCCGGCGCGCCCGCTCCGCGTCGGTCTCGCTGAGCGCCGCCGCCCGCTCCAGGGCGGACATCGCCGCCGCTGGGCCGCTCCGCACCTCGGCCCGCGCGGCCGAGCTCTCCAGGGCGGCCGCGACCGTCTCGTCGGGCCCCACCGTGGCCGCGGCGAGGTGCCAGACGCACCGGTCCCGCCGCTCGTCGCCGTCCAGGACGGCGGCGAGCGCGCGGTGGACCGCGAGCCGCTCCGCGAACGAGGCGTCCTGGTAGACGGCCGAGCGGGCCACCGGATGACGGAAGCGGATCTCCCCCTCGACCACAGCGAGCAGCCCGCCCTGCTCGGCGGCCGCCAGCGCGTCCGCGGCCACGCCCAGCGCGGCCGCCGCCGCGAGAACCGCGCCGAGGTCGGCCGACTCCTCGGCGGAGGCGACCAGCAGGAGTCGCCTCGAGTCGGGCGGCAGCTCGCCGATCCGCCGGACATACGCCTGCTGCAGGCGGGTGTTCAGCGGCAGCTGGGCGGGCAGCGGCCGCCGGCCCGCGAGCTGCTCGGTGTCCAGCGCCGCGGTCAGCTCGACCAGGGCCAGCGGGTTGCCGCCCGCCTCCGTCAGCAGGCGGTCGCGGACCGTGCGGGCGATGCCGGTGCGGCTCGCGTCGAGGAGCTGCGCCGCGGCGTCCGGCTCGAGGGCGCCCAGCGCGAGCTCCGTCAGCCCGCTGACACGGAATTCGTGCGGGGCGCCGTTCCGTACGGCCAGGAGCATCACGATCGGCTCCGCGTCCAGCCGCCGGCCGGCGAAGGCCAGCGCGTCCGACGAGGCCGAGTCGAGCCACTGGACGTCGTCCACCAGCACCAGCAGCGGCCGCTCCTCAGCCACCTCCGCCAGGAGGGTGAGCAGCGCCACCGCCACCAGGAACCGGTCGCCGGGCGCGTCCTCCAGGCCGAACGCGCCCCGAAGCGCGGCGGCCTGGGGCGGCGCCAGCAGGTCGAGCCGGTCCAGCACCGGCCAGAGCAGCTGGTGCAGCCCGGCGAACGGCAGCTCCCCCTCGGACTCGACGCCGACCGCGCGCAGCACCCGCATGCCGCCCGCCTGCTCGGCCGCGTGCGCCAGCAGCGCGCTCTTTCCGATGCCGGCCTCGCCGCCCAGCACCAGCACGGAGCTGCGGCCGGACCTGGCGCCTTCCAGCGCCAGGTCGATGGTGCGCCGCTCCTCGATCCGACCGTACAGGCCCATGCGCTCGAGTCTCCCCGAGAAAGCCTAACGGCCGGCGGTTCTCTCGAATGCTCAGTGGGCGAGGCGGCCGTCGGGGTCGTGCGTGGCCCTGCCGCCGACGATCGTGAAGGCCGGCGTCAGGTCGGGGAGGCTGGCAGGATCGGCAGCGAGCGGGTCGACGCGATAGGCGACCAGGTCCGCGAGCTTGCCGGGAGCGATGCTGCCGCGGCGGTCCGCCTCGCCGTCCAGCCGGGCGGTCCCCATCGTGTAGAGCTCGATGGCCGCGGCCACCGGGATGGCGTGCTCCGGGCCCTGGACGCCGGCCGTCTTCGTGCCGCGGGTTGCCATGCCCCACACGCTGGTCATGGGGTTGAACGGACGCACGATGTCGGTGCCGGCGGCCAGGTCCGCGCCCGCGGCGATCCACTCGTCGAGGGGATTGATGCGGCTCGCGCGCTCCGGGCCCCACAGCTGCACGAACTCGCTGCCCATGTTCCAGAGCAGCGCGTGCTGGACGGTGATGCCGACGCCGGCCCGCACGGCGCGCGCCTGCTGCTCGGCGTCGGCCAGCAGCGCGTGCTCGATGACCAGCGTCCACGGCGGCAGCGTCCCGACCTGGGCGAGGACCGCTTCGTACACGTCGAGGAGGACCCGAATCGCGTGATCGCCGACGGCGTGCGTGCCGATCCGCCACCCCCGCCCGACGGCCTCCACCATGACCCGGGTCAGCCCGCCCGGCTCCCAGTTGACGTGGCCCGAGTTGCCGGGATCGTTGGCGTACGGCTGGTCCAGCGCCGCGCCCTCGGCGCCGCCGTCCATCACGAACTTCAGTCCCCACAGCCGGAGCCAGTCGTCGCCGAGCCCGCTCCGGGCGCCGAGACCCCGGACGAGCGCGATCGCGTCGGCGGCCGAGAGCTCGGCGCCGACCCGGATCAGCGGCCGGACCCGGACGCTGAGCCGACCGGCGCCGGCGGCGTCCTGGTAGGCGAGCAGCTCGTCCTGGTCGATCATCGCCTCGCGGATGCTGCCCACGCCCAGCGCCGCGTAGGCGGCCGAGGTCCGGGCGAGGCCCTCGACGAGCGCCGACCGCTTCGGGGGCGGGGCGAAGGCCGCGACGTCGTAGACCGACCTGCCCTCCAGCACGCCGCTCAGGCTGCCGTCCTCCAGCCGGCCGATCGTGCCGCCGCGCGGGTTGGGGGTGTCCGGACCCACCCCCGCCGCCCGCAGCGTCGCCGTGTTCGCGACGGCCAGGTGGCCGCCCCGGCGCGCGAATACCGGGTGGTCCGGCGACGCCTCGTCGAGCTCGCCGATGGTCGGCAGGCGGTTCTCTGCCAGGTTCGACTCGTGCCACCCGATCGAGGTGAGGACCCACGCCCCCGGCTCCGCGGCACGGGCGGCGTCCCGGACGATGGCCGTGAAGTCGGCCACGCTCCGGGCGCGGTCGACCGGGACCAGCAGCGTGTTGCGGCTGGCCTCCATCAGGTGCTCGTGGGAGTCGCTGAACGCCGGCAGCAGGGTGAGGTCGGGGGCGTCGGTGACGATCGTGCCGGCGCCGGCCAGGTCGTCGAGCGCCCCGGGCTCCGGCGACACGGCCACGATCTCCGCTCCCCGGATCCCCACCGATCGATAGGTCTCGCCGGTCATCGAGTGAATCGTGCCGGCGCGGATCAGGCGGTCGAGCCGCAGCGGTTCGGGCGGCGTGCGCGTCATCGTCGTCACCTCCGTTGGCGCCAGGTGTCGACATTCACGGTCGTCCTGGCAAGATCGGCGTTGAACAGGTCGGGAGGCCGCCTCCAGCGTCGCCAGGTCGAGGGCTCGGGGGCCGGCACGGTGTCCGCGGCGTCCATGGACACACTGTCCGGCGAGCGGCCGCCGGGGCGCATGAGTCGGACGACCGATCCGGTGACTCAAAGCGCCGTCGTGCGGGTCTCTCCGCGACGCCGGACGGCGGCCACGACCGGGTCGCTGAGCCGGCGGATGGACATCCCGAGGGTCAGCCATCCGGCCGCCACCAGGAGGCCGCCGAGCGTCTGGCTGGGCCAGTGGACTCCGGCGTCGACGCGCTGGATCACGAAGGCGAGGACGACCAGGACGCCCGCGAGCGCCACGATGACGCGAACCGGCCCCCGGGCCCGGACGGCGGCCACCGCGAAGGCGAGGAGCGCGGCCTGGACCAGCGCGAAGCCCGCGTGGCCGCTCGGCCACCCGTAGGCGCCCGGGTGCTCGGTGATCCGGATCAGCCCGGGGGCAGGACGTGGCGCCCGCAGTGCGCCGTTCACGATCGAGTACGTCTGGGTCGCCCCGATCTCCACGAAGGCGGCGAACGGCACGGCCCGCCAGTCCACGACCGCGACTGCTCCGACCACCAGCGCCGAGACGACGGCTCCCTCGGTCCCGGCCATCTGGTTGATGAGCGGGAACGCCGGCGTCAGCGGTCCCCAGTCGACGGACTGCACCCACCGGGCCAGCGCAAGGTCCGGCCCGAGGTACGGGCGCCGCGCCGCCTCGTACGTGAGGACCCCGAAGACCGTCCAGATCGCCGCGCTGGCCGCCAGCCAGCGCCAGCGGACGAAGCGGCCCGGCGACCGGCTCGGGGCCGCGGCTGGGCACATGACCAGACCATCATCTCCGTTCGGCGCTTCCGCCCGGACCCCGCGAAGGAGGACGATCGAAGCGCGATGGAACCGAAGGTCGGCGCGGTCGTGAACCCGAGCTCGGGAGGCGGGGCCGCCGCGTGGGTCCGCACCTGGCTGCGGTTCCGGCTCGGGGAGCGCCTCGACCTGTGTGAGGTGGCGCCCGGCGTCGACGTCACGGCCTGGGTCCGGAGCAGGGCGGAAGGGGGCCTGGACCGGCTCCTGGTCTGCGGCGGCGACGGCACGTTCCGCTCGGTCGCCTCCGCGCTGCTCGGCTCGGACCTCCCCGTCGGGCTGGTGGCCACCGGGACGAACAACAACATCGCGGCCGTGCTGGGCCTGCCCGACAACCCGTACCGGGCGGCGGAGGTGGCGCTGACCGGCGAGCCGGAGTGGATCTCGGCCGGGCGGATCGGCGACTACGTCTTCTTCGAGGGCGCCGGAGTGGGCCTGGAGGCCGACCTCTTCCCGGTGGGCGAGGCGATGGTGCGCCGGCAGTTCCGCGAGGTCCTGGGCGCGCCGCTGCGGCTGGCGCGCACCCATGGCGTGGACATCGACATCGAGCTCGACTCAACGCCTGAGCGGATCCGGGTCCGTGCGTTCACCCTCACGATCAGCAACACGCCGATGACGGGGGCGCACCTCAAGTTCGCGCCCGGCATCGACATCCGGGACCCGGCGCTGTTCATGACGGTCTACCACGACCTCAGCCGGCTGGACATGGTCCGGGCCGTCCCCAGCCTCCGGCAGGGCGCCCACGGCGGCGGCTACCGCGCCGAGACCCACCCGTTCATGCGGGCGCGGATCGAGGCGGCGGAGCCGCTGCACGTGCACGCCGACGGCACGCTGATCGGATCTCTGCCGGTCGAGGTCGAGGCGATCCCCCGCGCGGTCCGGGTGGCCATGGCCCACTCGGGCGGGCCGTGAGCCGGCCCGCGCCTCCTCACGACGCCGCCTCGGCCAGCAGGCGCGTCATCGCCTCCGCGTGCTGCGGAAGGGCGACCTCCGGCTCGGCGATCTCGGGGTGCCACTTCTTCTCCCACTCGACCGTCAGCCAGCCGCGATAGCCGTTCGCGCGCAGCGCCCGCAGCACGCCGGCCATGGGGACGTCACCCTCGCCGAGCAGCACGAGCTCCCACTGGGACGCGCCCGTCTCCCCGCGGCCGTCCTTGACGTGGACGTGGAGCAGGCGGTCGCCGAGGAGCTGTGTCACCTCCTCCGGCGACTCGCCCATCCGGCAGGTGTGCAGGACGTCCCAGAGGGCGCCGACCGCGCGGCAGTCGACGCGGGACAGCAGGGACGCCACCGCGCGCGCACTCGAGAACGCGTCGTGCGTCTCGATGCCGATGCCGATGCCCCGGCGTTCCGCCTCCGGTCCGACGGCCGCGAGCGGCCGGGCCATGGCGTCGAAGGCCGCGTCCGGGGACTGCCCGGGCGACAGCTCGCCGCCGAAGACGCGGACGAGCGGTGAATCCCACTCCGCCGCCAGGTCGAGGAAGGCGCGGATCTCCGAGGCCGCCTGGTCCGGGTCGGCGCCGGCGAGACGGATGGAGGTGTCCACCGCCACGACGGGCAGTCCGGCGCCGCGCAGCAGCGACCGCACGCGCGCACGCTCCGCGACCGCGAGGTCCGGCCCGATCGTCTCGCCGTCGATCAGGCGCAGCTCGAGGCCCTGGTAGCCGTACTGTCGGGCCGCCTCCACCACCCGGTCCAGGCTCCATCCGGGGCACGCCAGCGTGCTGAACGCCAGCCGCGATCCTCCCGCGTCGATCCGCATTCTTCCTGCCTCCCTGTCGCCGTCCGTCAACCGGCCGCACACTCCCGGATCGCCCGCACCACCGCCCCGGTGTCGGCCAGGCCGGGCAGCACGACGCCGGCGCCCGCGGCGCGCAGCTCGCCCGGCCCGTCGCGGCCCGTCGCCACGGCGATC
This sequence comes from Terriglobales bacterium, assembly GCA_035638495.1. Lineage (GTDB taxonomy): Bacteria > Chloroflexota > Dormibacteria > Dormibacterales > Dormibacteraceae > CF-161. Next base: position 16,075 of record DASQZW010000244.1, read on the forward strand.
ACCGGGACGCCCGCGGCCCGGCCGGCCGCGACGTCGCGCACGGAGTCGCCGACCAGGACGGTGCCGCCCGGATCGAACACGTCTCCGAGGCGGGTGGCCGCGCGCCGCCGGGCCACTTCCACGAGGTCGGCCCGCACCGCGGCGTCGTCGCCGTAGGCCGCGATGGCCAGGTCCAGGTGGCGGTCGAGGCCGAAGGTGCTCAGCTTGACCCGGGCCACAGGCTCGACGTTCCCCGTCAGCACGCTCTGGACCGCCCGGGGCTCTGCGGCCAGCGCCTCCAGCGCGCCCGCCGCACCGGGCAGCGCGGTGCCCTCCCGGCGCAGCAGGTCCGCGCCCGCCAGGTAGACGGCGGCCAGCGCACTGGCGAACGCGGGGAAGGGGTGGGCGGACGGGTCGAGGTCGTTGGCCACGAGCGTGTCGCGGAAGATGCCCGGGTCGAGGCGGCCGTGGGTCGGGGACTGGACCCGCATCGGCCGCCCTGTGACGCGCTCGAAGGCGCACGCGTACAGGGCGCGGCCGGCCGGCCCCGGCCGGACCAGCGTCCCGTCGATGTCCCAGAGGATCAGCCTCCTGCGCGCGTCCCCCACTGACCTCTAGCTTGCGCGTTCGTCGTGCACCAGGAGCGCGACCAGCACGCCCAGCGCCGACACGGCCACGAGCGCCCATACCACGTCGTGGAAGCCGGCGACCGCGGCGTCGCGCAGCGCGGCCGGCGTGTGGAGCGCGGCCGTCGCCACCCGCTCCTGCACGCGCTGCCCGAACAGGGTGGCCAGCAGGCCGATGCCAAACGCGCCGGCCACCCGCTGCACGACGTTGAACATCGTGCTGCCGTCGGCGACGTCCGGTCCCCGCAGGCGGCCCATCATGGTCACGAGCAGCGGCTGGGTGGCCAGGCCGAACGCCAGGCCGCGCCCGCACAGGAGCAGCGCCGTCACCCACGCGGGCGTGGCGGCGTCGATCAGCAGCATCGCGGATGTCGCGACTGCGAGGGTCGCCGCTCCGACGATGGCGCCCAGGCGCAGCCGGCCCGAGCTCGAGACGGCCTGTCCCAGCACCATGCCGGCGCCCATCACCAGGCCCTGGGGCAGCAGCGCCAGCCCGGCCTGGAGGGGGCTGTAGCGCTGGACGGTCTGCATGAACACGGGCAGCAGGAACAACGCCGCGAACGAGACGACCGAGACCAGGACGGAGAGGACGACGGTGATCGCCACCAGCCGGTCCGCCAGCAGGCGGACGTTCACCGCCGGGTGCGGCGACCGCAGCGCCCAGCCGGTGTACGCCGCGACCAGCAGCCCGCCTGCCGCCCAGAACGGCCACACGCGCGGCGCCGTCCAGCCCGCACTCGGACCCTGACCGGCCCCGTACAGCGCCAGCGCCAGGCCGCCCGCGAGCAGCAGGATCCCGGCCGGATCGAAGCGCACGCCTCGATCGGCCGGGGCGCGCTCGGCGCGCCACTGCAGCGCGCCCAACACCCCGAGGATGCCGAATGGGACGTTGACCAGGAAGATGGCGGGCCAGCCGAAGGCGGCGATCAGGACTCCGCCCACGGTCGGGCCGGCGGCCGGCCCGGCGAACAGCAGGAAACCCATCACGAGCATCGGCGCGCGCCGCTGCCGGCCGCTCGCGCCGGGCGCGGTCGTCAGCACGCCCATCGCGATCGGGGTCAGCGGCGCGCCGAGCAGGCCCTGGGCCGCCCGGGCGGCGACCAGGACCGGGAGGGTCGGCGCGAACGCGCAGGCGGCCGACGCGGCCGTGAAGCCGACCAGGCCGGCGAGGTACACGGTGCGGGAGCCGAAGCGCTTGGACAGCCACGCGGTCGCGGCGAGGCCGCTGGACAGCGCCAGCAGGTAGGCGCTGACCGTCCACTGGACCTCGGCCAGGGGCGCGCGGAGCGAGCGGGCGATGTCCGGCACCGCGACGTTCACGATGCTGCTGTCCACCATGCTCAGGAAGGGGCCGGCGGCGAGCGCGAGGACGACCACGAAGGGAAGCGCGGCATCCGCGCCACGTTCGACCGGCGCCGGGCGTGTCTCGATCATGGTGTCTCCTCCTCGGCGAGCTCGCCGACCCAGGCCAGCTCGTTCTCGGCCTGCCGGCGCTGGAACTCGAGCAAGCGCGGAACGTAGGGCTCGGCGCGCTCGTCCGCGGCCAGCCGGGCCATTTCCTCGAGGTGGTCCACCCGATCGCGAAGCGCCCGCTGACGCCGGGCCAGGATCTCCCGCCTGACCTCGGGAGCGACCAGGCGGAAGAAGGCGAGTCGGGTGAGGAACTCCTCGTCGCTGCCCGCCAGTTCGTCGGGGAAGTCCTCGAGCAGGCTCCGGAGCAGCTCGTGCCCGGCCTCGGTCAGCCGGAACACGCGGCGCGGCGGCACGCCCTGCTGGGGGACCAGCTCGCCCTCGATCGCGCCCGCCTCCTCGAACCGCTTGAGCGCGGGGTAGAGGACGTTGTTGTTCAGGCGGGCCGACCCGACGGACCGGTCCACCAGCTTCTTGATCTCGTAGCCGTGGGCCGGCCGGTAGGCCAGGTGGGCCAGGATCAGGATGTCGAGATACATAGGCTCCACTATCCTAGGTCATATCGACCTAGGATTGCAAGACCTATGTCAGTCTGGCCGTTCGGTGGTCAGTGCTCGTGCACGATGACGCCGCGGATGTTCCGGCCGGCCAGCAGGTCCTGGTACCCCTGGTTCACGTCCTCCAGACGGTAGCGCCGGGTGATGAGCTCCTCGATCTTGAGATCGCCCGCGCGGTACAGCGCCAGCATCTTGGGGATGTCGTAGAGCGGGTTCGACGCGCCGAACAGGGCGCCCTGGATCCGCTTCTGGTTGCCGGTCAGCGGTCCGCTCGACATCTGGAGCGACGGCTCGTCGTAGTCCGCGACGCTGGTCACGATGACGTCGCACGCCTTGCCGATGATCTCCACGGCCTGCCGCAGCAGCTCGGCCGTCGCCAGGTCGGCCGTGATGATCGCGTGGTCGGCCAGGTGCCCGCGGGTGAGCTGCACGACCAGCTCCTTCGCCTCCTGGTGGCTGGTCGCGACGTGGGTGGCCCCGACCGTCTGGGCCGTCTCGAGCTTGAACTGGAGCGGATCGACGGCCACCACGTTCCGGGCTCCGGCGTACCGCGCGCCCTGGACCGCGTTCATCCCGACGCCGCCCACGCCGTAGATGACGACGGTGTCGCCCGCCCGCACGTTCGCCGCGTACACCGCGGAGCCCCAGCCCGTGGGCACACCGCACCCGACCAGCGCCCCGACGTCGAACGGGTAGTCGTCGTCGACCTTGACGCACGAGAACTCCGACAGGACCGCGTACTGGGAGAACGTGCCCAGGACGCACATCGCGCCAACGTCCTGGCCCTGGTAGTGGAACCGGTACGTGCCGTCGAGGAGGCAGCCGACCATCGCGTTGAGCCCGACGTCGCACAGGTTCTGGTGGCCGGTCGAGCAGTAGCGGCAGCTCCCGCACGCCGGGATGTACGAGCACACCACGTGGTCGCCCTCGGCGACCCGGGTCACGCCGGGGCCGACCTTCTCTATGATCCCCGACCCCTCGTGTCCGCCGACCATCGGCAGCCGCGCCCTGGTGGTGTGCGACCGCACGTGCTCGTCGGAGTGGCAGAGGCCGGAGGCCATGAACCGGATGAGGACCTCGTTCGCCTTCGGGGGGTCGAGCTCCACCTCCCGGATCTCCCACGGTCCGTCCGGCTCCAGGAGGATCGCCGCCTGCGTCTTCAGCGTGCTCATGGGTCCCCAGTGTCGGGGAAGAGCGACACTGCGGGACCATGGACGTTTCTCTGGACGGAAAGGTCGCGCTCGTGACGGGCGCGGGACCGAACATCGGCAGCGGCATAGCGCTGGCGATGGCCCGGTACGGCGCCCGGGTCGCCTGCAACGACGTCGACGCCGCCGCGGCCGAGGCCTGCGTGCGCCGGATCGAGCGCAGCGGCGGCACGGCCATGGCGATCCCCGGCGACGTCACGAAGGAGGACGAGGTGGTCGCCTACGTCGGGCGCGTGCTCGAAGCCTGGGGCCGGATCGACATCCTGGTCAACAACGCAGCCCTGCTCGGCGGCCGCGGCGTGCTGGACGAGAACGCCGAGTACTTCACCCGCGCCGTCCTGGTCGCCGCGCTGGGCAACTTCCTGAACACGAAGCACGTCGCCCGCTCGATGTGCGAGCGCGGCATCCGCGGCTCGATCGTGTGCATCTCGTCGTCCAATGGCTGGACGGCCTCGCCCGGCGTGATCGCGTATGCGTTCCACAAGGGCGGCGTCAACAACTTCGCGCGGGCGGCGGCGATGGACCTGGCGCCGTACGGTATCCGCGTCAACACGTTCACCCCGACGATGGTCACGCCGGACAACCCGGCGCTGCTGGCTGCCGGCCGTCCGCAGCGGCGCGGGATCGGCGGGGAGGGGGGCGACGAGGCGTGGCGGCGTCCGGCCCGCTGGCGGGGCGAGCGCGCGCCGCTCGTGCCGATGGGGACCACCGGCACGCCGACCGACATCGGCCACTGCGTGGCGTGGATGTGCTCGGACTACGCCCGGCTGGTCACGGGGTGCGACTTCGTGGTCGACGGCGGCGCGCGGGCCCGCAACTTCGCATACATCCCGGCCGCGGCGGAGGAGCTGATGGGCCCCGCCCCGATGATCCCGCTGGACGTCGCCGGTGACGAGTGACGGCCGGCGACGGTCCCGCGATGTGCCACGATCACCCCGGTGACCGGCGCAGACCGATCAGGAATCGAGAAGCACGGGTCGCGGAGCCGCACCTAGCCTGACCGTCATGGGCATCACCATTCACGCGAGCTTCCTCCCGCACGACGACCCGGACGCCGCACTCGCCTTCTACCGCGACATCCTCGGCTTCGAGGTCCGCGCCGACGTCGGACGCGGCAAGATGCGCTGGATCACCGTCGGCCCCGCCGGCCAGCCCGGCACGTCCATCCTGCTGGCGCCGGCGGCCTCCGATCCCGGCATCACGGCCGACGAGCGCCGCACGATCACCGAGATGATGGCCAAGGGCACCTACGGCTGGATCCTCCTGGCCACCGGGGACCTCGACGGGACCTTCGAGCAGGTGCGGGCCGGCGGCGCCGCGGTCGTCCAGGAGCCGACCCAGCAGCCCTACGGGGTTCGCGACTGCGCCATCCGTGATCCGGCGGGCAACCTGATCCGCATCCAGGAACTCCGCTGAGCCGTCCGGAGACGACCACGATGACCACGAGGGGGGACACCCTTCCGTCCGCGCCCCACGTCGCGGACAGCCACGACCTGATCCGCGTGCGAGGCGCGCGCGCGAACAACCTCAAGGACGTCAGCATCGAGATCCCGAAGCGCCGGCTGACCGTCTTCACCGGCGTGTCGGGCTCGGGCAAGAGCTCGCTGGTCTTCGGCACGATCGCGGCGGAGTCGCAGCGGCTGATCAACGAGACCTACAGCGCCTTCGTGCAGGGCTTCATGCCGGCGCTGGCGCGGCCCGAGGTCGACCTGCTGGAGGGGCTGACGACGGCGATCATCGTCGACCAGGAGCGGATGGGCGCCAACTCCCGCTCGACCGTCGGCACGGTCACGGACGCCAACGCGATGCTGCGCATCGTCTTCAGCCGGCTCGGCGTGCCGAGCGCCGGTCCCGCGTTCCACTACAGCTTCAACGAGCCCGCCGGGGCGTGCCCGCGCTGCGAGGGCATCGGCAGCGTGACCGAGATCGACCTGACGCAGCTCTACGACGACAGCAAGTCTCTGGCCGAGGGCGCGATCATCATCCCCGGCTACACCGTGGACGGCTGGTGGACCGTCCGGCCCTTCATCGAGTCGGGCTTCCTGGACCCGGACAAGCCGATCCGCGACTACACCGAGACCGAGCTGCACGACTTCCTGCACCGCGAGCAGGTCAAGCTGAAGGTCGACGGCAGCACCCTGACCTACGAGGGCCTGATCCCGAAGGTTCAGAGCTCGTTCCTCTCCCGGGACCCGGAGTCGCTGCAGCCGCAGATCCGGGCGTTCGTGGACCGGGCGGTCAC
>DASQZW010000245.1:0-62627 GCA_035638495.1 Terriglobales bacterium
GTCTGCTGACCCTGAGCACGGCGCGGCCGGGATCGACCCGGCCGCGCCAGTGATGAACTGTCGGCAGGAATGGATGTGGGCCGCTCACCTCCTCGGCAGCCCGGGCGGAGTCCGGCCACCGCTGCCAAGGACCCCCAGCGCGTCCGCGGGCAGGTCCCCGGGGTGGACCACTCCTGCGATGTTCCCGGACGCGTAGAGCTGATAGGCGGCGGAGCTCAGGGAGCGGGAGCCGAGCTGCGACAGGTTCGGGTCGTCGAGCGCCGTGTGGATCTGGGAGATCAGGTCCTGGAACTGCTGGCGGGCGGCCACCGTGTCCACCGTTCCCCCGTCGTGGACGGTCTGCTCCCACCCGCGGGCGACGTTCATGGCGTTGGTGTAGAGGTCCGTCCAGGGGCCGCCACCGAGGACATCGGGTGCGCCTGTCGGTTGCTGCGACTGCTGCGGCATGCCGAAGTTGGGATCTTCGCTGCGGTCGATCGACGGGGCGTTCGGGTCGAAGCCGGTGCTGGGCATGCCGAAGTTGGGGTCCTCGCTGCGGTCGATCGACGGGGCGTTCGGGTCGAACCCGGTGCCGCTCTCGGAGCTCGGCATGCCGAAGTTCAGATCCTCGCTGCGATCGACCGACGGGGCGTTCGGGTCGAAGCCGGTGGAGACGGTGTCGCCGCCGAAGTCGCCGCCCCCGAAGTCGCCGCCGCTGAAGTCACCGCCGCTGAAGTCACCGCCGCCGAAGTCGCCACCGCTGAAGTCGCCGCCGCCGAAGTCGCCCCCGAAGTCCCCACCGAAGTCGTCGTGCCCCGTCGGGTCGGTGCGGGTCGTCGGGTTGCCGCGAGTGTAGGCGTACCTGGACAGGCCCCAGAGGTTCAAGCCTCCTCCCGGCACCGCGGTGTCCGCGCTGGTGAACTGGCCGGCCACGGGGTCGTAGTAGCGGGCATGGTAGTAGTCCAGCCCGGTGACGGCGTCGCCCAGCTGACCGGTGAAGCCGTAGCTGGTCGGCATGGCGCCGTTCGCGTAGCGGATCCCGCCGTAGGGCGCGTAGAGCTGGCTGGCGACCGCGCTCCCGCTCGCGCCGAGCACCACGTTGGTGCTTCCCTGCCCGTCCGAGGCCAGATAGCTGAAGGTCCCGTCGATCGCCATCGCGATCCGTTTGCCGCCCGCGTAGTAGTAGGTCTTCGTGCTGGTCGTGCCGCCCGAGCTGGTGATCTCCTCCAGGCCGCCCACGTAGACGGTGGTCGTGGTTGCGCCCGCCTGCGTCACCTGTTGGGCCACGCGCTGGCCCTGGCAGTCGTAGAGATAGGCCGTCGCGCTGCTCGGGCTGGTCGGGGCGCTCTGCCAGCTCGCGAGCTGGCCCTCGGGGTCGTAGGCGAGCTGCGCCCCGGTCGGCGAGGCGCCGGCGCAGGTGCTGGCGGCGGTGGGGGCCCGGCAGGTCATGTGGCCGGCGGCGTCATAGCTCGCGGTATAGCCGCTGCCCACCGCCGTGGCCGCGTGCACAGGGGCCCCGCTGCCGTACGTGTAACTGCCCAGCGGTCCGGTCGCCAGCCGCCCCATGGTGTCGTAGGCGAAGCCCTGGGTGTACTGCGCCGCGGTCAGCGTCCCGGCTGGTACCGCGGTCCCCGTGCAGGGCGCGGTACCGGTCGAGCCGGCCCAGGTCAGCCGGTTCTGCTCGTCGTAGCAGAAGGTCTGGTTGTCGGTTCCACCGGGCAGCGTCGTGCTGGCGGTAGCGACGTTGCCGGCCGCGTCGAAGGTGCGCGACTGGTCGAACAGGGTCGTGGTGCCGGCGCCGTTGGAGACCTGCAGATCGGTGATGCGACCCAGCAGGTCGTCGCTGGCGAGGTACTGGTAGGCCGAGCCGCCCAGGCTGGCGCCGGTGACGTCTCCGAGGGCTCCTCCCACCCCGGTGTATGCGGCCCCGCTGAGCAGGCTGGTCGTCGTCGTCCCCTGCGTGGCAGTGACGCCCGACAGCCAGCCCTGGCCGGTGTAGGCGTTGGTCACCGTCTCGCCGTCCGGGTACTGCTGGGTCAGCACGTCGCCGGCGTCGTCGTAGGTCGTCTGGAGCGGGTAGCTGGCGGCGCCCACGGTGACTGTCTGGCCGGTCTGCCGGCCCCGGACGTCGTAGGTGAAGTTGTAGGCGCCCGACAGCGGGCTGCCGGGGCCGGCCGAGAAGGTCTCAGCGGTCAGCCGGCCCACGCCGGCGCTGCCCCCCACGGTGCTGTCGTAGCTGTAGGTGTGGAAGGCGCCGGTCGGGCCGTTGGTCGTGTTGTTCCAGAGCGGGCGGTTGAGCCCGTCGTAGCCGGCGAAGACGCTGCCGGCGGCGCCACGGGCGTCGACGGACTGGACGACGTTGCCGTTCGAGTCGTATGTGTAGGTCTCGCTGCCGCGGTCCGGGTCGGTCATTCCGGTCTTGCGGCCGGCCGCGTCGTACTGCGCGGTCGTCTTCGTGACGCCGTCGGGGTGCAGGAGCTGGACCAGGTCGCCGGCCGCGTCCATCGTGTACGTCGTGGTCGCGTAGACCGCGTACGTCGAAGCGCTGGCGCCGGTGTAGCGCTGCTCGTAGTCGGTCCGGCCGAGGGCGTCCACGAGCGCGCCGGCCCGGTGGCTGCCGGCGTCCACCGCGAGAACCTGCTGGTAGCAGGCCGCGTCGCCGGTGCCGGCGGGGCCGCAGACCGTCGAGTAGGCCACCGCGCTCCGGTGCGAGAGCGCGTCCGTCGCGCTGGTGACCCGGCCGAGGCCGTCGTAGGTGTACGTGGTGCCGGCCTGGGCGCTGTCTGGGATCGAGTACGCGCTTGCCCCCGGGCCGCCGGCGTACGCCCCCACGAAGTAGGGCACGCTGTGGAACGCCATGCGCTCGGACTGGTCGTAGAAGGAGTACGACACCACGTCCCGGCCGCCCGGCGCCGGCGTGCGGGTCTCCACCAGGTGGCCCAGCCCGTCGTAGAACGCGCGCGCGGTCACCGTCGTGGCGCTGTTCAGCCGCTGGGTCCTGTCCACCTCGAGGCAGGACGCCTGTGCGGCCGTTCCCGAGCACCAGAACGTGTAGGCCCTGCCCTGCGTGGTGAGGCCGGCCGTCTCACCGGGCAGGGTGGTGCCGGTCGGCCGGCCCAGCGCGTCGTACGTGAACGAGGTGGTCTGCTGATTGACGTCGGTCGTGGAGATGGGCCACAGGCCGAAGCCGGTGGTTGCAGTGCCGGTCGCCGGCGGCTGGTAGCCGGTCGTGGACACCTGGCCGAGCGCGTTGCTCGACGACACCGGCTGGACGTCGAACGTGCCGTCGTACTGGATGCAGGCGCTGAACGCGGCGCCCCCGACCGAGCAGCCCTGATGGGCGGTGTTGCCGGCCACCGCGTCGGCATCGTCGACGCCGAGCAGGTTGCCGGCGGCGTCGTACGCTCCGGACATGCTGATCGCGCCGCTCGGCGCGAACCCGTTGGAGGCGGTCCCGCAGCTCGTGTATACGGTCGCCTGCGTCATCCGGCCGAACGTGTCGTAGCTCGCGGCGCCGCAGCGGGAGCGGTTGCCGGCTCCGTCCTCCACGTCCCGGAAGGACGGGGAGTCGACCAGGTACTGGCCGGTCGCGGAGGTGGCGGTCGCGGTGACGCTGTCGGTCGTCGCGTAGGTCGTCTTCTGCACGATCGTCGTCGGGCTGCCGGGCCCGCCGCCGTCGTTACTGGTCGTGGTTGCGGCCGTGACCCGGCCGTACGAGTCGAGCGCGTACGTGGTGGTCGCGTGCGGCGCCGTGCTCTGGCTGCCGCCGTTCACGGAGTACGCGTCGACCTGCGTGGGAGCGACGTCGCAGACCGCCACCGGGTCGAGCGGATCGAGCTCGCTGACCAGGTTGCTCGCCTTGTCGCCGGCGACGCCGGCGGGCGGGCAGACGGCCTGGTACTGCGTCTTCGTGACCTGCTGGAGCGAGCCATCGGGGTTGTAGCGGTCCAGTTCGATCTCCCGGCCGTGCTGGACGTTCGCCGCCAGCCACCAGGGCGAGACGTTGCAGCCGCTGTTCGAGGGATTCGAGCACCACCCGGCCTCCATGGGATCGCTGGTGCTGTACACGCCCCGGCCCTGCGTGCCCGGGTACTGGTGGACGTCGGTCGAGCCGTCGGGGTTCGTCACGGTGGTCGTGGCGAAGCCCATGAACCGCCAGTTGTAGAAGTCCAGGACGTCCCAGTCGAAGCTGTCGCCCCAGTAGGAGTCCAGCGGCGCCATGCGGTAGGCGAGCGTGGTGGTGGCGGTCACCGGCGTGCTGGTCTGCGCGCCGCCCTGCCCGGCCTGGCTCACCCGCAGCACGGTTTCGGTGCGCCGGGTCAGCACGATCCGGCTCCACGACCCGTCGTCGGTCACGTCGCAGGGCGAGGTGCTCTGCATCGTGTTGCACACGAACGGGTTCAGCAGGTCGGCGCCGCTGGGCACACCATCAGTGTTGTTGCGGGCGTTCTGCCAGGCGAATGTCTGGGAGAGGCCCTGACCGTTGCTCAGCGAACTCAGGTAATAGCTGTCGCCGGCGTAGCTCTGGCTCCACAGGTTGCAGCCCTGGGCGAACGTCTGACCGTTGTTCCAGGAGGGTCCGCAGTTGGTGGCCGGTGCCGGCGCCCAGACCGAGTCCTCGTACAGCTGGACCTGCTGGCCGTAGCCGAACGTCCGGCTGGGCAGCGCCGTGCTGCCGTCCGCGCCGATCTCCGTGAGCCCGGTCAGGAGGAGGCGTCCCGCTGTCGACTGGGCCACGCCACTGAACGGGTCCGTGATCGTCGCCGGTCCGCCCTGGTCGTACGCCAGCCGGTAGTCCCGGAGCGTGTTCCAGGCGGCGGTCCCACTGCCCCTGACCTGGACCAGGACGTCGTTGAGGACGAACGTGCTCTCGACAGTCGGCGCGGCGAGGCCGCCGCTCGCCGAGAGGTCGACCGGATCGTCGCATCGCAGGGTGCCGCTGGCGGCGCACGAGCTGCCGGCAACGTGGGCCACGGAGTGCGATGCCTGGAAGCTGACCCGCATCAGCGGCGTCCAGGCGGCACCCGTGCACGCGACCTGCGCGTCGTGGCAGGCGGGCGAGTCGTACTCGACCGTAGCCATCACGGCATCCCGCGGGTACGCGATGCCGCCCGTCCCGGACTCCACGTCGGTCTGGTACGTGACGTGGATCTGGTTGCCGCCGGGATCGGTGATGAGGTCGAGCAGCCAGTTGGCGACGAAGTCCAGGTTGCCGCTGCTGGTCGACTGGGGATAGAACTGGAGCGAGTCCGGCGTGCAGCCGAACTCCTCCATCACCCCACTGGGCAGGAACACGCGGAAGCAGGGCGGCACCGCGGCCATCCCGGGCAGCGCGTTCGGCCCGGCGAACGAGATCACCCGGGCGTGCATCTCGGGGGCGCTGTGCCACGTGACGGGATCGGGCGTGATCGACGTCAGGTTGTTGTCCTCGTAGTACGTGCTGACGCCGGTGCTCGGCGGGATCAGCTCGGCCTGGGTCCCGAACGCGTCCACGAGCTGCCAGACGTCGTTCCACTGGGGGCTCTCGCAGATGGTCCCGCAGCCCAGGTCGATGTTCCGCTCGACCCAGCTGATGCCGCCCAGCGTGAGGTGCCAGCCCTCGCCGACCCACGGCGCGGCCGCCGCCACGTCGTGCTGGTCGCTGACCGCCGCGCTGTCGTATCCGAGCGCCAGCGGGGGCGTCAGGCCGCCTGGTCCAGCCGGCAGGTCGATCGTCTGCTGGAGCGTGAGCGAGCCGGCGCCGGGGTTGGTCTCGGTCGGGTTCGGCGCCCCGAAGGTCGAAACGGGAGCCGTGCTGTCGAAGCCGAACGAGATGCTGCCTGTGCTGGCGAGGGCGCTCGTGGACAGCGTCTTCGCCTGCGCGTCGACGACGGCCGACCGCACGGCCATCGGTCCCAGACGCGCGGTTGGGCTGGAGCCGCCGCCGATCGCGGCCCGGCCACCCGCGCGCGCCTGCGAGGGCGCGGCCGGCGCGGTCGGGTCCAGGCTGACGCCGGGCGGGAGCGGCGCGTTCACGATCGCGACCGCGTGGCGGACGTCGAGCGCGGCTGCCCGGGTCCCCAGGCTGAGCTGAGCGCCGACCGGTCTGCGGAGCCCCTGGCCAGCCACGCGGCCGCCGGCGTCCAGGACCTGGACCAGGTACGTCCCGAACGAGACGATCCCGGAGCCGCCTCCGCTGCCGCCCGATGCCGGCGCGACCTGCCGGACGAGCAGGCTCATCGCCCCTCCGGCGGCCTTCACGTCGCTCGCGGTCACGGCGCCGGCCGGCACGTCGACCTGCATGGCCGCGTCGCCCGACGTCAGCCGGATCGGCTTCGCCGGGTCGAGGGCGACCGTGGCGGGCGCGGCCAGGTGCGCCGCCGGACGGCTCCTGGACGCATCGGACCGCGTCGCGGACGCCGGCGCCGCCGGCTGCGGGTGCGCCGCGGCAACGGAGGCTGCCCGCGACGTCGGGTCGAAGCGGTTCGGTGTGACCGGGGCCCGGACCGGAGCCGGGGCCCGGCCCGCGCCCGCGTTCGCGTAGACCGGGACCGTGCCGTTCACAGCGACCGTGCACAGCCACGCGACGAGCCCGAAGCTGAGCCCGCCGATCATCCTGCGGCGCCGTCGCGTCATTTCTACCCTCTCCCCCTGATGTCGAGATGACCGTCCATCCGGCAGCGTAGGCAAGGCGCTCGCGCCGCTCCACCCACACTCCAACGGTTTCTCCTACAGTTGTCGGCTGGGGGGTGTGGGCAGCGCAGGGGGGAGGGCAATGGAGCTGTCGGGCTCGGCCGGTCGGTCCGCATTCGGAGCTGTGCTGCGCCGGCACCGTCTGGCGGCGCGGCTCACGCAGGAGGCACTGGCGGAACGTGCCGGGCTGAACGCGAAGTCGGTCAGCGCCCTGGAGAGCGGCGTCCGCCGGAGCCCGTACCGCGCGACCGTCGACCGGCTCGCCGACGCCCTGGACCTCTCGGCCGCCGATCGGGCGGAGCTGGCCACCTCGGCGCGCCGGCCGCCGCGGGGCACCGTGGGGCTGGAGCGACCGGGAATCGGCGAGCCGGGCCCCGGCCTGCCGGTGCCGCCTACTCCACTGGTCGGCCGCGACGCTGATCTCGCCCTCGGCCTGGAGCTCATGCGCCGGCCCGAGGTCCGCCTGCTGACGATCATCGGCTCCGCCGGCGTCGGCAAGAGCAGGCTCGCCATCGAGCTGGCGCGGGCGCTGGCCGCGGGCCGCGACGCCGTCGGGTTCGTGCCCCTGGCCGCGCTGACCGACCACGGTCAGGTGGGCCCCGCCATCCAGCAGGCGCTGGCCGTGCCGGACGGCGCGGCGCCGGTCGGGGAGCGCCTGGCGGGCCACATCGGCGCCCGGCGCGTGCTTCTCCTCCTCGACAACTTCGAGCACGTGCTGGAGGCGGCGGGGCTCGTTGCTTCGCTGCTGGCCGCGTGCGCGCACCTGCACCTCCTGGTCACGAGCCGCGCCCCGCTGGGCATTCGCGGCGAGCACCGGCTGCCGCTCGGACCGCTCGAGGTCGCCGACCCATCGCGCCGGCTGGCTCCTGTCGACCTTGGTCACGTGCCCGCGGTCGAGCTCTTCGTGCAGCGGGTCCGGGCCGCCAATCCCCGATTCAGGCTGGACCGCGACAACGCGGTCCCGGTCGCCGAGATCAGCCGCCGGCTGGACGGCCTCCCGCTGGCGCTCGAGCTGGCGGCGCCCTGGCTCACGACCCTGTCGCCGGACACCTTGCTGGCACGCCTGGAGGACCGGCTGCCGCTGCTGGCCCACGGACCGGCCGACCTGGCCGAGCACCAGCGGACACTGCGCGACACGCTGCGGTGGAGTCACGACCTCCTGGGCCCGACCGAACAGGTGCTGTTCCGCCGCCTGTCGGTTTTCCGGGGCACGTTCGAGCTGGAGGCGGTCGAAGCCGTCTGCTCCGACCTGGGGCTGGACGCCGGCGACGTGCCCGAGTGCCTCGCGCGGCTGGTGGACAGGTCGCTCGTCGCGACCGAGCCGGTTTCGGGCGGCACTGCCCGGTACCGGCTGCTGGACACGATCCGGGCCTACGCCGCCGAGCAGCTGGCGGCCGCCGAGGCGCCGGACGCCGTGCGCGACCGCCACGCACACCACTACCTGCGGATGGCCGAGGCAGCTCGTGACCCGCGGTGGTCGCCCGGTCGGGTCGACCTGATCCACCGCCTCGAGGCCAGCCACCCGGACCTGCACGCCGCGCTCCGCTGGCATCGAGCACACGACGTGGGCAGCTGGGTGCACATGGTCACCGCGCTTGGCTGGTTCTGGTTCACCTACTCGCACCTGGAGGAGGGACGAGAGTGCCTGCTCGCCGTGCTGGACGTGGTGGAGCCGGTCTCCGCAGAACGGTGTCACGTGCTCCACCGGCTCGGGACGCTGGACACCTGGCAGGGCCAGTACGAGACGGCCGGCGACCTGCTGCGTCGGAGCCTGACATTGGCCGAGGAGCTCGGGGACCAGGAGGAGGCGTCGAGGATCACGGCGTCGATCGGGCACACCGCGATGGCCGCGGGAGACCGGGCTGGTGCATGGACCGCGTATCACCGCGTCATGGCAGGACCGGCCGACGACGGGGAACGCGCTCTGGTGCTCGTCCGGATGGGCGATCTGCACCTCCAGGAGGGTCGCATCACCCGGGCCCGTGACGTGCTCGTACATGCCCTGGCGATGGCGACGCGGTCTGGCCGTATGGACGCGGTCGCGCGAGCCCATCTGTTCCTGGGAGTCGCCGCCTACCTGGACGGCGACCATCCGGAGGCGCTTCGGCGCGGCGCCGCGAGCCTCGTCGAGTACGCCCGCATCGGGCACTGGAGCGGCGTCGCCGGGACGCTGGAAGGCATGGCCGCCCTGGCCATGGCCGGCGGCGACGCCATCCGCACGCTGCGGCTGGGTGGGGCGGCAGCGGCCATCCGGCGACAGATCGGCTCGCCGGGAACGAGCTGGCAGGCCATGGTGGCGAGCGTGGCGTTCGCGCCGGCCCGAGCCGCGGCAGGTCCCGCCGCTGAGGAAGCATGGGCGGCCGGGGAACACCTCTCCGTGCCGCAGGCGATCGAGTACGCCCTGGCCGCCGTGCCGTAGCGAGGCGATCGCGGGGGCGCAGGGAGGCGGGCCCGCCGGTCGAGCCGCCCCATAAACTGGAGCACACGATGGCCGAGCGCGCAGCGGCGCCGACAATTCGTTTCGACGCCACGCTCTATACGATCGACAGATCGACCATACTGCGGCTGCCCGAGAAGGCGAGTAATGAACTGCCTTCGCGTGGGCAGGTGGCGGTACGAGGCACGATCAACGGCCATGAGTTCCAGACCGTTCTGGAACCGGACGGCTGCTCGGGCCACTGGTTGAGGGTTGATGAAGCACTGCAACAGGCCGCTGGCGTACGCGCAGGTGACAAGGCGACGCTCGAGATCGAGGCAGCCAGTGACTGGCCGGAGCCGACCGTGCCACGGGATTTTGAGACAGCTCTGACAGCTGCTCCTCAGAAGATCCAGGACCTGTGGAGTGAGATCACGCCGATGGCGCGGTGGGAGTGGGTTCGCTGGGTGAACGCAACGAGGAATCCTGACACCCGCCAACGTCGAGTCGAAGTGAGCATGTCGAAAATGAAGAGCGGGAAACGCAGGCCCTGCTGTTTCAACCTGGCGGCGTGCACCGACCCCCAGCTTGCAAGAGGCGGCAGGCTCGTCCAGGAGGTGGGCGAGGACGCGGAGGCAGAGGCGGGTCCGGATGCAGGCGATCTCTGAGTTGCGACGCCACGCCTCGTCGTTCGCGCCGTCGGTGCTCGAGGGAGGATCGGACCGGTCAGAGCCCTGACCCGATCGGGACCCGGCGACCCTCCAGCGCCGACCTCCTGACCGCGTCCGTGAATGCCATGTACGCAGCGCCGGTGGCGAAGTCGGTGAGCCGCACCTCGTTCTCACCGCGGATCGCGCCGATGAACTCCTGCTCGACGCGCCATTCCCCCGCCTCGCCTGGGCGGACCTCCACGGGCCGGTAGCCCTCCGCGCCGGTGGCGAGTTCGATCCGGCCGCTCGAGAAGTCCACTCGCAGGGTGCCACCGGTGCCCCGCAGATGCACGACCCGCTCGTCGAAGGCCGCACCAGTCGCCATCTCCAGCGTGGCGAGCAGCGGCCCTGGGAACTCGGCAACCAGGTTCAGCTGATCGGGGACTCCGACCGTCGCCCGTCCGCCGTCGGCCCGCTCCTTCACCGGGTCGAACACGTGGGCCGCCGCCTGGACCGCCATGGCCTGGCCGAGCCAGCGTGCCATGGTCTCGTACACGATGCCGAGCGACATCACGTTGCTGCCGGACAGCTCGACCTGCTGCCGCCAGTGCAGGCGCGACCCATGGGCCGAGCGTTCCGACCACACCGCGCTCGCGCTGCGCAGCTGGCCGACCGCCCCTTCAGCGAGCAGGCGCTCGATGGTCCGGTCGGCCCAGAGAAGCGGCGACGGCACGACCATGGCGACGAGCTCTGGATGGGCGAGCGAGGCAGCGAGCATGGCCCTCGCCTGCTGGGCGTCCATCGCCATCCGCGCCTCGGTCAGCACGTGCCGGCCGGCGTCCAGCGCGGCGATGGTGATGGGCGCGTGCAGGTACGGCCAGGTCCCGATCACCACTGCGTCCACCTCAGGGTCTGCCACCAGGTCCCGCCAGTCGGCGTGCGTCCGCAAGAAACCGTGCTCCTCGGCCGCCCTCCGGCTGGACTCAGGTTTGCGGTTGACCACCGCCACCAGGTCGACGCCGGGGATGCGTTTGAACCCGGGAACATGGCGGTCGCGTGCGATCTGGCCAGCGCCGACCATTCCGATGCCAATGCGGCGGATCGCTCCAGTCACCGACCGCCGATGGTAGTGGAACGGGAGGTTCCCCTGATGGCCCGCGCGAGCTCTTGCCGTCCGACCGCGGCGCGTCAGAGTGCATGAAGATGGGCGACCTAACGCTGCGGCAGCTCGTCCGGCCCGCCGACCTGACATCGGAGCTGCGAGACCAGCTCGTGGAGTGCTGGATCGAGGTGACCAACGCAGGAGGCGCGGCCGGGTTCCCGTTCCCGCCGGTGGGCCAGGCCGAGGTCGGGCCGGCGATCGACCGCCTGGCATCCGACCTGGAGCCGGAGCGCGCCAGGTTGCTACTGGCTCTGGAGGCCGGCACGGTCGCCGGCTGGGTAGCGCTGACTCGCCATCCTCACCCGCCCGTGGCCCACTGGGCGGAGGTCCGACACCTCCAGACGCGCCTTCGCTACCGCGGTCGCGGCGTCGGCTCGGCGCTGATGAACGAGCTGCGACGCATCGCGCACGAGGAACTCGGCCTGGAGCAGCTCCATCTCGCCGCCCGGGGCGGCGTGGGTCTGGAGCGGTACTACGAGCGGCTCGGCTGGCGCGAGGTCGGACGCTGGCCAGGTGCGCTGCGGCTCCGGCCGGGAGACGACCGGGACGAGGTGCTCATGGTCCTGACCCCGCTCTGATTCGCTCATCGCAGCTCGGGGATGGGCTCGAAACGCCTCCGAACCACGCGGCGTTGCACGGATGTGTCGGGTCCGACGCGTCCGAGGACGGTGGCGAGTGCGGCGGCTCTGGCGATGGTGGCTATCCCCTTCATCGCATGCGTGCCGGGGTCGGCGTCGTCATCGAACCGTGCGCCGCAGCCCGAAGCATCGTCGCCGACATCGGCCGCTCGGCCCACGGCGACTCCGTTCAGCTCGGCCACGGTGCCCCCGTGGCCGCCCACGCAGAGCCACGGACCCTGCCTTCCTCAGGACCTGGACGGCACCGGCGGCCTTCCGCATGGCAGGAACTCCGCGACCACGACGTTCGATGTCCAGAGCGGCCTGCTGCTCATGGCGGGAGGCGTCATGAACCAGTACGCGTGCGACCAGCCCGCGATTCTCTGGCAGTGGAACGGCGCGGCGTGGAAGGCAAACCCCGGGCAGCCCCGCGGTCAGCTCGTCTACGACAGCACGAAGCACCGCACGCTGGCGCTGGGCGACCAGACCTCTGCGTGGGATGGCCGGACGTGGAGTCCGATCGCCGGACCGGCGCCGATGGGTGCGGCTGCCTTCGATGGGAAGCGAGGCCAGGTGGTGGTGTACTCGGACTCGGGGGGAATCTCGCAGACGTGGCTGTTCGACGGCTCGAGCTGGGCCCTTGCCAGGCCCGCTCATCAGCCTCCCGCCAGGCTGTACGCCGTGGCCGCGTGGGACGGCACGTCGAGCCAGGTGGTGCTCTGGGGCGGGTCGCTCGACGGCAAGCCGTCCCAGAACCGGGTGGCAGAGACGTGGACATGGGACGGAAGCGACTGGGCGAATCGGACCGGTGCCCAGGCCCCGCCCGCCTCTGAGGCGGATTCGATGTCGAGCGGGCAGTCGGGCGTCGCGCTCTACACCGTGGACGCGACGGGGACCGCGCAGGCCTGGGCCTTCGGCGGGTCGGCGTGGACGAGGCTCCAGGCGAGCCCGCCCCCGGCCCGGTACCTCGCGGCGATGGCCTACGACCCGAACCACCAGATGCTGTACCTGTTCGGAGGCGAACGGGGTGCTTGCTGTGGCGGCAAGACCAACGAACTGTGGGCCTACGACGGCAATACCTGGCGTCGAATCAGTCCATGACGGCCTCCCGGCCGCGAAGCCTCTCCGCTCACGATCCGCTTTCGCCGAGGTGCTGCGGGTTGATGCCGTGCAGCTGCGGCACGCATTCGTGGATCGGGGTGCTCATCTGCGGCGAGTTCGGGTCGATGCCCACGGACTGCAGATCGAAGGTCGGCCGCTCGGGGTGCTGGGGGTACCTGGTCGGGTCGGGCCAGTTCGCCACCCCGTGCGAGCGCATGCACCGCGCGAAATTCCCCATGTCCCTCCACGACTGCTGCAGCTCGGCCGAGGTCGGCCCGCTGCCGGCGGTCGGGAGCAGGTGCATGCAGGCACTCTGGGCTGACTGGAGCTGCGAACTGGTGACCCCGAGCTGCTGCGGCGTTTCCTTGGGGATCCCTCCGGCGCCGGCGGGATCCGGGAAGCTCGGCACTCCGTGGGAGCGCATGCAGCCGGAGTAGGCGAGCTGCTGGGAGCTCGCTGCCCGTCCCGAATTCGGTGGGCCGCCGGAGCCTGTGGACGATGGGCCGCTCCCGCAAGCGGTCGCCAGCAGGCCCATGGCAGCCGCAGCCGCTGCGATGGCGGCGGTTCGTGTCCTCCACACGCCGCCAGCCTGGCAGCGAGCGGCGCCGGCCACATCCCCCGCCGGCGGGAGCGCCGCTCCCCCATTCGTCCAGGAGCGGCGTGTTCGCCACGGGTGTGACCGGCGGCCGCAGGCCGAAAGGCTCAGGGGCCGGCCAGCCGGTCCTGCAGGCGGGCGTGGCGGAACTGGTACACGCCGCCGACCTGGCGCAGGATGCCGCGCTGGTGAGCCTCCTCCAGGAAGGCGAAGAGGCGCCAGGGGAGCCGGTGGCGCAGGGAGAGCCAGAGGTGGGCGACCTGGTATCCGCTCCACGGGAGCACGGCAGCCATCCCCAGCGCGATCGGCATGCCGGCGACCAGCCCGAGCGCGACGCCACTGGTGAGCAGCGAGAGGCCTCCCCCGAGCACCGCGGCGACGCCGGTCACCGCGGCCAGGCCCAGGCTGCCCATCACGAGCGTGAACAGGCTCGCCAGCCGGTTGGCGCGCAGGCTGCTGCCCGGGGCAGGGGGCTGCTCCACCTGCCTGACGAGGCCGAAGACGAGACCGAAGCCGACGCCGACGGGCAGCCCGACCACCAGTGCCACGTACCCAGCGGCCAGCAGCCAGTCCGAGAGCCCGAGCCCGGGGGCAAACCCGCCGACGTACAGCGACTCCAGCAGCAGGTACAGGTAGACGAGCGGCAGCGCGATCGGGATCCCGATGACGAGGCCGATCGAGAACCTGCGCAGGAAGAAGCGGTCCAGGCGGAGGCGGAGCCTTGACGGTCCCGACAACGCGGCGCGACCGAACAGCCTCAAACCGACGACGATGGCGCTCCCGATGCCCGCCAGGGTCGCCGTCCAGACGGCGCCGGTGAGCGACACCGTGATCTCGAACGACAGGTTGAACCCGGTTCCCGTCGCCAGGTCGGCCACCAGCTCGGCCAGCAGCCCCGCCACAAGGCCGGCGACAAACCCGAGCCCGAGACCCCGGCGGATCCAGCGCAGCGCTCCGCCTCGTGCGAGCTCCCACCAGGCGAGGTCGCGGGTGCCGCGCCGGCGCAGGTGCGCGGCCAGGAACGCCAGCCAGACTCGGGCTCGATCGGCGGTCCAGCGGGTGGAGCCCGCGCCGAACAGCGCGGGCAGCAGCGCGTCGAGCAGTCGGTCCTCGATCGCCTCGCGGCTCGCGCAGCGCACCAGCTCCCCCGGGTCCGCGGCGCGGTCCAGCGCGTACACCGTGCGCGTCAGCGTCACCATGAGCGGGGTCGAGAGCGCGGCCGCCACAGGGCTGCTCGGGCCGCGGCGCAGCTCCGCGAACACCGGCTCCCAGCGCGCCAGACGGTCGTCGGGCGGCGTGGTCAGCCGCAGGTACCGCTCGGCCTGGTCCGGCCCGACCGGCTCGAGCTCCACGACCGCGGCTGCGGTCAGCACGTCGCTCGCGTGGACCGCCTGGGCGAACTCCCGCGTGCGGCAGGCGACGACCACGGGGCGCTCGAGCCCGGCCCGGTTGATCATCGTCACGGCGGCGGCCACGGCGGCGTCGGGCAGCTCGTCGAGGCCGTCCAGGAGTGGGAGCACGCGCCCCGCCTCGACGATCGCCCGCGCGTCGTCGGGCCGCACGAACGGGTACTCGTCGCTGAGGCGCCTGGCCAGCCACTGCGGAAAGCCACTTCGCGCTGGGTCCCAGGAGGCGACCGAGAGCAGGACCGGCACCGGGTCTGCCGGTGTCCGCCTCGCGAGCAGGCCCAGGGTGAGGAGCAGCAGGACGCTGGACTTGCCAGCGCCCGGCTCGCCGATCACGACCAGCCGGCGCCGCGGGAGGCGCGCGAACTCGTCGACGACCTCTTCGAGCCTCCCGGCCGGCGCCGGCCCGCGCCCTCGCTGGCGTCCGCCCGCGATCACCTCGGCGTGGTCGGTCAGCCGCGGGTCCGCGGCCGTCCAGCGGACGACGATCGGCTGCGGGTCGTGGAGCTGGCGGACGTTGGCCTCCCGCTCCCACTGCACGCGCAGGACGGTGGCCAGCAGCTCCAGCCGGTCGTCGATCGTGCCCGGCTCCTCGGCTCTGGCCGGGAGCCAGCTGGCGAGCGGTCCAGTCGCCGCCAGCACCGCCGCGACCACGGTCGCGAGAGTCCCGGCCGTCGTCTCGCCGGAGTGCCACCAGATGGCGGCCAGCGCGCCGATGAGCGCCGCCGCGGCCAGACCAACCCACGCCCATGCCCAGCGCATCCGAAGATCGTGCCCGAGGGGGAAGGGCCCGGCCTCCCCTCGGGGGACGGGCTCACTCGTGCTCGAGCGTCTCAGTGATCGTGATCCTCGACGCGGACTGTGCCGGGCCGACGGCGTCCCAGGCGACCGCCGCGATGCAGACCGGCAACGCCATGATGAGGTCGTCGCCGGTGACCCCGTGCCGTGTCACAGGGCCAGCCTGGCCAGGCGCCGGCGGCTGCGCCAGCGAACCGGTACGTAGTCGGCTACGTATGCAGCGCGACGGCGACCGCTGAGGTGCGGTTCCATGCCCGGCGGTACGGAGTCACCGGCGAGCTAGGTTCACACGATGCGACCGTGCCCCGGCGCGGACTCGGACCACCGCAGCCCGCGTCCCCGCCGCGCGGCCTGGTGAACCGCATGGGCGGCCTGTCTGAACAGGGCGACCTTCGCCTGGAACGTCGCGTTCTCCTCGGTGCCTCGGCGACCTTCGTCGTGAGCTGTTTCGAGCAGCAGGAAAGCGTCGAGCGCGACCCGGTAGGCGATCCGCGCCTGGTCGGTCAGCACTCGGAGGTGCTCGACATCGCCGGGCCGGACGGCGCTCGACGGGACCGCACGCTCCGGCCGGGTCTCGGGGCGGGCGGGCCCGCCCGTCGCCTGTGTCATTGCTCGATCCTGCGCGGCGCCGGTCCCAGCGCCGAGGGCCGATGGCCCCCCGCGGAGGGGGCCGGTCGGCCCTATCGGGTCTGCGCCGGATCGAGGTCGCAGCGGCTGGACCGGGTCCGGCGTCGAGATGGAGCGCGGCGCGCTGGCTCTGCGTGTGCACCTCCCGGGCGGTGGCGACGAGGCCGCTGACCGTGCGCATCGACCTGGATCCGCCAGCCGCGCGGCGGTAGCACCGGCCGTTCTCGCTACCCGATCGACGCCACTGCCTCGTCGATCAGGTCCACGACCCGGTCTCGAGGCGGCCGAGGCGCGGCCGGCGTCCAGCTCGATCGTTTTCCGTGCATGAATTCGGCCAGACACCGCACCACGCCACTCGGAATCCGCTGACGTCGCTGTCCGACGACGGCCAGCGCGTGCGGCGCGGCTGGTGCGCTAGGGTAGAGCCAGGTCTTCGCGTTCACGGACCCAGGCGTGGGGTAGTCGCCGGTCCGTGCGCCGCTCGTGGGTGCAGACGACGAGTGGCGGTTCGTAGTCAGGGGAGGGCGTGTAAATGCTGCTGTTCTCGATCGCGCTCGTGCTCGCCATTAGCGGAGTGGGTGCCTACGCTCTCTACAACCCCGGCGTCCACGACATCACCCTGCGCAGCCACCACTTCGCAGCGGTGCCGGACTGGGTGCCGGTCGCTCTGGCGGCGGGGGTGCCGCTCGCCCTGTTCCTGCTGGACGCCGTATTCGCCGGCAACCACATCCGGCTGCTCGAACGTGGTTCAGAGGAGACCGCCTATCGGTGAAGTCGCCGGGCGCGCGCGCCCAGCGACCTCCCGGAATGCCTGGCGCCTGCGCCGGAGGACGTGGCGCGGCAGCCTGGATCGCGTGCACCTCTATGTGCCCGCGGCAGGTCGAGGGCCGCCCCGCCTTAGGCTGGTGGTTGATGCTGATCGGCCAGGGTCGAACCGCGGGCAGGGCGGCGGCTCAGCCAGGCGGCGGGCCTGACAGGAGAACGGAGTCATGCCAGAGCCGAGTCTTTACGAACGCCTTGGCGGCATTTTCGCCATCGCGGCTGTCATCGACAGCTTCAGCGACCGCCTGCTGAAGAACCCGAAGATCGTCGACGCGAACCCCGAGCTGCACGAGTGGCACACGGTGACCTACCGCACACGAATGCCGGGCCTGAAGTGGGGCAGAACCCTGTGGCTCGCGGCGCAGGCGGGGGGACCGTTCGAGTACACCGGCAGAGAGCTTCGCGATGCGCATTTCGACCTCAGGATCACCCCCGAAGTGTTCGACGAGGTCGCCGCGGAACTCTCCAGGACGCTCGATGACTTCAACGTGCCCGACCGCGAGAAGGGCGAGGTCCTGGCTGCGTTCGCTGGAGAGAAGGGAGAGGTCAGCGCGGGTTCTCAGGCCGGAGCCGTCAACTGGCGCCGCTGGCGTTGAGCGCCCGTGCCCGGTGGCACCTCTCTCCGTAGCGACGCGGCGGCTGCGGGGCCGCGCGGTGCCTACCGTTCGGGAAGCAGCGCCAGCGCCTCCTCCACGATCCCGCGCCGGGTCGGCGAAGGCCACGGCCCTTCGCGCAGAGCGGCGATGAGGGCCGTCCGGCGCCTGGCGACGATGGCCGTCGCCAGGTAGCGGACCAGGTCGAGGTGGGTCGAATCGCGCAGGAACCGGAGCAGCACCGCCTCGAACGGCTCCGGCTCGGAACTGACGGCCAGCGTGTCCAGCACCGCGTCGAGGAAGCCGAGCAGCCCCACCTCGTCGGCACTGTCACTCCACTGTCCGGCCAGGCCCAGCAGGACCGAGTCGGGAGCGCCGACCAGGGCATGGAAGCACTCGGCGGCCACCTCGCCGTCGACCCCACCGCTCAGCAGAGACGCATAGAGCGGAAGCGGCTCGCCCAGGTCGACGAGCAGGCGGGCCGCGGTCAGCGCCGGCTCGCCGCTGCCCCAGGCAGCCTCGCGCAGCAGGCGGACGGCGTGGAACCCCGCCGCCCGATCATCCACCTGCGACAGCGCCAGCAGGGCCGCGGCGCGCAGGTTGGCCGCGACCTCGCCTGTCTCGCCCGCGGACCTGTACTCGTAGGTCTGCGTCGCCCGCTCCAGCAGCCCACGATCGTCGACCACCGCGCACGAGCGCAGGCCCTGGAGCAGCGCCGTTCGGAGGGCGCAATCGGCGTCCAACCGCCCGGGCGCGGCGGCGATACGCCGGTAGCGTGCGAGGACCGCCTCGCGGACCGAGGGATCGCCTCTCGGGAGTGTCTCGAGGGCCTCCCGCACGGCGTCGGCCGGCCTGCCCTGCCTCACCACGGCCAGCGCCCGCGTGTGTGCGTCCCGCCGCGGGTCGTCCACACACGAACCGTACTGTGTGGCGACATGCCGACCTGAGCAACGGGACGGGCTCGCCCTCGGAAACCCTTGACCGGGGGCTGCATGCGGATTAGGCTTCGCTGTGAAATAAGTCTTGTACTAAGTCTTCCACCATAACGTGCCCCCGTACAGAAGCTGGCTCAGGGAGGACAGATGAACATGCGGATCCAGCTACGGTGCCCGCCGGGGCGCGGCAGATGGGCCGGGCGATCCCGGCGGGCGGCCACCGCGGCGGCCGCCGGCATCGCCCTGGTCCTCACGGCACTGGTCACCGGCGTAGCGGCGACAAACGCCTCCGCCGCGTCCTGCGGGACGACGAACATCGCGCTCCACCGGCCGACGACGGCGTCGTCGCAGGAGAGCGCCAGCTTCCCGGCCGCGAACGCGACGGATGGGAACCTGAACACGCGCTGGTCGAGCCAGTTCTCGGATCCGCAGTGGCTGGAGGTGGACCTGGGCTCCACCCAGAGCATCTGTCAGGTGGTACTGACCTGGGAGAGGGCGTTCGGGAAGGCCTTCCAGATCCAGACCTCCAACGACAACAGCACGTGGTCGTCGATCTTCTCCACCACGACCGGGACCGGCGGCACCCAGACGCTCAACGTCAGCGGCAGCGGCCGATACATCCGGATGTTCGGCACCGTCCGCGGCACACAGTACGGCTACTCGCTGTGGGAGTTCCAGGTCTTCGCGCTGACCGGCACCGGCAACACGGTCACGGTGACCAATCCGGGCAGCCAGACGTCGACCGTGGGTACCGCGGTCAGCCTGCAGATCCGGGCCAGCGATTCGGCGTCGGGACAGACTCTGACCTACAGCGCCACCGGGCTGCCCGCCGGGCTGTCCATCAACTCCTCCACCGGGCTGATCTCCGGCACCCCGACCGCGGCGGGCAACGGCAGCGTCACCGCGACCGCAACGGACACGACCGGAGCCTCCGGCTCGGCCACCTTCAGCTGGACCGTCAACAACGCCGGCACCGGCTGCACCAGCGGTTCCAACACACCCAACTTCGGGCCGAACGTGTCCATCTTCGACCCCAGCCAGGGCAACTCGAACATCCAGACCACCCTCAACAACGTGTTCAACACCCAGAAGGTCAACCAGTTCGGGACCCAGCGCTTCGCCCTGCTGTTCAAGCCGGGCACCTACTCGGTCGACGCGAACATCGGCTACTACACGTCCATCCAGGGCCTGGGCCAGAACCCGGATGACGTCACGATCAACGGCGACGTGACCGTGGACGCGTTCGACGGCACCGGCAACGCCACTCAGAACTTCTGGCGGTCCGCGGAGAACATGGCGATCACCCCGTCGGCCGGCAGCGACCGCTGGGCGGTCGCCCAGGCCGGCCCGTTCCGCCGGATGGACGTGCACGGCGGTATGAACCTGGCCCCGGCGAGCAACGGCTTCGCCAGCGGCGGCTTCATCGCCGACAGCAAGGTCAGCGGCCAGGTCTCGTCCGTGTCACAGCAGCAGTGGTACTCACGGGACAGCAACTTCGGCAGCTGGAACGGCTCGGTGTGGAACATGGTGTTCTCCGGCGTGAACGGCGCACCGGCGCAGAGCTTCCCCAGCCCGCCGATGACCACGCTCGGCACCACCCCGGTGTCCCGCGACGTCCCGTACCTCTACATCGACTCGTCCGGCAACTACCACGTGTTCCTGCCGTCGCTGCGGACGAACGCATCCGGGCCCAGCTGGAACAGCGGCCCGACGCCCGGCACATCCCTGCCGATGAGTCAGTTCTTCGTGGCCACGCCGTCCAACACGGGGGCGCAGATCAACGCGGCCCTGGCCCAGGGCTGCAACCTGTTCTTCACGCCCGGTGTCTACAACATCGAGCAGACGATCAACGTCAACAACCCGAACACCGTGGTGCTCGGCACCGGCCTGCCGACGCTGATCCCGATCAACGGCGTGGACACCATGCACGTCGCCGATGTCGACGGCGTCCGGATCGCCGGCCTGCTGCTCGACGCCGGCACCACCAACTCCAGCACCCTGCTGACCGTCGGCCCCTCGGGCTCCGCGGCCAGCCACGCGGGCAACCCGATCTCCGTCCAGGACACCTTCTTCCGGATCGGCGGTGACATCGCGGGCAAGGCCACGAACAGCCTGGTCGCGAACGCCAACAACACCCTGATCGACGACATCTGGGCCTGGCGCGCCGACCACGGCAACTCGGGCACGGTCGGCTGGACCGTCAACACCGCCTCCCACGGCCTGATCGTCAACGGCAACAACGTCCTGGCGACCGGCCTGTTCGTCGAGCACTACCAGAACTACGAAGTGCAGTGGCTCGGCAACGGCGGCGAGACCATCTTCTTCCAGAACGAGATGCCCTACGACCCGCCGAACCAGGCCGCATGGATGAACGGATCCTCCAACGGGTTCGCCTCGTACGAGGTGGGTCCGAACGTCACCAGCCACACGACCTACGGGCTGGGCATGTACTGCTTCTTCAACGTCAACAAGTCCGTGGTCGCGGATCACGCGGCCGAAACCCCCACCGGGTCCGGCATCCACTTCCATGACACCCTGACGGTCTCGCTGGGCGGGGTGGGCGTGATCGAGCACGTCATCAACGAGACCGGGGGGGCGACGCCGTCCAACACGACTCCGGTCGACATCACGTCGTTCCCGTAATCGCGAGGAGTGCAGACGCTCCGCCGGTCAGCTGGCGGAGCGACTGCTCTCCATGGGCGCGGCGGCGGCGTTGAGGAAGCGCTCGACGGGCAGCGTCGCGGCCCCCAGGGCGACCGCCTCGGGTCCGAGGCGGCCGAGCTCGATCGAGGTGTCCGCGAACGGATGCCTCAGCGAGTGCCGCCGGGCGGCGTCGCGGATCGCGGGAAGCAGGCGCTCGCCGAGCAGCAGCCCGGACCATCCGCCCAGGATGATCTGTTCTGGGTTGAGCAGGTTGATCAGGTTGGCGATGCCGACCCCGAGGAAGAGGGCGGTCTCCTCCAGGACCTCCGCCGCCTTCGCCGAGGTGCCCGCCAGGTCCGCGAGGGCGGCCAGTGCGGACTCCTGGTCATCGGACAGGGGCAGGCCGTAGCGGTCCAGGATCGCCTGGGCGCCGACGTACGCCTCCAGGCACCCGCGCGACCCGCACCGGCAGTCGCGGCCGCCGACCACGACGGTCGTGTGCCCCCATTCGCCGGCGCTCGACGTGGCACCGCGGTGGGTGGACCCGTGGGCGATGATGCTGGCGCCGACGCCGGATCCGATCAGGCACACGACCGCATTGCGAGCTCCACGCCCCGCGCCGAACCACGACTCGGCCTGGCCCATCGTCTTGGCGCCGTTCTCGATGTGGAGCGGCAGACCGGTGCCGGACCGCAGCAGGCGGGCGAGCGGAACCGCCTCCCAGCCGTACGTCTGCCCGTGCACGAGCACCTCCGGTCCCTGCTCGACCACGCCGGGAACCCCGATACCGATTCCCAGGACGGTGTCGGGGTCGACGCCCGCGCTGGCCAGGACCCTGTGCAGGCCCGCCAGAATCCGGTCGACGATCAGGTCGACGCCCTGGTCCCCGGGGTCCAGCGGGTAGTCGGCTCTGGCCCGCTCGGTCATCGTCAGGTCGAACAGCTCCACCCGGACACGCGTCTCTCCGACGTCGACCCCGACGACGTAGCGGTAGTTCGAGTCGATCTGCAGGAGCGTCCGCGGGCGCCCGCCGTCGGAATCGACCGAGCCCGCCTCGGTCACGATCCCTTCGTCGATCAGCTCTCGGGTGACATTGCTCACCGAGGCCGGGCTGAGTCCGGTGGCCTCGCTCAGGTCCTGGCGGCTGCGAGGCTGATCGAAGTAGAGCGACCACAGCAGCACCGAGCGATTGTCCCGGCGCAGGTCACGGACCGTCCACCTCCGTCTTTCCACAATTCAGATCTTAAAACAAGGGTCTCATGAAGCCCGGAGGATGGCCAGGATCACCTGGTTCGACGTCTCGTCGGGAGACTCCAGGATGACCGTCGCGGGTCTCGCGAAACGAGCAAGCGCTTTGGCGAGCGGCTCGGCGCGGAGTGTGCCCCGCCCGTACGGCAGGTGCGCCTTCTCGTTGCGATTCGCGTAGCTGATGTCGGAGAAGTGGATGTGGAACGGGGTGCCCGGGGCCAGCACCGAGTCGGCGCCCCGGAGCGCCGAGGTGAACGCGTCCACCGTGGTGTAGCCGCCGTCGCTCGTCGCGTGCAGATGGGCGAAGTCGAGAACCGGTCGAACCCATTCGAGGCGGTCGCAGATCGCCAGCACGTCGTCGAGGCTGCCCAGCTCGTTCACGCGGCCCATGACCTCGACGCCGAACGGGCTGCCGCGGCCCTTCGCCTGCAGACGCTCCCGCAGCTCCTCGAGCTGTGCGACCACCGCGTCGATCGCCTCGTCGCGCCGCCGCCCGAGCAGGAAGCCGGGGTGGATGACGACCGGCGCGGCGGCGCACGCCGTGGCGAGGCCAGCGGAGTGGTCGAGCATTCCGATCGCCATGTGGTGCTTGCGCCCGCCCCGCTCGACGTGGCCGAGGAAGGCGGCCAGCGGCGCATGGATCGAAAGGGCGACGCCGGCGTCGCGAGCCAGCGTTCCCAGCGTCGTGGCGTAGTCACGCTCCATCCAGAAGCCGTCGCCGAAGTCGATTTCGCAGGCGTCGTAGCCGCGCTCGACGAGCAGGTCGACGGCAGTCCCGGGGTTCTCGCGAGACGGCATCCCACCGGGCCCGACGTGGACGACCGGCATCAGCTCCCGCCCCTGCCTGTCGGGGTTGGTTCCGCCATCGAGACTCAGTGTGCGGCGGTGCCTCGCGGTGCTGCTCGGCCCCGGGCGCCGCGTACTGGGATACTGCGGCGTGGTGTCTGATCGAGCGCTGCCGTCGGGCAAGCTGCCCGCCGGCATGCTGGAGCGGCTGCTGGACGACGTCGGGCCCCTGCCGCCCGAGGTGGTGGTGGGCCCGGCGATCGGTGTCGACGCGTGCGCCATCGAGGTCGAGGCCGGCGTCCTCGTGGCCGCCAGCGATCCGATCACGCTCAGCGGTGCCGGCCTCGGCCGCGCCGTGGTCACCATCAACGCCAACGACATCGCCGTCACCGGGGTGCGGCCGCGGTGGTTCCTGGCCACCGTTCTCCTACCGGCCGGCACTACGGAGTCGGAGGTGGAGCGGCTCTTCGGCGACATGCGCGGCGCCCTGTCAGCGACGGGCGCCGTCCTCGTGGGAGGCCACACCGAAGTGACCGATGCGGTCAGCAGTCCGGTCGTCGTGGGTCACATGCTCGGGTTGGCGGAGGCCGGCCGCATCGTGACGACGAGGGGCGCGCGGCCCGGCGACGCGATCGTGCAGGTCGGCAGGGTTCCCATCGAGGGTGCCGCCGTCCTTGCGCTCGAGCACGCCGCGGCCCTCGGGTCCGCGCCACAGGCGTCTGTCGACGCCGCCGCCAGGGCAATAGACGACCCGGGCATCTCCGTGGTTGGTGCGGCCCTCGCGGCGGCCGACCTCGGCGCCACCGCCATGCACGATCCGACCGAGGGCGGTCTCGCCGCCGCGCTGTGGGAGCTCGCCTCCGCCGCTCACGTGGCGCTGCGCGTCGACCGGGACCGGATCGCCTGGTTCGCACCGGGCCTCGCCGTCTGTCGCGCCGCGGGCGCCGATCCGTGGGCGACGCTCGCTTCGGGCATGCTCCTCGCGACCTTCCCCGAGTCCCTTGCGAGCGTGGCGGTGCGGCGTCTCGCCGCGCAGGGCTACGAGGCAGTGACCATCGGCCTCGCCGAGCCCGGGGAGGGCGTCCGAGATACGGATGGGCGGCCCATCCCCTGGCCCGATCGAGACGAGGTCGCCCGGCTGCTACACGGAGGCTTGAGACGTTGAACGGCCGTGCGTTCTCGAGGGGCCACGAGAGGTTGAACCGCCTGGCTGTGCAACGTCTCCTCGATCGCTCGCAGGAACCCCCCGCGGTCGCCGGGCGCACCGCGATCTGGGTGCTCGACGGGATGGCCACCTCGATCGTCGCGCTCCTCTCGGTGAGCGCCATCTTCGGCGTCAGGATCGACCTGCTGCGCGCCGCCGCGGTCCTGCCGCTGGTCGTGCTCACCTGTCTGTCGACGTTCTGCCTCGCGCTGTTCGTGGGG
Source organism: Terriglobales bacterium (assembly GCA_035638495.1). GTDB lineage: Bacteria > Chloroflexota > Dormibacteria > Dormibacterales > Dormibacteraceae > CF-161. The sequence continues at coordinate 24,476 of DASQZW010000245.1, forward strand.
GCGGTGGCGGCGTTGAGGCCCAGCCTGCGGACCATGATCGGGATCCTGGTGCGGATGACGATCCTCGCCATCTGCGGCGTCAACGTCCCGGTCGCATTCTGGCCGGCGCCGGTCCAGGTGCTGGCCACTGCTGCCGGTGACGCACGGCGTCGCGGCCATCCGGCTCCTGCTCTCGGGCGCTCCGGCCGGACAGGTCCTGACGAGCGCCGGGCTGCAAGCGCTGGTGGGCGGCGCGTGGCTCGTCCTGGCCATCCTGACGTTCGACCGGCTGGCGGAGCGGGGTCGAGCGAACGGTTCGATCGAGTTCGCCTGAGCTCATGAGTGCCGCACGCCTGCGATCGCTCGTGGCCCAGACCGTGATCCTGTTCGCCGTGCTGGGCCTCGTCCTCTTCGGAGCGGCCGGCACCCTGGCCTGGGCGCCGGGCTGGACCTTCGTCGTGCTCTACCTCGGCTTCTCGGTGATCACGCTCGGCTGGCTGGTCCGGCACGATCCCGGGCTGCTCGAGGAGCGCATGACTCCGTTCCGGTCCGGCCAGCCGCTCTGGGATCGGGCGTTCATCATCCTGACGGGCGTCCTCGTCGTCGCGTGGTTCGTGGTCATGCCGCTAGACGCGGAACGGCTGCGCTGGTCGCACACGTCGACCTGGCTGCAGGCGGCCGGCGCGCTCGTCCTGGTCGCCTCGCTGGTCCTCTTCTTCCTCACTTTCCGCGAGAACCCGTACCTCTCACCGGCGGTTCGCGTCCAGCGCGAGCGGGGACAGCGTGTGGTCTCGAGCGGGCCCTATCGGTACGTGCGCCATCCGCTGTACTCGGGTGTCGGACTCTTCGCGCTGGGGACGCCGCTGCTGCTCGGTTCCTGGACCGGGCTCCTGTTCGGGACCGTCATCGTGGCCATGGTGGCGTGGCGCGCGGTGCGCGAGGAACGCACGCTGCGGGACGAGCTGGACGGCTACGAGGAGTACCTGTCCCGGGTACGGTTCCGTCTGATACCCGGCGTCTGGTGACGCCCGGCGTCGGAGCAAGCAAGCATCGACCCCCAGCGGGCGCGTGTCAGGCCTGCGATCCCGAGCCGCCCGGCCGCTCACTCCCGCCTGGCCTGCTCCACGCGCTCGTCCAGAGCCCCTCTCGCAGCCCTCAGCCCGCCGATGTCGCCGCCGGCCCCGCGCAGGATCCAGGCGAAGCCGACGGCGATCATGCCGCCGGCGATTGGACCAACCAGGTAGACCCAGTAGTGCGAGAAGTTCCAGAGCACCAGGTCGGGGCCGAACGATCGCGCGGGGTTCATCGAGGCGCCGCTGATCGGGCTCGACCAGAGCCCGGCCAGCACGATGTAGCCGCCGACGGCGACGGCCGACAGCGCCCCCACGTTCTGCGCCCTCGACGCGGTCCCGAGGATGGTGCTGACCAGTCCGACGGTGAGGACGAGCTCGGTCACCACCGCCTGCCAGTCGGAGATGTCCGGTCCCGGCTCGGTCGCGCCCAGCATGCCCACCTTTCCGAGGACTGCCCAGAGGAACAGGCAGGCCAGCGACGCTCCGATCAGCTGGATGACGATGTACCCCGGCACACGGCGCCAGGGGAAGTCCCTGCGGGTGGCGAAGGCCAGGGTGACCGCCGGGTTGAGATGCGCGCCGGACACCGCACCCATGAACAGGATGATGGCCATCACCATCAGGCCGGGGGCCGTCACCGCGGCCGCCCGGCTGATCATCCCGTGGCTGGTCGCGTTGACCACCGCGGCGCCGGCTGCGACCAGGACCAGGAAGAACGTCCCGAGCAGCTCGCAGAAGAGCCGCCTCCATTCCAGCCCCGGGTCGTCGAAGTCCGTCGCGGGGCGCTCCAGTGCCAGCAGGGCTCCACGCCAGCCCCCGGCTGGCAGCGATCCAGAGGTGGCCCTCTCTGCCGGAGTTCGCATGGACGCAGGTTGTCAAGCAGCTCCCGACCGGGTTTCGCGACGTCGAGCGGGCGCTCGACAGATCGTTAGCCTCGTCCCGCCTCGACCGGGCGTGCCGTGACGCCCAGCAGGTGTGCGCTCAGACCGCGGAGGCCTGTTTCGGCCTCGACCGCCCGCGCCGACCGGAGGATGACCTCCCGTGCCGAGGGATCGTGCCAGCGGTCCGCCAGGTGGCCGAGCCAGCCGGCGAGGCCCTCGACGCCGAGCACCTCACGGACGCTCAGGCCGGACGTCCGGAGCTCCGCCTCGAGCTCGTCGGGATGGTGGAAGTAGGCCGTCGTGAACCAGTGGGGATGATCGGTCGGGTTGCGGTGCTGGCCGTCGCGCAGGTCGCGCTCCACGATGTCCTGGAAGCCCGGCTCGAACAGGAAGCCCCGGGCCAGCCCGTCGAAGAGGGACGCGAAGCGCGAGATGGCGGCCGCGAAGACAGGGCCGCCCGGCTTGACGACACGCCGGGCCTCGGCGAGCGCGGTCAGCCGGTCGGCCCGCTCGGTCAGGTGGTAGAGCGGTCCGAGCAGCAGCACGGCGTCGAACGACGCCTGACCCGCGGCGAGCCGGCGCGCGTCGCCGACCTCCGCGGTGATCCGGCCGGCCCGAGCCGCCGGCGACTCCAGGGCCCGGGCGACCTGTGCCGCGACCGGGTCGACGATGTGGACCTGGTGCCCGTCCTCCGCCAGCCAGGCGGCGTGAACGCCCGTCGCGCCACCCACGTCCAGGATCCGCAGCGGACCGTCAGGCAGGTGCCGGCGCACGATCTCGCGGGTTCGCAGCAGCTCGAGCTGGCCGAGGCCGTGTGCGAGGCGCTGGCCCTCGTCGATCTGGTCGCGGTAGTGCCGGACGACTTCATCCGGCGGCCGGTGCTCCTCCATGGCCGGCGACTCTCAGCCGGACTGCGCCGTGACGGCGCGGTGCGGGAGGTGGGCCTCGGTCCAGTCGACGCCGCCGTCGGTGCTGCGGAACAGCGGCGTCGCCATGACGGCATCGTAGAGCCGAATGGCCGGCCTCGCGGAAGGGCCGGAGGCGACCGGCCGGTTCGAGTACTCATGAGCCCGACGAAGGGAGCGGCGGACGCGATCCGGGAGGCGGTGATGTCGTGGCCGGGCGTCGACGCCGTGCCGCACCGCTTCGGCGGCACGGAGTACCGCTACGGCCGGCGGGAGATGGGCCATGTGCATGGCGACTGGCTGGCCGACCTGCCCCTGCCGCGCAGGCTTCACGACGAGGTGATCGCGGCGGGGCGCGCGCAGCCGCACCACGTCCTGCCCGACTCGGGTTGGGTCAGCTGCCGGCTGGCCGGGCCCGAGGACGTCGCGACGGTGATCGAGCTGTTCCGGATGCAGTACGACCGCTACGTGGCAATGGCCACGCGCTGAGCGCGCCCCGGGCTCGCGCGGCCTACAGCGGCTGGCGTACGCGCAAGATACGCCGGCGGGCGGACGACGACTACACGACTCGTGGTCGACGATCGGCCCATGCAGACACGAACAGCGAGCCTGACGACGGCGACGCAATGGCTGGCGACCTGTGGCACCGCGGCTGCGGCCCTCTTCGTGATCCTGTTCCTGGTGGAGTCCGCCGCACGCCACCTTCGTCGCTTCAGCTCCCAACTCGGCCGGTCATCGCTTCCAGAACCCCTGCGAAGGGATGCGGAACGCCCGGTTGAAGCGCGAGGACGCGTTCTCCCAGGCGATGATCATCGTCAGCTCCGCGATCGTATCGTCGTCGTAGTGCTCGCGCAGGCGGGCGAACAGGTCGTCGTCGACGTCGCAGTTCGTATCCGTCATCGCGTCGGCGTATTCGAGAGCCACCCGCTCGGCGTCGCTGTAGAACGCGCTCTGCGCGTACTCTTCGAGCGCCTCGATCTTCTCCGTCGAGGTGCCGTGCCTGCTGCTCACGGCAGCATTCGAGTCCTGTCAAAACTCACACCGGTTCCACGAGGCAACGCGGCGGTTGAGCAGTCCGCGGAGGGAACCCGGCACGCGCTTCGTCTCCTGCTGGATGACGGCCCACATCGCGGCCGCGGCGCGGAAGTACGCCGGGTTGCGAGCGTAGAAGAGGTACGGATGGAGCGGCGCGCCTCGGAGCTCGCGCTGTTCTTCGAGCACCTGGCGCACGTCGTCCGGCAGCGTCTCGATGTCGACAGGCGGAATGCGCGTCCCGTCCAATTCCAGCATGGCGACTCCTCCGGCTCAGGCCAGTTCAGCGGATTTGGCGGAGCTCGAGGCCCGCGCTGGTAGGTCGGCCAGGTCGAGGCCCACCGACCTCGTGAACCAGACGCGTCCGGCCTCGGTGAGCTCGACGGCTCGCTCGCCGGTGTGGCACAGGATCCACCCGCGCTCGACCAGCGCCGCGAGCAGAGCGTCGCCCAGGGCGCCGGCGATGTGCGGTCGCCGCTCGCTCCAGTCGATGCACGCCCTGGCGAATGACCGGCGGGTGGCGCGGGCGGCCTGGACGTCCACGCCGATGCGCCCGAACCAGCTCTCGCCGGGCGGCGTGACCTCGTGCTCGAGGCCGGCGGGCACCACCAGTCCCATCGCCAGGAACCGATCGCGCATCGCCACGGCCAGCTGGCCGGCCAGGTGCCCGTAGCACGAGCGAGCGAAGCGCAGACCGGTCAGCACCTCCCGCTCGAAGCTGGTGCGCGCCTCCGGCTCCGGCGCCAGCACGCCCAGGCCCTCCAGCGCCTCGGCGACGTGGGGGCCGGCCAGCCGGTGGTAGCGGTGCCGGCCCTGGCTCACGACCACCAGCAGGCCGCCGTCGACCAGCTTCGCCAGGTGCCAGCTCGCCGTCTGCGCGGTCACGCCGGTGCGCGCGGCCAGCTCGCCGGCGGTGAGCACATGGCCGTCGATGAGCTCAGCGAGCATGGCCGCCCGCGTCGGGTCCGCGATCAGGGCCCCGATGGGAGCGAAGTCGGGGAACGCCATGGACAGATGGTATTGCGGGCCGTGGCGAGACACTTCGACGGCCGTCGAAGAGTCCTGGCGCGACCGGGCGGCACCCCGCTCGGCCCGCGGCACGTGGTCTGCGCGGACGCTAACGGACGGTGGCCGCTTCGCTGAGCGGGTAGGCTTGGCCCATGCCGATGTCCGATGCCGCCAGGCAGGTGCTCGCGGCAGCGGTCGGCCTGAATCCGGACGGCGCCCGCCGGCTTCTCGCCATCCTGCGCACGGCCCCCGCGGCGGTGAGGTACAAGCCTCAGGACCGGTTCGGTCCGCTCGGCATGATGGTCGGCGAGTCCGGGCCGGCCGGCTTCGACAGGCCGGGTCTTCCTCGGGAGCATCACGCGGCCGTCGAGGCATTCCAGCGGGAATGGGTCGCGAAAGGCTTCAGCAAGGCGGACCTCGCGGACGAATTGGAGAACCGGCTGCGGACACTGGGCGAGCCGGTGCCGCCGCACCACGGTCCGTGGCAGGCCGTGCGCGGAGACCCCGACGCGCCCGACGCCCTCGCGGGGATCTTCGGCCCTCGGCCCGCCGCCGAACCGTAGAGAGCCGCGGTAGGACCGACTCAGACGAGGCCCTGCCGGACCGCGTAGGCCGTGGCGTCCGCGCGCCCGCGGGCGTCGATCTTCCGGTAGATGTTCGCCAGGTGCCGCTCGACGGTGTGCGGGCTGAGGCCGAGCCGGCGCGCCACGGCGCCGTTCGATTCGCCCGCCGCGACCAGGCGCAGCACCTCGAGCTCGCGCCGGCTCAGGCCGCCGGCGGCGGCGGGCGACTGCCCGGGAGCCGCGGCAGGTCCGTCGGGCACGATGCCGTCGCGGAAGAAGTCAGCGAGCATCCGCGCGACCGCCGTCGGATCGTCCACGAAGAGAGCCGGCTGCGAGCCGGGCAGCAGCGACAGCCGGCCCCGCGGCAGATCCTCCGCAAGCGCGCGAGCGACGTCCACGGGGATCTGGCTCATCCCGGTGCGGTGGAGGACGAGGGTGGCCGACTCGACCGCCGGAATCTCGCCCGTGACGTCGGTTGCGCTCGCGGCCTGCAGGGTGGCGCGAGCGATGTGGGGGCTCACCGCGTCACGCAGCGCGTCGGCTACCGCCTGCCCCGCTTCGCCGGCCGCCCACCCCATCCAGCGATGCGCCGCCGACTCGGCGAACAGGTTCCAGTCCTTCTCCATCAGGCTCAGCAGGGCCTGGGTTTCCCCGGCGCTCATGGCGAGCCATCCACGGGGGGCGCCCGCGAAGACCGCGATCCGGTCGACCCGGCCCGGGTGCCGCGCCGCATAGGCGAGCACGTGGGGGACCGCGGTGTACTGGCCCAGCAGGCTCACCCTGTCTCCGCGGCCGGCCAGGTCGACGACGGCCTCGAGGTCGGCGACCATCGCGTCCAGCGACAGGTCGGTGACGTCTCGCTGCGAGTGGCCCGTGCCCCGGCCGTCGTACTGGACCACCTCGAGCCGCCGGCCGAGCTCCTCGTGGAAGGCCCGCAGCAGGGGGTTGTCCCAGCCCCGGCGGACGTTGCTGAAGGGCACCCACGGGGCCTCCACGAGCACGGGGCCGGTCCCGGATGCGGTGACGGCAAGGGTCACGCCGTCCTGGCTGCGCGCGTAGGTGATGGGCGGCCTGCGGGTCATGTCCCCGATGACGTGGCGGCGTACATGGTTTCCGCCAGCCCAATTTTGCATGTTTCCCGGGAAGGCGGCCGGCGGCCCCGGGTCGGATGCTGATCTCCACGGAGGAACCGTGCTGATTCCCGAGGAGGTCAACGAGATGTTCAGAGTACTGCCGGCGGCTCTCGCCATCACGGCCGCGCTGTCAGGGTGTGGCGGCGCGGTCTCGAGCCCGTCGCCGCCGGCTGCGGTCAGGCCGGCGGGGGGTCCGGTCGAGCAGGGGCGCATCGGCGGCTGGCACGGCGGCGAAGCCGTGCTGTACGCCACCGTCGGCTTCTTTTCCCCGAGCCCGGAGATCGTCGCGGTGGGCACGGTGAGTGCGGACGGGTCGTTCTCGGTCACGTATCCGGCAGGGCTCCCGCCCGACGTGCTCAGCAAGCCCGGCGACCAGTGCTCGACGATCCAGGCGACCGACCCGACCGCCTCCACGGCGTTCACCGCCAACGACCTGATCTTCCAGCACGGGACGCTCGTGGGCGCGACTCACTCCGGAACGTCACCCGGAGCCGCCGCCTTCACGAGCATCGCTGACGGCGACACACGGACGGGCTACGTGTTCGCAGACCGCGATACCACGACCAGCGGGTACTGCGAGCGCCAGGTGAGCTTCGGCGGGCACGCTGTCGGCTTCCGTCAGAACCTGGACCTGCGGCTGCACCGGGGGTGGAACGTCGTGGTCGCGGAGTTCTCCACGCCGCAGCCGGGCGAGGTGGTGTCCGACCTGAAGGTGGGCTCGAACCGGTCGTCAGAGCGATTCTTCCTCTTCCCGGCCGGCGTCCAGCACTGAGAACCGAGACAAGCGAGGAACTGGAAAATGCGGAAGCCGCGCAGCGGCCGGGAAGTCGCCCTCGTCACGGGCGCTTCACACGGCATCGGTCCTCACATCGCGCGGGCGCTGGCCGCCGAGGGCATGGCCCTCGTCCTGAGCGGCCGCTCGGTCGGCGAGCTCGATGCGCTGAGCGAAGCGCTGCGAGCGCGCGGCACCCCTGTCGCCGCCGTACCCGCCGACCTCACCGAGCCCGATGGTCCGTCGCGGGTGTGGGCCGGCGCCCTCGACGCGTTCGGGCACGTTGACGTGATCGTCAACAACGCCGGAGGAGATCCGATTCGTGAGTTCGATCGGATGTCCTGGCACGAGAACCACGCCATCCTGACCCTGAACCTGCTGGCTCCGGTCCAGCTGACCCACCTCGCCCTGCCCCACATGCTGGCGCGCGGTCGCGGCCACATCGTCAACATCTCGTCGCTCGCCGGCCGCATGGGCTTCCCGTTCACGGAGGCCTACGCGTCGGCGAAGGATGGCCTGGTCGCCTTCAGCCGCGTCATGCGGTTCGACTACCGGGACCGCGGCGTCAGCTCCTCGGTCCTCGTCCTGGGCGTCATCCGGGGCGCCGGGCAGTCGCAGCGGATGTCGGACGAGGCCGGACTGCGGGTCCCCGCCTTCTCGGTCCCCGCCGGCGTCGTGGGGCATGCAGTGGTCCGCGCAATCCGGCGCGACCTGGCGGAGACGGTCGTCATGCCGGGACCGGGCAGACTCGTGAAGGCCGTGATGGATCTCTTCCCGTCCTTCGGCCCGTGGATGAACCGGCGCTCGGGCGCCACGGCGACCCTCCGGCGGGTGATCGATGGACGGTCCGCGGCGACCTCCGGGTGACGCTGACCGCGCACCCGCCCGTCAGATCCGGCGAGCCGCGACCAGGATGTGGGTGCCGCCATCCAGGGTTCCGTGCGAACGGCACCTCCGGTGGCGGTCACCGATCCCGGCCGCCGCCGCTCCCCTCGGAGTGCCGCCCTCCGCCATCGCCGTGGCCGCGGCCGCCCCGGTGGTCATCGTGCCGCCGATCGGTGTGTTCCTCGTCGACGTGTGCGGTCGTGCTCACGGCGGCACCCCGGGTTGATGCCGGCCCGACGACCACGTGGACGGCGGCCGGCGGCCGAGGCGTCGAGACGGCCGCGGCCGGCGCCATCGGGGGAGCCGCGTCAGCGACCGGCCGCGATGGAGGGGCCGCGGGCTGCGGAGCGGCGGCCACGGCCCGTGGCGTCGGAAGGATGGCCTGCGGAGCGGCGGCTGTCGTCTGGACGGCGATCCGCTTGCTGACGGCGCGCGACGTCGACAGCCAATCCATGCCCCACAGGATGACGGCGGCCCACAGGAACAGCAGCGCCACTCCCGCCACGACCGAGGTGAATCGCAGGGTGGTCCTCATGTCGGCTGCTCGCCAGTGGAACCAGTGTCCCGCGCGCTGATTCACTCCACCGGCTGGCGCGCGACCGTCTAAGACGCATCCTTCGGCGGCGAATCGCTCTGAAACCAGGCGCGGCAATTGACAGACCGCAAGATGGCGGCCCCTGTTCATCCTGTCGTCGTGGACGAGATCCTCCAGGGAGATCCGCCGAAGAAATGGCCCGCGTTCGTCAACAGTTGAGCGTGCTGTTGTCGAAGACGTGTGGTAGCTGAACCGTCCGACGCGTCCCTCCCGGGCGCATGAAGCGCGCCGCGATCACCCGCGCACGAGCGGGAGCGCGCGGAACCAGGCCCGGGACTCGATCTGGCTGCGCCGGATGGGACCGATCTGCCGCGAGTCCATGGAGCGGTCGCGGTTGTCGCCCATCAGGAAGAACTCGTCGAGCGCGAGCGTCGCCGGCTGTCCGTCCGCCGGCCACGGAGGGTCGCAGACGCTCCAGGCGCGCACGTATGGCTCCGGGAGCCTGCGCCCATCCACCGACACCGCACAGGCAGCGACCAGGACCCGCTCACCGGGCAGTCCGACCACGCGTTTGATCAGGTCCTTGCCGGGATCGAACGGATCGCGGAGGATCACGATGTCCCCCCGCGCCGGCGGGTGGCGCCGGTACGCCAATTTGTCGGCGACCAGGTAGTCCCCGTTCCTGACGGCCGGCTCCATCGCCGGTCCGATCACGTGCACGGTCTGGACGACGAAGTTGAGCGGGAGGTAGAGCACGAGCCCGAGCACGGGAAGGGCGAGCAGCAGCACGACGGCCGCCAGCACACACCCGCACGCCAGGTCTCGGCGTGGCCTGGACGGTCCGACCGGACGGAGCGTCGCCGACATCGTCGGCAGGGATCGTAGCCGAGCGACCCTCCTGGACCGCGCGAGCGGCATCGCTCATGATGCGCATCGATGCCTGCTCCTGACGGCTGGCGCCAGGCGCTGAACGGCGACCCGCTGCCCTGGCTGCTCGAGGAGGAAGCACCGGCGGTTCGCCACCTGGCCCTTCGCTGGCTGCTCGACGAGCCCGAGTCGTCCCCGGCGGCGCGGCGAGCTCGAGCGGCCGCCATGCGAGCGGACCCGATCGCGTCCACGCTCGCCGCGCAGCACCCGGACGGGTACTGGGTCAAGCCGGGCAGCGGATACGGGCCCAAGTACACCGGGACCGTGTGGTCGCTGATGTTCCTCGACCAGGCCGGCGCCGACCCGGGTGATCGCGGTATCCAGCGAGCGTGCGCCTACGTGCTGGCGCACACCCAGGCACCCGGCGGCGGGTTCGGCATGAGCGGCACGAACAGCGGGGTGGTGCACTGTCTGCACGGCAACCTGCTGCGGGCGCTGGTCGGGTTCGGCTGGCTCGACGACGAGCGGGTGCGGACCGCGGTCGAGTGGCAGGCGAGGTCGATCACCGGCGATGGGTTCGATGGCTGGCACCGATGGGCCACGAGCGGCCCCGGGTTCTCCTGCGGGATCAACGGGGGCCTTCCCTGCGCCTGGGGCGCGATCAAGGCGCTGCGCGGTCTGTCGCGGATCCCGCCGGAGCAGCGGTCCCCACTGGTACTTCGTGCCATCGGCATCGGCGTCGAGTTCCTGCTCTCACGCGATCCCGCGGTCGCCGACTACCCCGCCCAGAGCAGAGTGAGCCCGAACTGGTTCAAGCTGGGCTTTCCGTCGGGCTACGTCGCCGACATGCTCCAGAACCTGGAGGTGCTGGCGGAGTTCGGCCACGCCGGGAATCCCCGCCTGACGAACGGGATCGACGCCGTGCTCGCCAAGCAGGACGGCGCCGGCCGCTGGAAGAACGAGCACGCCTACGAGCGCGCCACGTGGGTGCCGTTCGAGCGAACACGGTCACCGAGCAAGTGGGTGACGCTGCGGGCCTGCCGGGTGCTCAGGGCCGCGCTGGGCGATTCGTCGCGCAGGTGAGGCCGGTCGGCGGCGCGTTCGCGGTAGGCATCGGGCGGACGCCTTCTCGTCAGTCACCAATGGCGAGGACGTACCGGTTCATCCAGTCGAGCAGCGCCTCGTTCTGCGCCCGGCGGGCGGGGACCGCGCCGACGATCGTGCCGGTGTGTGAGCTGTTCGGGATGCGCAGCATCTCGACCACGCAGCCGTTGGCCTTGAGCACGGCGTAGAACTGCTCCGACTGCTCGGCGGGACAGCGCAGATCGGCCTCGCCCTGCACGAGCAGCGTCGGCGTCGTGCAGCGGTGCGCGTACGTGATCGGCGACTGGCGCAGGTACGCCTCTGGGCTCACCCAGGGCGGACACCCCATCTCCGCGACCGCGAACCAGGGCCCGATGTCCGCGACCCCGTAGAAGCTCAGGAAGTTCGTGACCGGGTTCTCCGGCACGGCGGCCTTGAAGCGGTCGGTGTGCCCCACGATCCAGCAGGTCAGGTTCCCCCCGCCGGAGATCCCGCACACGCCGAGGCGGTCGGGATCCGCCAGGCCCCGCTCGATGGCGTGGTCGACGCCCGCCATCAGGTCCCGGTAGTCGTGTTCGCCCCAGTGGCCGGCCAGCGACGTCGCGAACTCGTCGCCGTACCCGGTCGAGCCTCGCTGGTTCACCATCAGCACGCCGAAGCCCGCGCCGCACAGCAGCTGCATGTCGCTGGACCACGTGTGGCCGAAGCCGCCGTGAGGGCCGCCGTGGATGTAGAGCACCGTCGGAGCCGGCCCCTCGACGCCGCCGGGCCGCAGGAACCAGCCCTCGACCGGGGTGCCGTCCGCACCGCGGAAGGCGAGGTGCTCGACGCCGGGCAGCGACCGCTCGCGCAGGAGGTCGGCGTTCAGCTCCGTCAACCGGCGCTCGGTTCCGCCGAGCTCGGCCAGGTAGAGGTCGCCGGGCTCCCCGATCGAGCTGGCGTGGAAGAGCAGTCGGTCGGCGCGGAGGCGCATCGGCCGCGCGAACCGGTCGCCGGCGATCACCTCGCGCACCCGCTCGGGGCCGCTCAGCGAGAACGCCCAGACGCCCACACGGCCGCCGACCTGCACCGTGGCCAGCGCCTCTCCGGCGGGGGTCACCGCGAGCGCCGGCAGCGTGACCGGGGCCACGAAGTCAGGCTGGAGCCCTCCCCCGAGGCCTTGGTCGAACGCGGTCGTGCGCAGCTCGCTCGACCCGGTCGCCAGGTCCAGGACCAGCAGGTCGCCCCGCCTGCCGATCGGGACGTCGCGGCGGATCCCGAGCAAGACGGCGAGCCGGCCGTCGGGGGCGAACGCGGTGCCCGTGATCAGCGCCTCCGGGTGCTCGAAGTCGCGGACGCGCCCCTCCAGATCGACGAGGCGCAGCTGGTTCGAGAGGAGCGTCGCGGTCGGACCTGCGCCCGCCACGTAGACGATCGCGTCTCCGTCGGGCGTCCAGCGCGGTTCGGCGTTGACCCGGTCGTCATCGGTCAGGCGCTTCGGCTCGCCGCCCGCGATGTCGACGACATGGATGTCGACGAGCCCGTCCTCGATGTAGCCCATCTGGTCGAAGCGGTAGACCGCGCGCGTGACGCGGTAGGGCCGCGCCGGGTCGCGTCGCTCGCCGGGTCCGAGCGCAGCGAACGCGAGCTTCGCGCCGTCAGGCGACCATGCGGGCGTGCCGGCGACGCCCTTCTCCAGCGTCGTGAGCTGCCGCGCCTCGCCCCCGTCGGGGGAGATGACGAAGATCTGCGGCGCGCCCGCGCGATCGGAGACGAAGGCGATCAGCGAGCCGTCCGGCGACCAGGCTGGGCCGCTGTCCGACGAGCGGCCCGCCGTGAGCTGGCGGCGGGCGCCCGTCTCGACGTCGAGCAGGTGCAGCGCCACCCGGTCCTGCTCGGCCTCGACGTCCGCGGCGGTGACCGCGTACACGACGCGACGGCCGTCCGGCGAGAGATCGGCCGCCGCCACGAACCGCAGCTTCAGGACGTCATCGACTCCGAACGCCGACGCCGCGTTGGGTGCCTCCATCTGCTCCTGCCTCCCAGCCCTGAGTCACCTGAACCGTGATCCAGTACAGCACAACCCGCTCAGAGGTTGAACCGCGGGCGGTTCAACCCTTCGAGCGCCCAGCGATGCGTTGAAACGCCGGCGCCTGCACGCTGGACGGTCAGTCGGGCAGAACGAAGTACCACCGCAGACCGCGCTCGGAGACCGCGCCCGCGTCGCCGGCAAACAGCCAGCGGCGCAGGTCCCAGCCGATCGCTTTCGACCACGAGCCGGCCACCAGGCGCTCACCGTCCAGCCCCAGCCACTGGTACGGGTGGCGTTCGGTCTTGAGCCGCAGACGCTCGGGCAGGCGCCGCCGCTCGGCGTCGGCGGCCCGCTCGAGCGCTTTCGCCGCCAGGATGCCGCGGGCGCGCTCTCGGAGCTGCTCGCTCGGGTCGTTGGCCGCGAGGTGCTCCACCAGGCGCTCGGCCCAGGGTCCATGGTGCTGCCAGCCCAGCGGGTTGAGGACCGCGTCGCGCACCCGGCGGTTGGGATCACGTGCCATCCGCTCGAACAGGGGCTGGACCTCGAGCGCGCAGCCGCTGGGCTTGCAGTGCTGGCAGCTGAGCGTGTGGAGCGCGGAACGGCGCACCCGGGGATCGGGATCGTCGAGGGCACGCTGGAGGGCAGCCAGCGAGTCACCTGTGAAGTCCAGATCGTCCAGGAGCCGGCAGCAGGAGCGCCGCACCCTCCACTCGGGCCTCGCCAGCCCGGCGACGAGCGCCGGCACCAGGCGCTCCGGCGACTGTCCCTGCAGCTTCTCGGCAGCTGGTCCGGCGGTCGACGGATCGGCGAGCTGGGAAACCAGCGCCCGCAGGTCGATCCCCGGGCGCGCCGGCACCAGGGCCGCCCTGGCGGTCGTGTAGTTCTCCCCGGTCGCCGCCATGCGGGCGCGCACCAGGCGCTTCAGGTCCTTGTCGAACGGCATCTGAGAAATCCTCCGCGCCGCCGGTCAGCGGTCCCCGGCTCCGCCTGGCGGCAGATCTCTCAGCTCACAGGACCCGGGAGTATGCCCCCCTCCGCACTCATCCCCGGCCGGGGCGATCGGGAGAGTGCTGGGCGTCGGGTCGCGCCGTGTCATCGAGGGTATCAGGCGGCGTCGGGGAGTGGAGGCGGCGTAGCGTGTCCACCAGCGAGGTCCTCGAGGAGGCATGAGATGAGTCCAGACGACTTCCCGTCACCGGAGTCCAGCCCCGATGGCTTCGTCCTGACGCACTTCCTGGTGGTCGCCGACCAGGACCGGTCGCGCGACTTCTATGTATCGGTGTTCGGGGGCCAGGTCGCGCTCGAACGCGATCCGGTCATCGTCAGGGTCGCGAACTCGTGGCTCATCCTCAACGAGGGCGGCGGGCCGACCGACGACAAGCCCGAGGTGACGCTGACCACGCCCCCTGACCCGAACCGGACGAGCGCCTTCCTGAACGTTCGCGTGGCGGACATCGGCAGGATGTACCGGGAGTGGTCGGCCAGGGGCGCGACCTTCCTGACCGAGCCCAAGGACCACGGCCGCGAGATCCGCGCGTACATCCGCGATCCCGACGGCCACCTCATCGAGGTGGGCGAAACCCGGCGCTGACGCGCTCGCCGCGGCGCCCTGGCCAGGGCGGTCGGGTGGCCGAGGATTCGGCCGAGTTCTGAGCGGCCGCGAAGACCGGTACGGACCGGCGATTCTCGCGATGCGAGTCGGAGGACGCGCCCGTAGCGTGGCCCGCATGGACAAGGATCAGCGCTCGGAAGCGCGGGAACAGGTCGAGGAGCTCGGACGGCGCGGGGCCGATGCCGAGAGGCGGGGAGACGTGACCCAGGTCGCCGTCGACCAGCGTGGCTCGTGGCTCATCGCCGGCATCCACCTGAGCCCGATCGCGCCGCCGGCCGAGGGGAGATAGGGCGATGGCTGAGCCAGCTGTCATCGACGTGGAGGACCTGCGCCGCGACGACGGTTACGTGTTCGTGGGCGCCGACCGCGGCGGCGTCCCGGTCTCGCTCATCCTGGACCGCTCGGAGCCGGGTCGCGGGCCCGCCCTGCACCGCCATCCGTACGACGAGGTCTGGGTCCTCGACGAGGGCGAGGCGTCCTTCACGGCCGGAGACCGTACGCTGGCGGCCGGCCCGGGCTCGGTCGTCGTCGTGCCCGCCGGCACACCCCACTCGTTCAGGAACACCGGCGGGACGCCGCTGCGCATGACCTGCATCCACACCAGCCCGCGGTTCGAGACGGAGTGGTTGTAGCGGCACGCGACCTCAGGGTCAGCCCGTGATCCGATTTCAGGGCTAGCCCTGATGCGCGGGCCAGCGCCTCTGGCTACGGTCCAGGCAGGGAACGCTCTCACAGCAGGCCCACGCGTTGGACGAGGAGGAACGAGGATGCCGGACGGCACAAGATTCCGCGTCTCACGGCGCCAGGCGATGAAGATCGGCGCCGGGGCGGTCGTCGTCGGGGCCGTCGGGGTCGATGTCGCGCAGCGGATCGCGGCCGCCGCCGAGGCCGCCGCCGTTCACGGACCCGCGATATCGTCCGATCCCCGCCACGCGCAGTCGGGGCGGGTGGTCGAGGTCGACGGGAACCAGGTGCAGGTGCAGGTCTTCGGGTCGGGGACGCTTGTGTCCGCGCCCCTGGTGGGCTTCCCCGACGCAGTGGTCCCGCGGGTCGGCGACCACGTGACGCTCACCGACGTCGTCCCCGGGTTCGAGGTCGCCGCCCTCCCGCTGGTCCACTGGATCTCCGGCGTGCCGAAGGTCCGCACCGACCAGACGATCGGCATCGGGGGCACTCGGCTGCTGCCCACCGCGCCGCTTCTCGACGCCAGCCGGCTCGGCGCGCCGGTTTCGGTCTCCGTCCTGGACACCAGCCTGGCCACCGCCCAGGTGTTCGGGGTCAGGGGCCTGCCGGCCTGAGGCCGAGGATGGTCGCGCTCGTCATCCAGGCGGCCGCCGCCCTTGTGCTCGTGTACGCTGGCGCCTCCAAGCTGGCTCAGCCGGAGGACATTCGGAAGACGATCGGCGCGCTGGGCCTGCCCGGCTCCCCGATCGTGCTGGCCGCGGCCCTCGGCGTAGCCGAGCTGGGAGCCGCCGCCCTCCTCGTCGTCGTGCCGGCCAGCCCGGTCACCTCGGCCGTCGTGCTGGCCCTCGGTGGTGCCTTCGCGGTCGCTGGTGCGCTCGCCATGACGCGCCGCGTCCAGGTGCACTGCGCGTGCCTGGGTCCCGCCCTGTCGGGCCGCCTGGGCGTGCGCCAGCTGCTCTCGCTCCCGCTCTGGATCGCGGTCGCGGGTGCGGGCGTGGTGGACCACACCGTTCCGCTCGCCGGCGACAGGCTCGAGCTCCTGGTCGTGCTGGCGATCCTGGTCACGCTCGGTGCCGGCGTCCAGCTCACGTCCCTCGTGCGTGAGCACCGGACGCTCTACCAGACGATGGACGGGAGTTGATCGATGCTGCTTCCAGTTGCGGTTGCGGTCATCGCGGTCATCCAGGTGATCTGCGTGCTGGCGCTGGTCGACCAGTACCGCGGCCTGCTGCAGATCCGGGAAGGCATGGGCCTGATCGACACCCCGCAGCCCATCGAGCTCGCCGCGCTGGCGGCGGCGCCGTCGCCATCGGCGGTCGGGCTGCCCGCGCACCTGGACGCGGCGGAGCGCCTGGTGGTCGCGTTCCTGTCCACCAAGTGCATGACGTGCCGGACCATCGGCCGCGGCCTCCACGGCCGCGTTCCGCGCGACCTGTGGGTCGTGATCGAGGGCGCGACGGAGGAGGAGTGCACCCGCTGGCTCGACGACGTGGGCCTGGCCCGTGAGCGCGTGATGATCGAGAACATGAACGACGGCGTCGCGAGCCGCCTCGACCTCAGCGTGTTTCCGTCCACGCTGGTCTTCGACCAGGGGTCCCTCACGGCGGCGGAGACGCTGCCGTCCTCACGGCAGCTCAGCAGGCTGCTGTCCGCGCCTGTGGCACCGCCGCTTGCTGCCACATCAGTCCGGGAGAAGGAGCCGCGACATGCTCACTGAAGACCGAACCGAGGACCGGACGTCAGTCGACGAGCGGCCGATCCCACGCTGGGGCAGGGTCTTCGCTGCCGGAACGGCCGTGATCGCGGGCCTGGCGACCGTGCTGTACCAGGCCAGGCCGGCGATGGCCTCCGGCAACTGCGGGACGCCGTGCTGCTGGCTGGCCTACTGCAACAGGTCATGCCAGCCGAACGGGAAGCCACTGGGCTGGAACTGTCCGAGCGGCTACTTCCGGACCGGCTGGACCTGCGTATGGGGTGGCACGCACCACGCGCTTTGCGGGGAGTGCTCGCACGGCACCAACTGCGACGCCGGACCGTGGGCCTGCTCCATCTGGTTCATCATCAACTGAATCCGGACGATCGCCGACATGGACGCGACGCTCGCTCTCTGGTCGCTGTGGATCGCGATCGTGGCCGGGTTCGCGCAGCTGTTCAGTCCTTGAGGGCAGTCATTCATCGGAGTGATCCGGCCCTTCGTGCAGGGGACCTCACCCTCGGGACGGCGGCGGGCCAGGACCTACCTGCTCATCCTGGCGGCGGCCCACGTGGCCGCCGCCGGCCTCATCGTCTTCCTGCTGTCGCAGACGATCGGCGCGGCGGTCCAGCAGCACGCGCCGGCCGCGCTGCGGCTCGCCCTGGTCGGCGTCGCATCGGTGGCCGGGATCGCCCTCGACCTGCGCGCCGTGCTCCGGCGGTCGTATTCGGTCGGTCTGGACCGCCAGACCCCGAGGGCACTGTCCCATAGCGGCATGGAGTGGTGGGTCACTCCGCTGATCTGGGGAGCGGACACCGGGCTCATCCTGACCACCTATCGCGTCTCCTTCTGCTCGTGGCTGCTGCTCGTCCTGGCTGCAGTGGGGGCGGCGCCGCCGTGGTCCGGCCTGCTCTACGGGCTGTCGTTCATGGTGCCGCTGCTGGTGGCGATGTCCCGGCCCGAACCGGAGGCCTGCGACGTGGACGGCGGGCGCCGGGCCGGACCGTCGCCGGCAGCGCAGTGGCTCGGCGTGGCCTCCATGGTCGCGCTCTGCGCCGGCCTGGTCTGGCTGCAGCGTGGCCCGGCCTGAGACGCGTCCGGGAACCCGGCGAGCCTCGGCCGGCGTGGTGACCCTGCTGCTCTGGATGGGAGCGGCGTGCAGCGGTCCGGGCCCCGCACCGGCGCCTGTCGCCTGCGACGACACGCCCGTACCGTCGGCCAACCCGCCGAGCGCGATGGGGCCGGGTCCTGCCGTGGGCTCCGGCGACACCTGGTTCTTCGCGCCGGACACGGGCGGCTGGGGCGGATCCGTGGAGGCGGACCCGCGCGGCGGCTACCGGACCAAGATCGGCCTCTGGACGTCCATGACCCGGCCGCCGGCCGTCACCGTGCGCCGGGTCGGGGGCGCGGAGACCGGCAGCGCCTCGTTCGCGCCGACGTCCGCCGGCCTGCCGGGTCCCCTGCCGGCGGAGCTGCGCTTCCCGTCGGCGGGCTGCTGGCAGGTGACGGCGCGGGGGGCGACCGGCGGCGCGACGATCCAGGTGCGAGTCGGCTGAAGCGCGCCCTCCGGACCTGGCCCGTGCCCCTAGCCGGCGGTCGAGGCACGGCGCATGGCGTCGTCCCAGGTCGGCACCGGGTCGGCACCGGCCAGCCGCCAGCGGACGAAGCTGGTCGCGCCCATCCGGCCCCGCAGGGAGCTCATCAGGCCGCTGTGCGGCTCTGTCCGCACGAACGCCAGCAGCGCCCGTTCGCTCTCCCAGACTGACAGCGTCCAGTACTCCCTGCGCAGCGGCCGGGCGCGCAGCGAGTACCCCACCAGGCCTGCCGAGCGCGCGAGCTGGCCCCGGACCCGCTGGACCGCCAACAGGAACGCCGGCGTCGAGGACAGCCGCCGGAGCGGCAGGTACGACAGCAGCACCACGTACTCCCGGTCCGGCGCGCGGCCGGCGAACGAGGTCCAGGGCAGGTCCGGCACCGCATCATCGTGGGCGGCCGGCGCGGCCGCGGTCAATGCTTCCGGGGCTCGCCCCGGTACGTCCCGAAGGACCAGCGGTTGCCCTCGGGGTCGCGCACGGAGAAGTCGCGCGATCCGTAGTCGGTGTCGTGCACTCCGGCGAGGACCTCCGCGCCGGCAGCCTTCGCCCGCTCGAATAGGGCGTCGGGCTCGTCGGTCACGACGTAGGCGCCGAACGTACCGGGCTGCAGCGGCCACGGGTCGCCGTCGCCCGGCTCGTGCGCCGAGCCGAGCATGATGCCGCCACCCGGCGGCCACGACAGCTCGGCGTGGCCGACCTGGTCGCCGTCGCCGTAGACGGCGGTCGCCTCGAAGCCGAACGCGTCGACCAGGAATCGGATGAGGGCGCGCGCGTCGCAGGCGCGCAGCGTCGGCCAGACCTGCGGTGGAGGTGCGGCGTCGTTCATGCCTCCGACCATGTCACGGGCTGATCGGCCCACGCTTGGAGATTTCGGAACTCCTCCGCGAGTCAGCGGCTCGGCGGGGCGCCGGCGAGGGCCCGAAACTCGCTCGCGAGGTGCGCCTGGTCGTAGTAGCCGCACTCGACGGCGAGATCCGCCAGGGCGGGCGGCCGGCCCGACGCCGCGCGCCGCTGCAGGAGCCGGCGGGCCCGGTCGAAGCGCACGACCCGCGCCGCCGTCTTGGGCGTGAGCCCGAGCTCGGCGCCGAAGCGCTGGCTGAGCAATCGTGGGCTCCACCCGACCATGCGGGCGAGCCGGTCCACGGAGATGCTCCCTCCGCTGGAGACGACGTGCCGCCAGGCGCTCGCGATCTCGATCCGTGGGGCCGCCTCGGCGCGCAGCCGGCGGCCGAGGACATCGTCCACGACGGCGAACCGGTCCGGCCACGTGGCCGCCTCGCGCGCCCGTTCCGACATCTCCAGCGCCGCCGGCCCGAGCAGGAGGTCCGCGCCGACGTCGATGTGCGCGATCTCGGCCGCGGGAACGCCCAGCAGGGCGCGCGCGCCGAGCGGGCTCAGGGCGATCTGGATGCCCGACTGCCAGCCCTGGTGCACGATCAGGGCCGGGTTGGTGTGCAGCCCGCCGGCCAGCGTCTCGAACTGTCCGGGCGTCTGCCGCGCCGTCGGGTGCCGTGCGACGGCCAGCGGTTCCCAGAGCGAGACGATGAGCGTGAGGTACGGCGACGGAAGGCCGCGGTGGACCGCCGGGCTCGTGCCTGCCTGCCGGTAGCCCGAGTACCAGGCAACGAGCGAACGCAGCGGCGGCGCCGGGAGACCGAGGACCGACTCCGACAGCCCGGCCTCCACCTCGATCGACGCCATGTCCCCGATTGTGCGCCCGCCGCCCGGGTCAGCCGACGAACGAGTTCATCGCCTCGCCCGAGAACACGAACATCGCCACCATCCCGCCCAGTGTCGCGGGCACCGCCAGGAGGGGCCGGCGGCGCAGCCACCAGCCCACCAGGTAGAAGGCGGGAAACGCCACCAGGAGGTACCGGTTCGTGCTCACCGGATTGCCGCCGGCGGGCAGCGGGAACACCACCAGCAGGAGGATCCACGCGACGTGGGCGAGGCCGAGCGGGATGCGGCCGAGGAGGCCGCACGCGGTCGCCCACAGCAGCATCAGGCCGTCCAGGATCTGGACCCTCGACGAGTACCAGCGGTCGATGGGCGAGGGCCGGACGTGCAGCGCCTCGCGGACGCCGAGCCACAGCCGCCGCAGCAGCTCGACGTACGTGGCGATCGGGTTGGCCCGCGACGCGTGCCAGTACGCCTCGCTGTGCACGTACCGGAGCGGATCGCCGAAGGTCACCCACGTGTAGACGGGGAAGGCCGCCGCGCCCGCGAGCGCGATCGCCAGGGCCGCGACGGCGGGCCCGCGGGGCCGGGACGACCGGAGCCAGATGATGGCGAGCGGGACGAGGAGCAGGATGCCGGGCGCCCGGATCAGCGCCGCGGCGGCGGCCGCCACCCCGGCGGGCACCCATCGTCCGCGCTCGGCCATGAGGAACGCGAGCGCGGTCGCGGCCAGGAAGGCCGACTCGGAATGACCGCTGCTCAGGAAGAAGGCGTTCGGGGCGGCCACCAGCAGGCAGCTCCCGATCAGGGTCGCCGTGCTGCCCAGCCGCGGCCGGTACAGCTTCCACAGCGCCACCAGCGCCACCACGAGGCACGCGTTCGAGACCAGCAGCTGTGCCGCGACGACGAGCCAGTCCCGGACGGACGTGTCCGGCGGCGCCGGGGCCGACAGGAGGCCTGCCGGCAGCACCACCCGGAACGGCGCGGCGACCAGGGCGGCCAGCAGCGGGTAGCCGGGATAGAACGCCGCCTTCAGCGGTCCGACCCCGCCGCCGGCATAGCCGCCGGCGGCGATCGCGTGGTACCAGTCGGCGTCGGCGAAGTGGCCGGCCATGTACACGGCGGCGGCCGGGATCCCGTGCAGGACCGCGGTCATCCCGGCGAGCATCACGAGCCGGGACGCGAGCAGGGCGCCGCCGATCACGAGCGGTGCGGGCGGATTCGCACATTCGTCCGGATGTGCAGTTCCCAGGCGTCGAGATTCGCACATCCGTCCGGATGAGCAGTTCCTGCTATTGTTCCGGTTATGAACAGTCCCGTTCTTGAACTGTCCGAGCAGCTCCTCGACACCTGGCGGATCAGCGTCCGCGTGGGCCTCTACGCGCTCGACGGGGTCGACGGGGAGGGCCTCGACGCCGCCGGGCTGCGGGGCCGCACGCCGCGCCAGCAGTTCGCCCACATCCACCGAGTACGCCGCATGTGGCTGGAGCACACGGCACCGGACCTGCACGCCGCCGTCGCCGATGTGGACGACGAGGCCGGCGTGGGGGGCGTCGAGGCGCTCCACGCGGCGCTCCAGGCCTCGGGCGCGGCCATCGAGGAGCTGCTGCGCCGGGGCCTCGAGACCGGTCGGATCAAGGGGTTCAAGCCGCACCCGGCGGCGTTCATCGGCTACCTGGTCGCGCACGAGGCGTACCACCTCGGCGACGTCGGCGTGCGGCTGAGCCAGGCGGGCCGCCCGCTTGACAAGAAGGTCTCGTACGGTCTCTGGGAGTGGGGCGTACGCTGACCGGCCCAGCAGAGGCGGCGGCCCTGGCGGCCCGGCTGGAGCTGGTCTACCGGGCGCTGTGGGGCGAGCTGCACCGTCGCGACGACGACGGCCTCCGCCAGCACGAGGCGCAGCTCCTGAGCCACGTGCCCGAGGAGGGCGGGGTGACGCTGACGTGGGTCGCCGGCCACCTCCTCCTCCCCAAGTCCACCGCATCGGTCCTGGTCAGGTCACTCGAGGACCGCGGCCTGGTGCGGCGGGAGCGCCGGCCGGACAACCAGCGCGAGCTGGCCATCACGCTCACCCCGGAGGGCGTCCGGCGCGTCGCGGCGTCGACCCTCCTCGACACCGGCGCGCTCGCGGAGACCCTCGCGAAGCTCAGCACCGAGCGGGTCGAGGCCGCCCTGGAGACCCTCGAGGAGGTGGTGCGCGTCCGGCGCGGGGCGCGACGCCACTCCCCATCGCTCCAATCTGCGAGGTGACGGCGGGAGCCTACCCGGCCCGGAGGGCCTCGCGGGTGGCCGCTCCGACGGACAGGCGGCTGCCGTCCGACCACGCGGACTCGAAGGCCGCCCGGCCCAGCTCCTGCCGGACCTCGGCCCGCACGCCGTCGTGGATCGGGGCGAGCACGAGTCCCAGGCGGTCGCAGTGCGCCGCGACCGCCCCGTACAGCCGTGCGGCCAGTTCCACGTCACCCCGCATCGCCGCCGTCGCAGCCAGGCCCTCCAGGCACATCGCCACGCCGCGTGGGTCGCCGAGCCGGGTGAACGCCCCCAGGCCCTCGCTGTAGACGCGGCGGGCGCTCTCCTCCTGGCCCTCGGCGCGCTCGACGTGCCCCAGGTTGGCCAGCGCCATGGCGGAGGCGCGCTCGTTGCCCAGGTCGCGCGCCAGCAGCAGGCTCTCCCTCAGCGCCCCCGACGCGCGGTCGTGCTCGCCCTGGCGCCGAGCCACGATCCCGACGTTGATGAGCGTCGTGACCAGTCCGGCGGTGTCGCGGTGCTCGCGCGCCAGTGAGGTGGCCTCGTCGAGGAGCCCGGCCGCGCGCGGGAGGTCTCCGAGCTCGATCGCGGCGATCGCGAGATTGTTGACGGACATCGCGAGATCGTGCGGATCGCCGAGCATGCGGCGCAGCTCGTAGCCCTCCTCGTACAGGCGCGCCGCCAGCCGCAGGTCGCCCTGTGAGAGCGCCGTGTTGCCGAGGTTGTTCACGGCCTCGGCGATGCCGCGACGGTCCCCGAGCGCCCGCGACACCTCCAGGCTGGCCTCGTGGTGCGCCGCGGCCCCGGCGAAGTCGCCGCGCCGGCCGCACAGCAGTCCCGCCGCTGCCAGCACCCGCGCCCGCGCCTCGGAGACCACCCCACCGGTGCGATCCAGCAGCTCGTCGAACCAGGCCCGGCCCTCCTGCCAGTGCCCGTGACTCTCCCAGAGGCGCGCCAGCCGCCAGCCGAGCTCGAGCGCGATCCCGGGTTCGCCACGGTCGAGGGCCCAGCGGAGCGCGGCGCGCAGGTTGTCGTGCTCCCGCTCCAGCCGTGCCAGCCAGCCGGCCTGGTCCTGCCCGTGAAGCTCCGGCTCCGCCTCCGTGAGCAGCCCGAGGGCGAAGGCGGCGTGCGCGCGGGCTGTCGAGTCCGCCTCGCCGGACGCTTCCAGGAGCTCTCGACCGTACTCGCGCATGGTCTCCAGCTGGTCGAGCCGGAGGTCGGCCGGCCCGCTCTCGGCCAGGTTCTTGTCCAGCAGCCCCGCGGCGGTGTCGAGCATCCTGCCGGGCAGCGGGCCGGCCGCCTGGCAGACGATCTCCACCGCCGGCAGCGGGGCGCCGCCGGCGAAGACCGAGAGCCTGCGGAACAGCGCCTGCTCGCTCTGGGAGAGCAGGCCGTAGCTCCACTGGAGGGTGGCGCGCATCGTCCGCTGGTGGTCGGGCAGGTCGGGCGCCCCGCCGACGAGCATCTGCAGCCGGTCGGCCAGCCTGTCCAGGAGGGCCTGGGGCGGCATCAGCCGCAGCCACGGCGCGGCCATCTCCAGCGCCAGGGGCAGGCCGTCGAGACGGCGGCAGATCTCCGCCACGACGCCGGCGTTCCCGGAGGTGAGCTCGAACTCGCCCGAGGTCGCCTGGGCGCGCTGGACGAACAGCGCGACCGACGCGTTGCGGGCGAGGGCGGCGGCGGACGACTCCCCCGGCATCGGCATGGGCAGCGGCCGGACCTGCAGGCGGTACTCGCCGCGCAGCCGGAGGCGGACGCGGCTGGTCACCAGGAGGTGGAGGTGGGGGCACGCCGCCAGCAGGTCCGAGAGGAGCGGGGCCGCCGCCAGCACGTGCTCGAAGTTGTCGACCACCAGGAGGATTCGGCGGTCGCCGATCGCGGCGGTGAGCGCCTCCAGCGGCGGCAGGCGCTCGGCCTCGCGCACGCCGAGCGCCTGGTGGATCGCGGAGCCCACCAGCCCCGGGTCGGCCACCGAGGCCAGTGGCGCGAAGCCGAGCCCGTCCGGGAACAGCGGCGCCGCGGCCGCCGCGACCGCGAGGCCCAGCCTGGTCTTGCCGACCCCCGGCGTGCCGGTGAGCGTGAGCAGTCGCACGCCCTGGCGGCTCAGCAGGTCGCAGGCGCGCGCGAGGTCCTGGTCGCGGCCGACCATCGGCGTGGGGGGGACCGGCACGTTGAGTCCGGGCTGGTGGGCGGGGTCCTCCGCTCGGGGATGCCCGCGCCGCCGCGCGACCTCGGCCAGTTCCTCGCGTTCGGCGGGCGCCAGCCGCAGCGCCTCAGCCAGCAGGTCGATGGTCGACGCGTAGGGGGTGCGGCGGACGCCGCGCTCGAGCGCGCTGACCGCCTGGACGCTCATCCCGGCGCGCTCCGCAAGAGCTTCCTGCGTCAGGCCCGCGGCGAGACGGTGCCTCCTGAGCAGGGCCCCGAAGCTCGTCTGCCGGTCTGACAACCTCACGCCCGTCGTCCTGCCTGGTGATGGAACTGTACGGATGAACTGTATGGAGTGTATGTGGTCCGACAGGGGGTGGGGCCCTACGCTGTCAGGGCATGACGGCGGTGCCGCGACCGCCCTTTTCGGCGTACCGCTCCGGAGTAGTGCTCCTAGCAGGTGAGGAACGATCCTCCCCCCGTTCGGTGCCGGGTGCGCGCCACCCCCACGGCGCGCCCCGGTGCCAGCGGCCTGACCTGCGGGACTCCGGCGCACGCCGAAGCGTGGAACTGCCGGCCGTTCCACCTCTAGCGGGGCCACGAGACGTTGAACTGCCGGCAGTTCCACGCCTCCTACCCGATTCCAGACCGCGAGTGGCACTCTTGGAGACCACCGCTCAGAATCAACCGCGCGATTCGGCCAGGAAATCGCTGATCGCGCTCCACGTCCGCTGGGGCTGATCCGCCTGGAGGACGTGGCCGCAGTCGTCGATCACCTCGACGCGGCCGTGCGGGATGCGCCTGCCGAACTCCTCCGCGTAGGCGACCGGGACCAGCGCGTCGTCGCGACCCCAGAGGACCAGCGCCGGCACCTCCACCCGGTGCAGCCGGCGCCCGAGACCGTGGTCCGCGATCGGCCAGGCGAACTTGGTCGTGCAGCCGATGTTCCACGCCCCCTGCGCGACGGCCCTCGGGATTAGCGCCGGGTCGTCCGGAAGCGCCAGCACCGCCCGCGCCGCGTCGGACTCGGGGTGCGCGAACAGATACCCCGGCGTCTCCTCCGGTGGTCCCGCGACCATCTCCGCGAGCCGGATCGGAGCGTCGTCCCGCCACAGGCCGATCGGCGCGAGGAGCACGAGCTTCGAGAAGAGCCGCGGGAACGTCGCCGCCAGGTCGGCCGCGACCATGCCGCCGAACGAGTGCCCCAGCGCGGCCGGCCGCTCGAGCCCGAGCCCGCGGACCGCCTCCTCGTACACGAGCAGCAGCTCCCCGAACGTCTGCACCTCGTGAATCGCGTGCGGATCGCCTGGCGAGGTGCCCGGATGTTCCGGCGCGAACACGGTGTGGCGGCCTGCCAGCCGGTCGAGGAGCGGCTGCCAGGCGAGTCCAGGCAGCGGATGGAAGAACACGAGCGGCGGCCCGTCGCCGGCGACCTTGACATGGAGCATCAGCCGGCCGTCCCAGACCTCGACGGTCTCGTCGCGCACGTCCACGGCGCTCGCCGACATCACGCCCGCCCCCCGGGCGCGGCGCCTGCCGCGGCGTTGGCCGTGCCCTGGGCCCGCGGCCACCAGTGGTTCTCCCAGCCCTCGTCGTCCCAGATCGGCCGAAGGCGCGGCAGCACCTCCTCGGCGAAGAGCGAGATGTTCTTCTCGGTCAGCTCGCGCGGCATCGAGCCGTTCTGGAGCATCGCCAGCAGGTTGCCGATCCGGAACTCCCGAACGAACTCGCCGATCTGGTCCGCCACCGACGCGGGGCTGCCGACGATCGCGACCTGGCTCTCAACGATGTCCCGGTAGGTCGCCGTCTTCATCCGCGCCAGCATCCCGTGGCCGCCCCCGCCCCGCAGCATCGCCTCGACGGCGGCGGGCTCGGCGTAGCCCGGCACCGCCATGCTGGTGTGCGGGATCGCCCCGATCCCCGAGCGGTAGTGCGCCTCCAGGTGCTTCCCGTACTCCCGCTCGGCGCGCTCATCGGTCTCCGCGACGGCGACCACCTGCAGGAAGGCGAGGCGATACGGGTTGCTCTCGCGGCCCTCCTCGTCCGCCAGCTCCCAGTAGCGGTCGAACACCTGCCGCCCGACGAGCTTCGGCCCGTCCCAGCTCAGGTACACGAACGCGTAGTCGTGCCGGAGGATGTCCCGGAGCGTCCCGGGCGAGCCCGTGCCGGGGATCCAGATGGGCGGATGCGGCTGCTGGATCGGCCGGGGCCAGACGTTGACCTGGCCGTACTTCTCGAAGCGACCGTTCCAGGGGAACGGGCGCGGCTCCGCCCACGCCTTCAGGATCAGCTCGCGGTGCTCGCGGTAGCGCTCTCGCGTCTCGATCGCCGGGAGGGCAGCGTTCAGGTTTGCGTCGTAGCTGAGGCCCACCGGGAAGCCCGCGATGAGCCGCCCGCCGCTGACGCAGTCGAGCAGCGCGTACTCCTCGGCGATCTTCAGCGGCTCGCGCGTCTTCCCGAGGGACCGCCCGAGCACGGTGATCGCCACGTCGAGGCCCTCCGCCTGCGCGGTCCAGGCGATCGCCGCGGCGAGCAGGTCGGGGTTCGGCGAGATGTCGTACGAGGACTGGCTGTGCTCGGTGACGCAGACGCCGTCGAACCCGGCTCGCGCCCCGTGCATCAGCTCGGCGTACGCGGAACGGAGCGACTCCTGCATCCGCTCCGGATCCACCACGTCGTAGGGCGCCGTCACCACCGAGTGATGGCGCTGCTCGAAGCCTTCGGGCATGTGGCGGTACGGCACTTGCTCGAACAGGCTGACCTTCATCCCTTCTCCTCCTCCTCCCGGTCAGTGGCAGGGTTCGCGGAAGACCTTGCGCAGCAGCCTCAAGAGCATGTGCTGTTCGCTGGGCGAGAGGGCCGTGACGGACTCGGGCGGCCGGAACAGGCGCTCCTCCAGGGCGGCCGCCGCGCGCTCGCCCTCCTCGGTGCGGACCAGCGTCCTGACGCGGCGATCGGACGGGTCGGTCCGGCGCTCGACCAGGCCCCGCGCCTCGAGCGCGTCGGCCAGGGCCGTGATGTTCGACGGGTCGTAGCCGAGTCGACCGGCGAGCTCGCGCTGCGACGTCGGCTCCGAGAGCTCCCGCAACAGCCGTGCCTGCGGCGACGACAGGCGGTGCTCGCTGATGCAGCTGGCCATGTGGTCGCGCACCGCCTTGAACCCCGGGTCGACCAGGAGCTTCCAGATCTCTGCCGCGCTGCGGGGACGGCCGTCGGTGGCGTCCGCCATTTTGCAAGGAATATACCGCGCCCTCGATAATTGGTCGATTCAATGGTTGGTTCATTCAACCTGGAGGTGCGATCGTGAACGTAGTGGCGTGGGTGCTCCAGATTCTGCTGGCGCTCGTCTTCCTGTTCCACGGCATCCTCTACTCCCTCTCGCCCGAGCCGCTGGTCCGCAGCATGCGCGAGCAGGGCGGGTGGCCCCCCGCCATCCCGGCCTGGTTCCGGGTGTTCATCGGGGTCGCGGAGATCCTCGCCGCCGTGGGCCTCATCCTCCCGTCGGTGACACGGATCCTGCCCGGGCTGACGCCGCTGGCCGCGGGCGGACTCGTGATCGTGACGGCGGGCGCGATCGTGTACCACGCTCGGCGCGGCGAGTACCAGATGGTCGCGGGAGTGGCCGTCCTGCTCGTGCTGGTGGCCGTGACCGGCTTCCTGCGCTGGATGACGGTCCCGATCTCCTGAAGCGGCTCTTGCCGTACCGCGGCCACCTCACGCGGGCCGCGTGAGGTGGCTGTGGGACGGCAAGACTCAATGGCCGCCCACCCGGCGGTTGGCCGACGATGGGTGGCGATGGCGCCCGAACCCTCGCGACCCGCGCGGCCGATCGATGCGGTGGTCTTCGACCTGGACGGCGTGCTCATCGACTCCGAGCCGGTCTGGGAGGAGGTGCGCCGTGCCCTGGTCGCCGAGCACGGCGGCCGCTGGCAGCCGGACTCCCAGCAGCGGCTCATGGGCATGAGCACGGCCGAATGGGCCCGATATCTCAGCCAGGAGCTCGGCGTCGGCCTGCCGCCGACCACCGTGGCGGAACTCGTCATCGCCGGAATGGCCAGGCGGTACCAGGAGCGACTGCCGTTCATGGACGGTGCCGTGGAGGCGGTGCACCGAATGGCCTCCCGGTGGCCGCTCGCACTCGCCTCCTCGTCGCCGAGGCGGCTCATCGACGCGACACTGGATCGCGCGGACCTGGCGCGGTTCTTCGCCGTGAGCGTCTCGACGGAGGAGGTGGGGCGGGGGAAGCCGGCGCCGGACGTGTACCTGGAGGTCGCCCGCCGGCTCGCGATGGACCCGCGATCCTGCGCGGCCGTCGAGGACTCCAGCAACGGCCTGCGCTCGGCCGCGCGGGCCGGGCTGCTGGTCGTGGCCGTCCCGCACCCGCGGTATCCTCCCGACCCCGACGCCGTCGCCGGCGCCGCGGCGGTGCTCCCGGGCCTCCGAGCGCTGACGCCGGAGCTGCTCGAGAAGCTGCGGGGCGCGTCGGCGGAGTGATTCTCGGTCGCCGCGCCGAATCGGGGCTCGGGCGTGCGGACGGCGTCCCCCTGGTCGTTTACCTTTTTCGATGTGGATGTGGGGCTGGCAGCCACAATCGCCGGCACCATCGCAGGTGTCGCCATCGCGGGTCTCCTCGCCTGGCTGGTGTGGCTGGCCGTCTCCGACCGCCGGGAGCGACGTCGGGAGCAGAAGTCGATCCGCGACGAGGCGGTCGCGACCGGCGTCTCGCTCGACGTCCCGCTGGGGCCGCTCCCGCCGGACCTGCGAGGTCGGGAGGGGCTGCTGGAAGAGCTCGTCAGGCAGCTGGCTGGAGGCGGGCTCGTCGTGCTGGCGGGGATGGGTGGCGTGGGGAAGTCGACGGTGGCCGCCGAGGTCGCCCGGCGAGCACGCGCGCCTCGCCGGCTGCGAGGACCGCACGGCCGGCAGGTCTGGTGGATCTCCGGAGCCACGGCCACCAGCCTGGCCGGGGGCCTGGTCAGCGTGGCCAGACGTCTCGGCGCCGGCCGCGGCGTTCTGCACGCCATCGACGACCAGTCGGGCGACGCGCCTGACCGGCTCTGGGCCCTCCTGGAGAGCGCGCCGCGTGACTGGCTGCTGGTGATCGACGGCGCCGACGATCCGCGCCTGCTCGCGGCGCCGCCGCCGGCGGGCGCCGTGGACGGGGAGCAGCCGGCCCGGACCGCGGGCGGCGCCGGCTGGGTCCGCTCCAGCCCACGGGGGCTGGTCGTGGTCACCACCCGGGACGCCGAGCAGGCGGCGTGGGGCGAGCACGCGGTCGTGCACCGGCTGCAGCCGCTCGGCGAACGCGAGGCCGGCCGCGTCCTGCGCGACCTGGCGCCCGACGCCGGCGGTCCTTACGAGGCCGAGGCGCTGGGTCGCCAGCTGGGCGGGCTGCCGCTGGCCCTGCACCTGGCCGGGCTGAACATCGCCGCCCGCTACACCCCGTGGGTCTCGTTCGACGCCTACCGTCAGGCGCTCGATCGCGTGCCGGTCTCCGCCCGCCTGCTCGACGTGGACGGTGACCCGCAGCTCGATCGCGGGCGGCGCGCGGTGATGATGCGGACCGTCGAGCTGGCCCTCGACGCGCTCGCGGAGCACGGGCTGCCCGAGGCTCGGCTGCTGCTGCGCCTGCTCTCCTGCTATGCGCCGGCGCAGCCGATCCCGCTGGAGCTCCTGCGGCGGGCGGCGCTCTCGCCGCTGCCCCACCAGGAGCCGGTCGTCGGTCGTGGCTCGGAGGAGGTGCTTCCGGCCCTGGCCGGGCTGGGCCTGATCGAGGACGTTCGGGAACAGGCCGCGGTCGTCGTCCACTCGGCGATCGCGGACGCCAACCGCGCCCATCTCGCCGCACCGACGATTCCGCCCGACCCCGATCCGAACTTCGTGCGCGACACGGCCGTGGTCCCGCTGCTGCGGATGCTCCGCAAGCTCGACGCCACGAATCCGTCGCACTGGCCCGTGTACCGCCAGCTGTCGCCGCACCTGCTCGCGCTGCTCCAGACCACCGGACGCCACCTCTCCGAGGAACGCCTGGCCAACCTGCTGGAGGCCGCGAGCGACATGGCCAGCGCGTACGACTGCGCGGGTGCGGCTGCCACCGCGACGACCGTGACCGGCGCGGCGCTGCGGCTGTCCGAACGCCTCGGCCCGAACCACGCGACGATCCTGCTGATGCGGTATCGCCGTGCGCTCGGTGCCGGCCAGCAGGGAAGGTGGAAGGAGGCGGAGGGCGCGTTCCGCGAGGTGCTGGAGGCGCAGCAGCTGGCGCTCGGCGCGAACCACCGCTCCACCCTGGACACCCGGCACGACCTGGCCCGGGCGATGGCGCAGCAGGGGAGGTGGAAGGAGGCGGAGCGCACCTTCCGGGAGGTGCTCTCGGCCAGGGAGCGGGTGCTCGGCGCCAACCACCCGTCCACCCTCGCGACGCGCAGCGAGCTCGCACGGGCGGTGGCGGAGCAGGGGAGTCCCGGTCAGGCGAGCTGAGATGCGGCTGGCCCTGCTCTCGGACGTCCACGGCAACCCGATCGCCCTCGACGCGGTGCTGGCCGACGTCGAGGCCCAGGGCGGCGTGGACGGGTACGTGGTCCTGGGCGACCTGGCCGCCCTCGGCCACGACCCGGTCACGGTGCTCGAGCGGGTGAACGCGCTGCCCGGCCTGCGCGTCACGCGCGGCAACACCGACCGCTACGTGGTGACCGGCGAACGGCCGCCCAACCCGCCACCTCCCGGGAAGGAGATCGAGGTGGCGCACTCGTTCGCGTGGACGCAGGGCTACGTGACGGGCGCGGGCTGGTTCGACTGGCTGGCGGGCCTGCCGCTCGAGCTGCGCCTCGAGCTGCCGGACGGCACCCGCCTGCTCGGCGTGCACGCCGCGCCCGGGACCGACGACGGCGCGGGCGTGAACCCGGCGCAGAGCGATCGCGAGGTGGCGGCGGTGCTCGCGGGCTGCGGCGCCGACCTCGTGCTCACCGGTCACACCCACTGGGCGCTGGACCGGACGGTGGACGGCGTGCGGGCCGTCAACCTGGGCAGCGTCAGCAACCCGTGGGCACCGGACCTGCGCGCGAGCTACGTGCTGCTCGACGCGGACTCGAGCGGCTGGGAGGTGCGGGCCCGCAGGGTGGCCTACGACCGCCAGGCCGTCATCGACGGCATCGTCGCCTCGCACCACCCGACGCCGGACTTCCTGACGGCGTGGTTTCGAGGCGAGCGGATCGCCCCGCACCAGCGCCGCTGACCGACGGCGCCGGTGGTCGAGAATCGATGAGTGGACACGTCCCTGCTCAACCGGGCGTGGGCCGCCACCGCCGGTGAGGGCGAGGCGGCGCTGCCCGGGCCGCCCGCCCCGCTCCGTGTCACCGGGCCGGTCGGCCACCTGCCCTCGCGCTTTCCCGTCGAGGACGCGGCGATCGCGTGTGTCGGCGCCGCCCTGCTGGCCGCCGCCGCACTGCCGCGGCAGCGGAGCGATCGCGAGCCGGATGTCGCGGTCGACCGGGCGCACGTGGCCGCGGCCGTTCGCAGCGAGTCCCTCTTCCGCCTCGGCGATCGTGCGGCGGGGCCGGGCTTCGCTCCCCTGTCCCGGTTCTGGCGCACGGCCGATGGATGGGTCCGCACCCACGCCAACTACCCGTGGCATCGCGCTGCCCTGCTCCGGGTGCTCGGCGTCTCAGGGGATGCGGACGAGGTGGCGGCGGCCCTCGCCGAACGCCGGGCTCGCGACGTCGAGGAGCGGGTCTTCGCGGCCGGCGGGGTCGCCGCCGCCGTGCGCTCCTTCGACGAGTGGGGCGAACACGCGCAGGGACGGGCGCTGGCCAGCGAGCCGCTGGTCGCCCGCAGAACGCTGGGAAACGCGGCTCCGCGGAGGCGCGCGGAGGCGGACCTGCCGCTGGCGGGCGTGCGCGTGCTCGACCTGACGCGCGTCATCGCCGGCCCCGTGTGCACCCGGTTCCTGGCCGCCCTCGGTGCGGACGTGCTCCGGATCGACCCGCCCGGGCACCCGGACCTGCCGCCGGGGACGGCGGACACCCTCCTCGGCAAGCGGAGCGCGTTCGTGGACCTCGCCTCGCGGGACGGCCTCGACATGCTTCACGGCCTGCTCGCCGGGGCGGACGTGCTGGTGCAGGGGTACCGGCCGGCCTCGCTGGAGCGATTCGGCCTCGGGTTCGAGCACCTCGCCGAGCGCCACCCCGGCCTCGTCACGGTGGTCCTCGACGCGTGGGGTCACAGCGGTCCCTGGTCCGGCCGTCGCGGCTTCGACAGCATCGTGCAGGCGGCGTCCGGGATCGCCGCCGGCGAGTCGCCGGACGGTGCGCGGCCGGGCGCGCTGCCGTGCCAGCTCCTCGACCACGGCACCGGATACCTGGCCGCCGCGGCCGCGCTGGACGGGCTGCGGCGCCAGGCGGAGCTCGGCGGCACCCACGGTCGCTGGCTCTCCCTGGCTCGGACCGCGTGGTGGCTGGTGACCGCGCCCGCTCCTCCGGCGGCGGCTCACGCCCCGGTCCGGCCCGATCCCGACCAGCCGTCCTGGATGGTGCGCCTGACCAGCGCCCAGGGCCTCGTTACCGCGGTGAGCCCGCCCGGCGCCATCGCGGGCCGGGCGCTGTGCTGGCCGGACCGGCTGACGGACTACGGCATCGATCCGCCGGGGTGGACCCCGGACCCCGAACCACAGAGCTGAACGGCCCTACCGGGCGCGGCACCGAGCGCGAGATGCTCGAAGCGAAGGTAGGTGTCGCCATGGAAGAGAAGCAAGGAATTCGGATCGCACTGGTCACGGTCGACCTGTTCGCCGCGGTGAGCGCCATCGTGGGAGCGATCGGGCTGGTCGTCGGGTTCATGAACATCCCGCTGAGCGTGCTGAGCGGGTCGCCGTTCACCGACTTCACCGTCCCGGCGCTGCTCCTGGGCGTCGTGGTCGGCGGCAGCGCGCTCGCCGCCGCGACGATCGAGGTGTTCGGGCCGCGCCGATTCATGGCGCTGGCGTCGGCCGCCGCGGGCTGCGTCATGGCGGGCTGGATCATGGTCGAGGTGGCGATGATCGGGCTGGGCTCGTGGATGCAGCCGTTCTACTTCGCCGTCGGCCTGCTCATGATCGCCCTGGCCGGCCTGCGGTGGCGGGCCACTACCCGAGCCGCCGCCGTCGCGCACTAACCCACAACACGTCCCGTGAGGGCCGCTGGTCCGCCGGCGGCCCTCTCCGCGGTGGAGCAGAATCCGGTGATGAGCGAGGCCGAGTCGCTCGAGGCCCTCCAGCGCCGGCTCGCGGCGCTGGCGGACGGGGCCGTGCCCTGGCGGTGGCCCGAATGCCGCCCGCCGCGCGTGGGCGGCGTGTTCGCGGCGCCCTTCCGCGGCCTGGTCGGGCTGGGCACCGCGGCCGATCCCGCGACGGCCGCGGCCGTGGTGGTCGAGGAGAGCGCGGTGGTCAAGGCAGCGGTGGTGACCGGGACCTTCACCGCGTCCTATCGCCCCGGATATCTCGCGCTCCGGCAGCTGCCCCTCCTCGAACGCGCCGTCCGGGCCCTCGGCGTCGAGCCGGACGTCCTCCTCGTCAACGCCACCGGGCGCGATCACCCGCGACACGCCGGGCTGGCCCTGCACCTGGGCGTGCTGCTCGGCGTCCCGACGGTCGGGGTGACCGACCGGCCCCTCGTCGCCGGAGGGGCCCTGCCCGGACCGGCACCTGGCGACCGATCGGAGCTCCTCCTCGGCGAGGAGGTCGTCGGCTTCCGCGTCCGCACCGCGTTCGCCGCACGCCCCGTCTGCGTCTCGGCCGGCTGGCGGACCGACCCGGAGATGGCGGCGCGAATCGTGCTCGCCACCGCCGGGCCCGGCCGGACGCCTGCGCCGCTGCGCGAGGCGCGTCACCGCGCCCGCGAGGCGCGCAGCCGGCGGCCGGATTCTGCGCATCCGTCCGGAAGTGCGGCTGTGGGCCTCGAGAACGGCACATCCGTCCGATGTGCGATTGACGCATCTGACACGATAACCGCGGTTCGATTCCCGCCGATGGCAGCTCCGTTTATGGGCTCGAGGCAAGTGCCCCAGTGTTTCGGGTGGGGCCCGTCGCGTTGGGGAGCGGAGGACGGTGAGAGATGAGGGATGTGTGGATTCGCGGCGCGGCGATGACCCGGTTCGGCAAGCACGTCGACCGCACCGCCAGGGACCTCGTGGAGGAGGCCGTGACCGGCGCTCTGAGCGACGCGGAGCTCGAGGTCGGCGACGTCCAGTTCGTCTTCGTGGGCAACGCGCTGGCCGGGGCGATCGGCGGGCAGGAGTGCATGCGCGCGCAGACCGTGCTGCGCAGGACGGGCCTGATGGGCGTGCCGATGACCGCCGTCGAGAACGCGGACTGCTCCGGCTCGACCGCGCTCCACCTGGCGTGGCAGGCGGTCGCCCACGAGGCGCACGACTGTGTCGTCGTGGTCGGCTACGAGAAGTTCGACCACGCGGACCGGGCTCGGTCGTACCGCGCCCTCAACTCCGGGATGGACCTCTCCGAGCTGTCGGACATCTTCGGCGCCGGCAGCGGCGGGGACCGCAGCGTCCTGCTGCAGTACAGCGGCGCGCACTCCACGGGCGCCGGCGCCGACATCTACCAGTCCATCCCGCTGGCCGAGGTCTCGGTCAAGAACCACTTCCACGCCTCGCTGAACCCGTGCGCCCACTACCGGGAGCCGCTGACGGTGGAGCAGGTGCTGGCCTCGCGGCGGATCGCCGGACCCCTGACACAGCTCATGTGCGCGCCGCTGAGCGACGGCGCCGCGTGCCTGGTGCTCTGCGCGGGCGACTTCGCGCCCGGGCGCCGCGGCGTGGTCCGGATCGCGGCCTCGGTCCTGCGGTCCGGGCGCGGCGACGACCTCCGGGCGCAGTTCTCGCTCGGGCCCGCCGCTGAGCGCGCCTACGACGCCGCAGGACTGGGCCCCGCCGACGTGGACGTCGCCGAGGTGCACGACATGACCTCCATCACGGAGCTCTTCGCGTGCGGCGAGCTCGGTTTCTACCGGCACGACGAGGTGGAGCGGGTGATGGCGGAGCGGACGACCTGGCTGGGCGGCCGGCTGCCGGTGAACCCCAGCGGCGGCCTGCTCGCCCGCGGGCACCCCCTGGGCGCCACCGGCATCGCCCAGGTCGTCGAGCTGGCCTGGCAGCTCGAGGGCCGGTGCGGAGAGCGTCAGGTAGACTCCGCCCGGACGGCGCTGGCCGACAACATCGGCGGCTGGATCGGCTCGGACGTGGGCGCTGGCGTGATCCACATCCTGGTCCGCTGAGGCCGCGGGGGGTCGCGGGCGGAGAGCCCGCCGCTACGAACCGGTCCGGGCGACGGGATCGGGTGCTACGGTGTCGGCATGGCCCGGACGGTGCTGGTCACCGGTGCCAACTCGGGCATCGGGCTGGCCACGGTCATCGAGCTGGCCAGGCGGGGCTTCGACGCGGTCGGCAGCGTCCGCTCGGCCGCGAAGGCGAAGCTGGTGCGGGATGCGGCGGCCGAGGCGGGGGTCCAGGTCAGGACGGTCCTTCTCGACGTCACGGACGCACGTGGATGCGTGCGGGTGATCGATCGGTTCCGGCCCTACGGCGTCGTCAACAACGCGGGCTACCCGGCGACCGGCGCCATCGAGGACGTGGACGACGAGGAGTCACGCCGCGTCGTGGAGACGATGGTGTTCGGGCCGATGCGGCTGGCAAGGGCCGCCCTTCCGCTCATGCGCGAGGCCGGCGGGGGGCGCATCGTCAACCTCTCCTCGATCTACGGTCTGGCCACGACCCCGCTGACCGGTTGGTACCAGGCCTGCAAGCACGCGCTGGAGGCGCTCTCCGACGCCCTCCGCGTGGAGGTCGCCAGGGACGGCATCAGGGTCGTCCTGATCGAGCCGGGTGGCTTCCGGACGGGAATCTGGGACGAGGCGGCCAGCGACGTGGAGCGGCGGGCGGACTCACCGTACGGGGACGCGTACCGGCGGCTCCGGTCGGGCCTGCGGATCACCCAGCCGCTGATGGGGGACCCGAACGCCGTGGCGCGTACGATCGCCGGCGCGATGACGTCGCGCAGCCCGCGTCCCCGGTACCTCGTGGGCTACGACGCGCGGGCGATCGCGTTCTGGGATGCCGTGCTGCCGACCGAGGTCAAGGACCGGCTGGCGCGGATCTCGCTCCGTCTCTGACGCCGGCTCGCCGGCCCGTCGTGGTCCGTCTCCGGTTCGTCGCGTTCGCCGCCGCGGCGCGCGGGCGCCGGCGCGGCGCGGGCTCCGGGGCTCCCAGAGCGCTGCGCGCGACCCGCTGGAGCTCGGTCATGCCCGCCTCGATGCCGCGCGTGAGCACGTCGATGTCGGGGACCGAGTCGTAGTCGCCGGTGACGCCGAAGTTCAGGCCGCCGACGTAGGAGAAGATGGCGATCCCGATGCGCACGGTGCCCGCGATCGGGACGTAGGGGTAGGCGTAGAGCATCCGCCGGCCGGCCGCGTACAGCGGGAACTGCGGACCGGGCACGTTCGTGGTCACGGTCTGGACCAGGCGCTGCTCGAACCGCGTCGCCAGCCGGGCGCTGACGGACAGCAGCATCGGCGGGGCGAAGCCCGTGAGCTGGGTGAGGACGTCGCCGGCCACCGCCTGGCCCGACCGCTTGAAGCCGTCCATCTGCCTCCGGACGGCGTCCAGCCGCTCCACCGGGTCCGCGATCCCGACGGGGAGGCCGGGGAAGAGGCCCGAGACGCGGTTGTTGTAGATGCCCTTCTCGCTCGGACGCCGGACCGACACCGGCACGAGCGTGCGGACCACCCTGCCGTCCACCTCGTCGCCCCGGCCGAGGAGCAGGTCGCGGAAGCCCCTGGTGATGACCGCGATGACCACGTCGTTGACCGTGCCGCCGAGCGCCGACCTGATCTCCTTCACCTGTTCCAGCGTGCCGTTCGCCCA
The DNA here is from genome assembly GCA_035638495.1 of Terriglobales bacterium. Classification (GTDB taxonomy): domain Bacteria; phylum Chloroflexota; class Dormibacteria; order Dormibacterales; family Dormibacteraceae; genus CF-161. The sequence continues at coordinate 61,759 of DASQZW010000245.1, forward strand.
GCTCCACCGGCGGTGCGGTCCGATGGGGCCGTTGAGCGACCCCGCGGCCGGATACGTCCAGCTGCCGAGGGAGCTGACGAGGTTGAACAGGTCGGTGATGCTGTCCAGGCCGAGTCCGGTGGCGATCGCGGCGCGGGCCACGAACGGCAGGCCGCGGACGCGGTTCACCGGGTCGCGAATGCCGTCGGCCAGCGTGTCGGCGACGAGCTGGAGGTCGCTCGGCTCCGGGGCCGGCCGCCAGGCCGCGGCACGCGTCGGGGGTGACTTCGGCTCGCGGTCGAGCAGCACCGTCAGGAGGTCGGTGCCTGACACCCCGTCGACCATCGAGTGGTGGACCTTGGAGAGCAGCGCCCAGCGGCCGTCCTCCAGGCCCTCGACCATCCAGAGCTCCCAGAGCGGCTTGTCCCGGTCGAGGCGCTGGGCGAACACCCGCCCGGCCAGGTTCCGGAGCTCGTCGGCGCCGCCCGGGTGCGGGATCGCCGTGCGGCGCACGTGATAGAGGATCTGGAAGTGGGGGTCGTCGACCCAGACGGGCCGGCCCAGCTGCAGCGGGACGAAGCGCACGCGCTGCCGGTAGCGGGGGACGAGGGGGAGGTTCGCCGCGACGGCCCGGACTAGCTCGCCGTAGGACGGCACCGGTCCCTCGAAGACGCACACGTTGCCGATGTGCATGGGGTTCCGGTCGTCCTCGACGGCGAGGAACATCGCGTCCTGTGGACTCATCCGGTCCATCTGGCCCAGTGTAAGGAGGTGATCTGAGGTGGCAAGGAGGATCGGCCTGGTGCTCGGCGCGGGCGGGGCGGTCGGCCACGCCTTCCACGCCGGCGTGCTGGCCGCACTCGCGGACGCCACCGGCTGGCAGCCCGACT
>DASQZW010000246.1:0-3666 GCA_035638495.1 Terriglobales bacterium
AGCGCCGGCGTGTAGACCGTGCGGACGACGCCGTGGCGGCTGTCGAAATCGGCCAGCCAGCCGGCCAGGCGCTCGGGTGCCACGTCGATCCAGCGCCCGCCGCCCGCGGCCGGCCGGGGGCGCGTCACGGCAGAATCGACCAGGATGGCGGGGCCACTGGCGAACCCATACCACGGCGGGCGCGACGCGATCGTGGCGCGACTCGCGGTGTGGATGGGCGTCTCCTGCCCGCCGGTGGCCGCAGCGCTCCTCGTAGTGGCCGGCTGGCGCAGCCCCGGCTACGACCCGATCCGCACCACCGTGAGCCATCTGGGCCAGCACGGCCAGCCGTTCGCGCTGGCGGTGAATCTCACGTTCGCGGCGCTCGGCCTCGCCTACGCTGCGGTCGCCTGGGCGCTCTGGAGGTCGCTGGGCGGCCGGGCACGGGCGGGCCCGGCCCTGCTGGCCGTCGCCGGCGCCGCGCTCGTCGGCGTGGCGATCGTCAGCCGCGACCCGACCCACCCGATCCCGCACCGCGCCGTCGCGCTGGTCCTCTTCCTGGCGCTCACGCTGGCCCCGCTGCTGCTCGCCGGCCACCTGCGCTGGACCGCGCTCTCGCTGGCGACGTTCGTCGCGTCGGTGGCGCTGCTGGTCGCGGGCGTGGTCGGCCTGGTCCACGGCGGCCTGCCGGCGGGCGCCTGGGAGCGGACGTTCACCGGCCTCAACCTGGCCTGGCTGGTGGCGGTCGCGGCGGGCCTGCTGCGAGGGTTCGAGCGGTGATCGCCTGCGTCGGCGAGAGCCTGGTCGACTTCACGCCGGTGACCGTCGCCGGGCGCCTCGACGGTTTCCGGGTCCGTCCGGGCGGCTCGCCGTGCAACGTGGCGGTCGGCGTGGCGCGGCTCGGCCATGAATCGGGGTTCGCCGGCCGCATGTCGGACGACCTGTTCGGCCGGATGCTGGCCGCCCACCTGGTCGAGAACGGCGTCGCCACGCACCTGGCCCCGCGGGGCCGCGAGCCCACCGCGCTGGCGTTCGTCGCCGGCGCCGAGGGCGAGGCCGCCTACGACTTCCGCCTCGTGGGCACGGCCGCCGCGGGACTGGCGCCGGGCGACCTGTCCCTCGAGCGTTTCGCGGACCTGGAGGCAGTGCACTTCGGGTCCCTCGGCGTGGCGGTGCGGCCGTCGCGGGAGGCTGTGCTGGGTCTCGCCAGGGCCCTCCGGGGCGGGCCGCTCCTGACGTTCGATCCCAACGTCCGGCCGGAGGTCGTCCCCGACTGGCCCGAGTACCGGGCGGCGCTCGCCGAGGCGGCCGAGCTGGCGGACCTGGTTCGGGCCAGCGAGGCGGACCTGCGCGCCTGGGGCGTCCGGCCCGAGCTCGGCCACGACCAGGCGCTCATCGTGACGGCGGGTCCGGCCGGCAGCCGGCTGCACCTGGCCGGCCGCACCGTGACGTGTCCGGCCGCGCCGTGCCGCGTCGTGGACACCGTGGGCGCGGGCGACGCCTACATGGCCGCCCTGCTGGTCGCCCTGGCCGAGCGCCGGGCGCTCGACCGCGCCGCGCTGGGCCGGCTCGGCGACGACGACTGGCTGGCCGTGATTCGCTTCGCGGCGGTGGCCGCGGCGCTCACGTGCGAGCGGACGGGGGCCGATCCGCCCGCTCGCGCCGAGGTCGACGCCCGGCTCGCGGCGTGGAGCAGCGCCGGCTAGGCGAACGCGTGGTTTCGGAGTTGGGCCGCCGGGGTGCGCAGACGGCGTCTCGGTGTGCGGGACCGGCGAAGGAGGGCCGGCGGGCTAACATCGGCCCACCTCTGGGTGGTAACTGAACCTCGAGTGGACCAAATGTGTGCGAATCGCCCTTTCGGAGGTCCGAATAACGGCGATTGGCGCACATTTGGTCCACTTGCGCTCGACTTGCGCCCCGATGGCGTCGAGTGTCGGGAGATGGGGCTATCGGAGGCCAGTGAAAGCCCACTTCGCTTCAGTCGGCTCGGATACGGGCTGCCTGTGGGACAGTTGCCACCCACGAGTGGGCCGATGTTAGCCCGCCGGCCCCCTCGCACGACTCCCCTCCATGACGGAGGCCTCGCCGCCAGCTGATCTTCCCGGCCCCCCAACACGCGCTAATGGCGGCGCGAGTGGTCGGTGCTGCCGGCGAGCAGGCGGTCGCGCACCGATCCCACGGTCGCGAGGTCGGCGACGGTCATCGCCATCGCCAGCGCGCCGTCGCGAACCGCGCGGTCGGCGGACGCAGTCACGCACGCGGCCGTGAACTCGGGCTGGTGGTTGCTGGCGCCCTTCGCCTCGATGTGGATCATCGGGTGGATCGCGGGCATCCGCAGCGACACATTGGCCATGTCGGTCGACCCGCCCTTGCGGGGCGGCAGGTCCGGGAACGTCCGGCCCAGCGCCTCGGCGTTGCGCCGGTACAGGTCGCCAATCTCCGGGTCGGGCGTGAACTCCGAGTAGGGCGGGCTCTCCTCCTCCTGCGTCACCGTCGCGCCGGTGGCGAGCGCGCCCGCCTCGAAGCACCGGTCGACCCGGGCCCGCAGCCGCTCCAGCGCCTGGAGGTCGCGCGCCCGGACGTAGAAGCGGGCGGTCGTGTGCGCGGGCACGATGTTCGGCGCCTCGCCGCCCTTCGTGACGATGCCGTGGACCTGGTCGTACGGCTCGAAGTGCTGGCGCAGCAGCCCGATCGCCACCTGCGCCACCGTCAGGGCGTCGGCTGCGTTGACGCCGCGCTCGGGATACGCGGACGCGTGCGCTTCCCTGCCGCGGTAGTGGACCCGGAAGTGGGCGACCGCGAGGCAGTCGGCGTGTGGCCGCTCCTCGGGCGAGGGGTGCACCATCATCGCCGCGTGCACGCCGTCGAATGCGCCCCGGTCCAGCATCAGGATCTTGCCGCCGCCGCTCTCCTCGGCCGGCGTGCCGAGCACGCGGACGGTCACGCCCAGCTCGTCCGCGACGTGCGCCAGCGCCATGCCGGCGCCGGCAGCCGCGGCCGCGATGATGTTGTGCCCGCAGGCGTGGCCGATGCCGGGCAGAGCGTCGTACTCGGCGCAGATCCCGATAGTCAGCGGCCCTGTGCCCGCGGTGGCCACGAACGCCGTCTCCAGCCCGCACACGCCGTGCTCGACCTCGAAGCCGGCGCCGGCCAGCGCGCTCGCCACGAGCTCCGAGGACCGGCGCTCCTCGAAGCGGATCTCGTTCGCCTCGTGGACGCGGTGGCTGAGCGCCGTGAGGGCCTGGCGCCGGCCGTCCACCTGCCGCTGCAGTTCGTCCTTCACGCGGGTCATGCTGGGCAGCGTACCGTGACGATCGACATCCCCGAGCTCTGCCTGGTCGTGCTGATCGGGCCGGCCGGCGCCGGCAAGAGCACGTTCGCCGCGGCCCGGTTCAAACCGACCGAGGTGGTCTCGTCCGACCTGTGTCGCGCCCTCGTCGCGGACGACGAGGACGACCAGTCGGCGACCCCGGCCGCATTCGAGGTCCTGCACCTGATCGCGTCGCTGCGCCTGCGCCGCCGCAAGCTGACCGTCGTGGACGCGGTCGACGCCAGGCCGGGCGACCGGCGTCCGCTGCTCGAGCTGGCCGCGGAGCGCGACTGCTCGGCGGTGGCCGTGGTCCTCGACCTTCCAGAGGAGCTGTGCGTCGAGCGCGACCGCCTCCGGTCCGGTCGCACGGTCGGTGC
>DASQZW010000247.1:0-12303 GCA_035638495.1 Terriglobales bacterium
TCCTTGAGGTTCAGGGACCGGAGCTGGAGCGAGCGGTTGCCGAAGTAGTTGTTGACGCTGCCCGCCGCGACGACCAGGTAGTCGTACGAGACAACGCTGCGGTCAGTGCGCACGCACCGGCCGTCCAGCTCGATACCGGTGATCTCGCCCAGTCGGAACTCGGTGTTGCGCACCGGTCGTACCAGCTTGCGGACGGGCTGCGCGATGTCGGCGGGGCTGAGCAGAGCCGACGCGACCTGGTAGAGCAGCGGCGTGAACAGGTGGTAGTTGTTGCGGTCGAGGAGGATCACGTCGACGGGCGCCCGGCGCAGGGCGCGCGCCAGCGTCAGGCCGCCGAACCCGGCGCCCACGATCACCACCCGCGGCCTGTGCTCGCTCATGCAGAATCGGGCAGCTGCTGCTTCAGGGTGAGCACGGGCTCGAAGAGGTCGCCCTGCCGCTCGACGCGCTCCAGGACCGCGGTCGAGTCGAAGACCAGCACGTTCGGGTCGGCGGCCTCCAGACAGTGCTCGACCTCGTCCCAGTGGACCGGCGTCGAGGCCGTGGGCCGTGCCCGGGCACGCAGCGAGTACACGTTGATGGTCGTCTTGGCATCGTCGTTCTGGCTCCAGTCGATCAGCACCTTGCCCTCGCGCAGCGTCTTGCGCTGCAGGCTGACCACCTGCCTCGGATGGTCGCGCTCGAGCTTCTGGGCCAGGCCGCGCGAGACGTGCTTGGTCACGTCGTAGTCGACCGGCCCGTTGATCGGCACGTATACCTGCAGACCCTTGTTGCCGGACGTCTTCGCGAACGCCTGCAGGTCGCGTTCCAGAAACCAGTCGCGCAGCCACATCGCGACCTGGCAGCACTGCACGATGGTGGCCGGCGGCCCGGGATCCAGGTCGAAGACCATGGCCCGCGGCTCCGGCAGCTTCTGGCCCAGGGACAGCGATGTGTGCAGCTCGATCGTGCCCAGCTGAGCCACCCAGACCAGGCTCGCCAGGTCGTCCACGACGCAGTAGTACATGTAGCGGTCGTTGCCACCGCTCCAGACCCTGGCGGTGTGCATCCAGTCGGGCCGGTGCTTGGGGCAGTTCTTCTCGTAGAACATCTGGCCGTCGACGCCCTCGGGATATCGCTTGAGCGTGAGCGGCCGCTCGCGCAGGTGCGGCAGCAGCACGGGTGCGATGCGCGAGTAGTAGTCGATCATCTGGCCCTTCGTGAAGCCGACCTCCGGCCAGTACACCTTGTCGAGGTTGGTCAGGCGGAGCGTTCGGTCCTCGACCCGTACGTCGACGGCCGCCCGGGACGGGCTCACGAGCCGGGCCTCTCGCGCACGACCTCGCCCGCGTCGACGTCGGTGCGCAGGCCCTTGAAGGCGCCCGCCCGGACCTGGTCCGCGCGCGTCCAGTCGGAGAACTCGAAGTCGCCGACGAGCCGGGGCTCGATGAAGTGGGCGCCGGCCGGTGGGCGCCCGCGGTCGAACGGTGAGCTGTCTCGGGCCAGCGGCGCCATCAGCTCGGCCAGCCTGGCCAGCGTGGCGTCCGTGAACCCCGTGCCGACGCGTCCCGCGTACACCAACTGGTCGCCCTCCCGGTAGCCCACCAGGAGCGCGCCCGGCGCGCCCTGGCGCCTCCCCTCGCCGTCCAGCCAGCCGCCGATGACGAGATCCTGCCGGCGGCGGTTCTTGATCTTCAGCCACGCGGCCGAGCGGCGCCCTTCCTCGTAGGGGCTGTCGAGCCGCTTCGCGACGATCCCCTCCAGCCCGGAGGCGCGGCTGGCCTGGAGCATCGCCTGGCCGTGGCCGACCTGGTGCTCGGGCGTCTGCCACGAGGGTCCGCTCAGTTGAAGCGACCGGAGCCGCTCGCGGCGGGTCTCGTACGGCACGTCCGTCAGGCGGTGGCCGTCGAGGTAGAGCAGGTCGAACGCGAAATAGTAGACGGGCACCTGCTTCATCTTGCGGCGCACGTCGGCCTCGGTGTTGAGCCCGATTCGCTGCTGGAGCTGCTCGAAGCGCGGCACGCCGTCCTCGCCCAGGGCGACGATCTCGCCGTCGACGATCGCGGTGTGCGAGCCGAGCGCCTCCGCCAGGCGCCGGAGCTCCGGGTAGCGCCTGGTCAGGTCCTCGCCCGTCCGGCTGACCACCCGCAGCGAGCCCGGCTCGTTGAACACTACGGCGCGCGCCCCGTCCCACTTGAACTCGTAGGCCCACCCCCGGTCGGGGTGCGGCACGGAGTCGGCAAGCCTGGCGAGCATCGGCGTGATCGCGGCCGGCATCTCTTCCCGCTCGGGGTCCTCCGGGGGATCCATCCGGTGGATCATCCAGTTGCGCTCGTCCGTCTGGAACAGGACGTACCGGCCGTTCACCCGGCTGCCGTGGAGCGTGACCATCACCTCGCCCTTCGGGCCGTCGAGCCGCCATTTGTGCGTCTCGTAGGTGCCGCGATCCCAGATCGAGACCTGCCCGGCACCGTAGTTGCCGCGCGGGATCTCGCCCTCGAACTGGCCGTACTCGAGCGGATGGTCCTCCACGTGGACCGCGAGATGGTTCCGGCGCGGGTCCTCCGGGACGCCGCGGGGCAGGGCCCACGACACGAGCACCCCATCCCGCTCCAGTCGGAAGTCCCAGTGCAGGCGCCGGGCGTGGTGCTCCTGCACCACGAACCTGAGGACCTCCGCCGCGGTGCTCGGTTCGGGGCCGTCGCCCGACGGCTCCGGTGTTGCCTGGAAGTCTCGCTTGGCCTTGTACGGGCGCAGCGTTCCCATCCCCTCCAAGGTAGCGGGTCATTCCAGCCTCAGGAGCCACCGTCGGAGCGGTTCCAGCCTGACGAAGCCGCTGACCAGCAGCTCCGGAAGGACCGGACCCAGGACCGCCTCGGGCATGGCACCCGGCAGCGGCTCCACGCGTTCCGCGCGAAGACCGAGGTGACGCAGCAGCGTGGCGCGCTCGTGGTCGGCCGGAAAGGGCCGTGGCACGCGGCGGAGGCGCTGTCCGAGCACGCTCATGCCGGAAGTCTCGAGCCGCCTGAGCAGCGAGACCAGCTCGCGCCCGGAACCGGGCGCGTCGACCTGCTCTCGAAAGCGGAGCAGGAGGTCGGGCGGGAACTGGGTCATTCCCGCGCCCAGGACCAGCTCGTCCGCCCCGAGTCGGACGAAGAAGCCGGCGTGCTGGTGGCTGGGTCCTCGACCCTCCCAGAACCACAGCTCCAGGTGCGTGCGGAACGGTCGGTCGCGCTGGAAGCGGGCGTCGTGCCGCATGCGCAGGATCGAGCCGCCGACCCGCGGCTCGGCGCGCAGGCCGTCCGACAGCCGGGCGCGGAGGAGCGGTCCGATTTCGATGACGAGGTCGACCGCCGGCTCCACGAGCAGGTCGCGGAAGAGCTGGCGGTGGGCCTCGAACCAGATCTGGCTGTTGTTCGCCTCCAGCTGGCGGAGCAGCTCGAGACACTCCCGGCTGAAGCCGGCGAATCGACGGGGAGCAGCGGGGACTGCGCGCATGTCGTACACCTCCGGCCCGCCATGCTGGCCCGTGAGGGAGGGTTCGCCAATCCATCCCGTTAAGACGGTCTTTACGGGTTAGATTCCCATCGCCGCGGCCCCCGGATAGGGTGGGTCGCGCCCGTCACGGGCGCCGAAACACCCCACGCAGGAGGTCGCTACCGATGTCCCCCGACACCGTTCAGCCGATTCAAGATGTTCTCGCCCGCTGGATCCTCGTCGGCCAGGCGCTGGTCGGCTCCATCGGCGCACTGGCCTTCGTCGTGGCGTTCCTCTGGAAGATGCTCGCCGTCCAGCCGCAGTCCGTCCTCCAGGCCAAGCAGTGGATTCAGCGCATCGTCGTCGGGACCCTCGGGGTCGAGATGGCCGGTACGCTCGTGCACGTCCTCACCGGGACGGTGCCCGGACACTGAGATGGGCGACGTGCTCCAGTCTCTGGAGGCCATCCGGCGCGCCCTCGACCTCGGCGGCAACGTCCAGGCGTTCGTCGTGGAGAACGTCCAGCTGGTCCTGGAAGCGCTGCGCGCGTTCGTCCTCCGCACGGGCAACCCGTCGGCGCCGAGCACGCCGTTCACGGCGGTCGGCCCGATCCGGAGCCTCACGCCGCTGGTGCAGGTCGCCGCCGATTCGGCGCTGACCGCCGTCATCACCTACGCCGGCTTCCGCATGATGTGGAGCCGGACGACGACGCGCAGCCAGTTCGTGCTGCGCGTGCTCTTCCCCCGGCTGCTCCTCGCCGCCGTGCTGATCAACTTCGCGGTGCCGCTGGTCCAGGCGGCCGTGGACGCGAGCAACGCGCTCAGCGACACCGTCGTAATGGCGACCGGCCAGCAGCTGCTGATGGACGCCGGCCAGTTCGGCGCCACCGCGAGGATCGGCGGCCTCGGCCTCGAGAGCGTCACCCTGATCCTGCTGTTCGCCGCGTACGCGGTGCTCGCGTTCGCGTACATCGTGCGGTTCGCGCTGCTCGTCGTGCTGACCATCCTCGCGCCGGCCGCCGCTCTTCTGTTCGTCCTGCCCGAGACGCACCGCTACGCCAGGGAGTGGGGCGGCCTCTTCGTGAGCGCGCTGCTCATGCAGCCGCTGCAGCTCCTCGTGCTGGCCGTCGGCTTCGCGCTCGACGGCTACTCGATCCTGCCCATCCGTCACCTCTTCGCGCTGGCGGCCCTGTGGATGACGTTCAAGGTCCCCGGCGCGCTGCACACCTCGACGCTGGCCGGCTCCAGGGCCAGCAGCCTCGCCAAGCGTCACCTGACGCACGCCATCCGCGCGGTGGCCAGGGCATGAGCGTCAGGACCATCGTGGTACCGCTCGTCGCCGCCGGGCTGATGGCGATCGCCGGCGGCCAGCACGGCCCCGCCACCGCGCCGGGCCAGCTCAGCTGGCCCCTCGCCAACTGGGTGGAGACGCAGGCGTTCGGCTGCACCACGTTCGCCCTGGAGCCGGCTGCCCCGTTCTGTCCCGGCGGGCACTTCCACAGCGGCGTCGACATGGCGGCCCCTGCCGGCACGCCCGTCCATGCCGCCGCCGGCGGCATCGCGACCGTGGCCTGGAACCCGAACGGCTACGGCCTCTCCGTGGTCGTCCAGCACAGTGGGGGCGTCTCGACGCTGTACGGCCACCTGGAGGCGACCGCGCTCGTCAGCGGCGACGCGGTATCAGCCGGAGACGAGATCGGACGGGTCGGCAGCACCGGTCTCTCGACGGGGCCCCACCTGCACTTCGAGGTCCGCCGCGACGGCCGGCCGGTGGACCCGCTGCCACTGCTGCCGGCCCGCTCTCGAGGAGTCCCGCCAGCATGGTCAACAAGGTCATCCTGATCGGCCGGCTCACCGCCGATCCCGACGTTCGCGCCACCGCCTCCGGCACCCATGTCACCAACCTCCGGCTGGCCACGAACACGTACGCCGGCAAGGAGGACGACGGCACACGCCGGGAGCACACGGACTTTCACTCGCTGGTCGCGTTCGGCAAAACGGCCGAGTTCGCCGCCGAGCACCTGCGGAAGGGCCGTTTGCTGTACGCCGAGGGCCGCAGCCAGACCCGCTCCTGGGAGACGAACGACGGCCAGCGGCGGTACTCCACTGAAGTCGTCGTGGACGCGATCCAGCTGCTCAGCCCGCGTCCGGAGGAGCCGTCGTGAAGGCCCGGCTCACGACCCGGCGGCCAGGTCCTCCTCACGCAGGAGCGCGATGCGCCTGCGGCGCCCGAGGGCCGCCTCGTGCCGGCGCCGGCGGCCGACCCGCTGCCCGACCGCGGTCGCGTCGCGCCGGAGCTTGCGGTAGCTCTCGAGCCGCCCGGGCGGCAGGACGCCGGCGGAGATCGCGGCCTGGACCGCGCAGCCCGGCTCGCGTGAGTGTCCGCAGTCGGCGAACCGGCATCGGGCGGCCAGCTCCTCGACGTCGGTGAAGAGGCGGGCGATCTCGCCCGTCTCCTCCAGGTCGCTCCAGAGCTGGAGCTCGCGCAGGCCGGGCGTGTCGATCAGCAGACCGCCCCAGGGCAGGGCGACCAGTTGCCGGTGCGTCGTGGTGTGGCGGCCCTTACCGTCGGAGCGCACGGCCGCCGTCCTCATGACGTCGCCCCCGGCCAGCCGATTGACCAGCGTCGACTTGCCGACGCCCGACGGACCGAGCAGGACTCCCGTGCGGCCGGGCGGCACGAGCTCGGGCAGGCGATCGACGCTCTCCCCGGTCATCGCGCTCACGGCGACGACCAGCGCCCCGGCCGCGATCCGCCGGACCTCGGCCGCTCGCTCCTCGGAGGTCTCACCCGCGATGTCCGCCTTGCTGAGCAGCACGACCGGCCGGGCTCCGCTGGAGAGGGCCATGGCCAGCGTGCGCTCGATGCGGCGCAGGTTCGGCGGCGCGTCCAGGCCGGCAACGACGAGAGCGACGTCCACGTTGGCTGCGAGCACCTGCTCCTGGCTGACGGCGCCGGCGACCTTGCGGCGGAAGGCGGTGCGTCGCTCCAGCACCGCCTGGATGACCGCGTCGCGGCCCGACCGCGTGATCGCCACCCAGTCACCCACGGCGGGCAGCAGGGGATCGCGGCTGCGCCGCGCCGCGGCCGTGAGGCGGCGGTCGAGTTGGGCGTCCAGGCTGTCCGCGCCGGTGTGCACCACTCGACCGGTGCCGTGGTCGGCCACGACCCGGGCGGCCACGATGCCGTCCGCGGGCCGCGTGCCGGACAGTGCGGCGAACCGCACGGCGAACCAGTCGTCCCATCCCAGCGTGTCCAGCTGGGCGCGATCCTTGGCAGGCAAGCGAGATCCTCCGATGAGCGCGAGCGGCGCCAGCCGTCGCCGGCCAGGAGGATCCGGGTTCGGCTTCAGGCCGGGGAGCCGGAGGTGCGCGGTGACCAGCTGGCGATAGTCAGGACCCAGTCGTTCGAATCGGCCACGATGCACACCTCCTTCTGTCGATTCTTCGGGGATCAGGCCTTCGGAAGAGAAGGCTGCAGCAGCTTACCAGAAGCCATTGCGGTGCGGAAATGTAAGAATGTAATGCCCGTGGCCACTGACGATATCTCCGGCTGGGTGCTGGGACGCCTGCCCGACGACTGGTTCGTGGAGCCCGCCCGGGTGGAGTCGGACGACGACGAAATCCTGATCGTGGGCGCCCTCGACGAGGCGCGTGCGGCCGACGAGGGCCGCACGAGCCTCGTCCAGCGGTTTCGCGCCGAGACGCGCGACCAGCGCATGCGCATCGCGCACGACGTGGAGCGCCGGTTCGGCCGCAAGGTCGCGTGGGGCGTCACGGTGGGCGGCGAGCGAACGCTGTTCACTACCCTGTCCATCCCCGTGATGACACGCCTCCGCCTGTCCGAGCGCCAGGTGCTGGACACGCTCGTCCAGGCCGGCGTCGCCCGCAGCCGCAGCGAGGCGCTTGCCTGGTGCGTGCGCCTCGTCGGCCGGCACGAGGCGGAGTGGATCGACGAGCTGCGGGAGGCGCTGGTGCGGGTCACCGAGCTCCGCCGCCGCGGACCCACATGACCGCGCTCGGCGTGAGCTTCTCACCCCGGCGCGCCCGCGGCCGTGGCCTCGACTGGCAGCGTGCGTTCCGCCGGGTGCTGGAGCTCGAGCTGAGCCCGCTGCGGCTGTCCACCTACTGGGACGGCGTGGACGGCGAGGGCTATGGCGAGCTCGACTGGCTGCTCGAGGAAGCCGGGCGCGCCGGCCGCGACGTCGTGCTCACGGTCGGGATGAAGGCGCAGGGCTGGCCCGAGTTCGCCATCCCGGATCACCTGGTGCCCGCCGTCCGGCGCGGGGCGAACGTCGTCGCGGCCGCGCCTGAGCTCCGGCGGGCCGCGGTCGAACTGGTACAGGCGACAGTCGCCCGGTACCGCGACCGGGGCTGCATCACCGCCTGGCAGATCGAAAACGAGCCGGTGAATCGGTCGGGACCCCGGGGGTGGTGGATCGGCGCCGACCTCGTCCGCGAAGAGATCGCGGCCGCGCGGACCGCTGACCCGTCGCGTCCGATCGTGCTCAACGCCTTCGCCGCCTTCAACCGGCGGCTGGACGTCGCCGCGAGCCGTTACGGCCTGCTGCGGCTGCTCGGGAGCGACCGCTACCGGCCCGAGTTCGAGGTGGGTGAACTGCTCCTGCCGGGCGACGTGCTCGGCCTCGACGTCTACCGCCGGATCGGGTATCGCATCTTCGGCGCCCGGCTGTTCACGACATCACACCGATGGCGCGACAACGCGGCGCGCTGGCACGCGTGGGCCGCAGCGGTCGGCAGGAGCGCATGGATCATCGAGGCGCAGGCCGAGCCGTGGGAGCCGGAGACCCCGGCCGGCGAGCCGCCACGCAGCTGCACGCCAGGCGACATGATCGAGACCGTCGGGGCGCTGCGCGATATCGGGTACGACACGATCCTGCTCTGGGGCGTCGAGCACTGGCTCGCGCGCGAGGCGGCGAACGACGACTCGTGGCTGCGGGCGGTGGACCGGCTGCGCGAGGCGGGCTGATCAGCCCTGGTCGATCTGCCGGCGCGCCTCGCGAAGGAGCTCTCGCGCGCGTGCGTAGTCCCGCCGAATGGCGCGGTCCTCCGCCGCCTCCAGCAGCGTCAGGGCGGGCCGCCAGCGGTCGGCGTCGGCCTCTGCCAGCGCTGACCTGACCTGGCCGATGGTCTGCGTCGCGAAGAGCAGGCCCCCGCCGGGGTTGTCCACGATCTGGCTCGCGATCTCGGTCTGGTTGTGCACCCAGGTGAGCAGGTCGGCGCCGCCATAACGTGACGGACCCTTCGGGCCGAGGACCTCGACGGCAGGCATCGGAGCCAGGGTACCGGATGGCCTGCCGGCGGCGCCTCTCAAGTGCGCAGGCGAGGATCGAGGGCGTCGCGAAGCGCGTCGCCCAGCCAGTTGAACCCGAAGACCGCCAGGCAGATGGCGAGTCCGGGCCCGAGCGTCATCCACCAGTCGCCGTTGATCAGGAAGCTCTGACCGCTGTTGATCATGAAGCCCCAGTCGGGCGTCGGCGGCGGGGCGGACAGTCCGAGGAACGACAGCGTCGCCTCCGCCAGCATCGCGGCTGCTGCCGACAGGGACACCTGGACGATCAGTGGGTTGAGCAGGTTGGGCAGCATGTGGCGGCCGATGATCCGGGCCGGCGAGGCCCCGAGCGCCCGCGCCGCGGTCACGAAGTCGAGCGACTTGATCTGCAGCACCTGCGCCCGCGTCAGCCGGGCGTAGACCGGGATCTGGACGACGCCGATCGCGATCATCGCGTTCCGCAGACTCGGGCCCAGCGCGGCGACGAGTGCGATGGCGAGGATCAGCGCCGGGAAGGCGAGGATGCCGTCGATAAGGCGCATGAGCAGGAGGTCCGTCGCCCCGCCGCGGTAGGCGGCGACGAGGCCGGTCAGGCCGCCGACCGTCAGGCCGACCCCCACCGCCACGAACGCGACCGGCAGCGAGATGCGGCCTCCCCACAGCACGCGCGAGAACACGTCGCGGCCGAGCTCGTCGGTACCGAACAGGTGGCCGGGGCCCGGCGGCAGCCGCGCATGGTCGGCGTCGACGGCGATCGGGTCGTGCGGCGCGATCAACGGCGCCAGAACCGCGAGGAGCACGAGCAGCAGCAGCAGCGCCAGACCGACCAGGATGCGCGGGTGTTCGATCAGGAGCTCGCGCGGGCCGGTGGGACGGCGCTCCTCGAGTGAGAGTGGCTGATCCTCGACCGCGCTGAACGTCGGGGCCGCCGTGTTCACGAGTACGAGATCCTGGGGTCGAGCCACGCGTACGCCAGGTCGACGAGCAGGTTGGCGACCATGTACGAGAGCGCCGCCATGAGGACGATGCCCTGCACCACGGGGAAGTCCTTGGAGAAGATGCTCTCGACCGCAAGCTTTCCCACTCCGGGCCAGCTGAAGACCGTCTCGGTGACCAGCGCGCCCTCCAGGATGGCGCCGATCTGCAGGCCGACGATCGTGACCACCGGGATCAGGGCGTTCTTGAGCGCGTGGCCCCTCACCACCCGCCACCAACCTGCGCCCTTGGCGCGGGCCGTCCGGATGTAGTCGTGGCTCAGCACCTCGATCATCGACGAGCGCGTGAACCGCATGTTGCTCGCCGCGCCGAACGTGCCCAGCGCGAGGGCCGGCATGATCAGCCGGCTCAGGTTGTCGGGAGGCGAATCGGTGAACGCCGCGAAGCCGCCTACCGGCAGCACGCGAAGGACCAGGCCGAAGAGCAGGATCAGCAGGATCCCGACCACGAAGTTGGGCACCGAGATCCCGGCAACGGTGAGGCCGGACGCGATGACGTCCAGCGCCCGGCCTCGACGGAGCGCCGCGATGGCGCCCAGCGGGATGGCGACCATGAGGGACCAGAGCAGCGCCGCGGCGCCGAGCTCCAGCGTCGCCGGCAGCCGTTCGCCGATCGCCTGCGTCACCGGCAGCCTGTTGCGCACGGAGACCCCGAGGTCGCCGTGCGCGAGCTTCCCCATGTAGATCGCGTACTGCTGCGGCAGCGGCCTGTCGAGGCCCAGGTCCTGGTGGATCCTGGCCGCCGCCTCCGGCGTGTACGACTCCGCCAGGATCACGGTCGCGGGGTCCCCGGGGATCAGGTGGATGAGCATGAACACACCCACCGTCACCAGGAACGCCGTCGGCACCATCAGCGCCAGGCGGCGGACGATGTATTCGACCACGGACGGGCCCTCAGATCGACCGCTAGCTGAGCCACACCCCCGCGAAGCGGTTGATGCCGTCCGGGATCAGCGTGAAGCCCTGCACCTTCTTGGAGCTGATCTGGGGCACCGTCGGATCAGTCGTGAAGACGTACGCCGCGTCGCCGACGATGATCTTCTGTGCGTCCTGGTAGATCTGCTTGCGCTTGGCCTGGTCGATTGTCGTTCGCGCCTGCTCCAGGAGCATATCGACCTGCGCGTTCGAGTATCTGCCGTCGTTGAAGCTGCCGCCGGTGTGGAAGAAGGCGTACATGTTGCCGTCGGGATCGATGCGGCCCGACCAGCCGCTGAGCGCGGCGTCGAACTGGTGCTGGACGCGCGTCTCCAGCGTGAGCTTGCCGAAGTCCTCGGGCAGCAGGTTCACCGTGATGCCGGCCTTCGCCAGCTGCGACTGGATGAGCTGGCCGTTCTGGATCGCGTCCTGGGTGTTGCCCGTCTTCAGGGTGAAGCTGAAACCGGTCGCTGTGGTCTTGGCCCTGGCCGGATCCGGCTTGTCGTAGATCTTCTCGGAGGCGTCGAACGCCCAGCTGGCCGAGGTGATCGGGCCGTAGGACACGACTCCGACGCCGAAGAGCACGTTCTGCAGGATCTGGTTGCGGTCGACCGCCAGCGCCACCGCTTTGGCCTTGGCCGGATCGTTGAAGGGCGGCGCCGAGTGGTTGAGCTCGAAGCCGCCGTAGCCGAGGCTCGGGGTGTCCCGGTAGACGAGCGTGGAGTCGGACTTCACCCCGGCGATGTCCTTGCCGGCCACGGCCCGCGCCATGTCGACGTCACCCGTCTTCAAGGCGGCGAGGATCGCGTTCAGGTCCGTCATCGGGCGGTACACGACCTGGTCGAGGTAGGGCAGCGACCGTCCGGACGAGTCCTTGCGCCAGTAGTTCGGGTTCCGCTTCAGCGTCAGGTGGTCGTCACGCTTCCACTCGACGAACTCGAACGGGCCGGACCCGGCGTTCACCGGCGTCTGGGCCAGGTTCGCCCCGAGCTGCTTGATCGCGGTCGGCGAGAGCATCATCCCGGCCCGGTCGACCATCGCCGCGAGCAGGGTCGCGTCGGGCCGCTTCAGGTGGATGGTCACGGTCGACGGGTCGGTGACCTCGACCGACTGCACCGAGGCGAGGTCGCTCTTCCTGGCGGCGGCGGGGTCGGTCGACGTCATGTAGCGGTCGAGGTTGAACTTGACCGCGTCGGCGTTGAAGTCCGTGCCGTCCTGGAACTTCACGTCCTTGCGCAGAGTCAGGACCAGGCTCTGCGGATCGGTGAACTTCCACGTCGTGGCCAGCTCGGGCACGAAGTTCAGCTTCGCGTCGATCCCGAGCAGCGAGTCGTACATGTTGTAGTAGATCTCCCGCTCGACCAGCAGGCCAGAGGTGTTCGGGTCGAGCGTGTTGATCTCCGTCTCCTGCGCAACGCGCAGCGTGCCGCCCATCTTGGGAGTGCCGTTCGACGTGCCTCCCGACGTCCCGTTCCCGCCTCCGCAGGCGCCCAGGAAGAGCACCAGTGCGATGGCGATTCCAACCCTCCTCATTGCGACGACCTCCCTAGTTCCGGCGCTGGTTCAATGGCACTACCAGTCGCATTGCTGCGAGAGTATCCGAGAAGCTCGCGATTTTGTTGTCGATGAGATCGAATGCCCTCCC
>DASQZW010000248.1:0-23814 GCA_035638495.1 Terriglobales bacterium
TTCGTCACGAAGAAGTCGGCCACGTTCGTCTTGGTGCCGATGTTCGTGTACCCCACGTACAGGTCTCCCGATGGATCCACGGCGGGCTGACTGAACTGGTTGCGGAGCTGGTCGATCGAGCTGGACACGATCGTCCTGGCCGGCGAAAACGTCAGCCCGCGGTCGCGCGAAACAGCCATGCGAAGCTTGACGGTGCTGCCGACCCTGCCATCGACGATGTCCCAGGTGGCGTAGACGTGATCCTGGAACCTGCTTCCCGGATAGTGGTTGACCGCGACCCACTGCTTGTCCTCGACGTGTCCGGACTGCAGGGAGGTAGCGTTGGGCACCTGCTCGAGGGCCTGTCCGCCGTTCGCCGTCGTCCAGTGAGCCCCGAGATCGTCGCTCGACGATACTGTGATCTCACCATCCGGATGGAGATTCGTGTCGAACATGTTGAAGGGCAGCATGGTCTGGTACACGCGACCCCTGGTATCGAAGCCCACATTGGGGTCTGTCGTGTTGGTCCAGCTGGGCGGCATGCTCTGGTTGAGCACGCCGGGTGTCGTCTCGGTCGTGGAGCAGTCGTAACCCTGGATGATGTTGTTGCTGTGAGCGGATCCGTTGATGTTGTAGCTGCCGTTGTAGAAGTTGTAGCCGGTGGAGAACTTGTCGAAAAAGAATTTCGACGAGCCGACGATCTGCTCAGTGCCGGGCTCGACAGCCAATTCCGACTCGGAGTGGTTGGAATTGAAGTTTCCGGGACTGGGGCCGACGCAGGCGCCGGCCACAGGCGGATTCTCGGGATAGCCGCCACCGCTCGTCGGTGTGCTCACGACGGTGTTGAGGGCGGTGACGGGCGATGTCCAGAGCGACTGCGCACCACTCGCACTCGTTCCGGCAGCAAGTCGTACTGGTGCAAGTCCGAGCAGCATCGCCGCGGAGATCACCACGACTCTCACCGGCCCTCTGCTGACGTCGACGAGACTTCGCATGCTCGATGCCTCCTTCGTCAAGTGCGAACCGAGGTCGGGTGGCTCGCGAACGTACTCCTCTTCTCGACCGACGATAGCCGACGGACGCTCCGAAGACAAGTGCTGCCGTGCGCCATGATGACAGGGGCCTGACTACCTGAGTGTCATCGCTCTTCCGAGTGGCTGTCAGTGCTGCCGCGACAACCTGCGTGTGAACCGCCGCCCCGAGCCGGGCGGCCCGCGGTGCCGGTCAGGGCCGCAGGGTGAACGCGGAGAGGAAGGCCCACACGGTCTCGGCCGCGGGCCGGCCGCCGAGCTCGGCTGGCCAGGCGTGGCCTGCGTGTGCGCCGTAGGCGACGATGCGCGCGCCCTGCCGGCAGGCCGCCCAGACCCGCACCTGGACGCCGTCCGCGCCGGTGGTCGCCGGCGCCGCGGGCCGGCAGCCGTCCAGTTCGGCCCAGCCGTCCAACCAGGTCGGGACAGAGGGAAGCGCGAAATCGTAGGCCGGCGGCCCGGGGTGGCCGCCGTACGGGACGCCGGGGTCGTCCAGGCTGTGCACATCGAGGATCGGAACGGCACGTGACGGCCGGCAGGGGCCGTCATCCTGGCCGAACATCGGACCGGCCACCGGCGCCACCGCGGCGAACCGGCCGGCGTCGCGACAGGCCACGTAGTTGACCATGTTCGCGCCGTTCGAGAACCCGCTGGCGTAGACGCGGGCCAGGTCGACGCAGTAGTCGGCCTCGACCGCATCCAGCACCGCATCCACGAACGGGATCTCGGCGATCTTGACTATCACGGGGCCGTAGGCGTTCCAGCCGAGGTTCCCGTTGGGCGCCCTGAGCCCCTGCGGGAACACGTCGATGAAGCCCTCCCGGTCGGACAGACCGTGCAGCGGCGACCCCCGCTCGTAGCCGGCCGCGGTCGCGTCCGGCGCCGCGCCGTGGAACTGCACGACCACGGGGACCGGCCGATCGGTCCGGTACCCACTGGGCACGTGGACGACCGCGGTGCGCTGGCTGGCGCCGCCGGCGAGCGCCGGGGACATGGAGATCACGTACGGACGGTCCTGGCCCGCCGGCGTGGGCGCCGGCCTCCCGCAGCCGGGCGACCGGGTCGCGGTCACGGAGGTCGGGGCCGGGCTTGCGGGGCCGGTGCATGCGGTGGCCACGACGGCCAACGCGAGCAGCCACCGGCAGGCACGCGTCACATCTCCCACCACCGTTTGTCCTCACGCTGGGCTGCGCCCCGGCGATATCGGACGTCCACACTCGCGTCCTGCCGCGAGTGCAGCTCCGTGAGGACGGCAATCAGGAACTTCGCCAGGGGCACCCAGCGGTCCGTTGCGAAGCGATCCCCATGCTTGCCCGCGACCGGAGGCACCATGTTGCGCAGCTCGAACACCGGCCCCAGCACGGACTCATGCGCGAGCTGTGATCCGGCCGGGTGCACCTGCTCCGCGGCCATCTTCTTGAAGATGCCCTCGTCGAGGTGGTCGGTGACGCCGTCCCGATCAGCGGCGAAGACGTTCGCCACGAACGTTTGACACGATACGTTGAGCGGGGCGCGATCGAGAACCCGCCGCTGCTGGCCCGGATCAGTGAACAGCATGCTCGCGGGCTCCCGCCCGGTCTCGGAGAGGATCGCGATCTGCAGCTGGTCGGAGTGCTGGCCGACCCACTCCTTCTCACGCTCGGGCACGAGCCCAAGATAGATGTGCGCGAGGTCCGTGCGGGACAGCAGCGGGACCACGTTCTTGTCGAGCTGTGCGGCGCCGTCGGCGAAGTACCGACCCATCAGGAGGTACTGGCACATGATCGTCAGGAGGCCACGCAGTCCGACGAGGCCCCCGTACGTCTCGTAGTCGGCGGCCGAGGCAAGTTGCTTCAGGACTGCCGACGCAACGTTGGGCGACACGCCGGCCACGGTCCGGGCGTGCCTCGTGCCGTTGTCGGCATGGTGCTTGAGTGCGAAGAGGTCGACGCCGGCGGTCGGCTTTGGCTGGCTCGGGACCAGGCTCTTGAAGAGAGACGGCATCTGCCTCAAGTCGACGGCGAACGTGACCTGGATGGACGCGGCGACCGTCTGCCTCTCCGCCAGCGGGTTGCCCACCCACGTGTCCACGTTCTTGACGCGGGCGTCGGCCGCCTCCAACTTGACCCGCTTCTTCTCGCCGGCCACGAGCGAGTTGATGCGGTCCGCCAGTTCCGCCGCCTGCGTGACGGCCGCGGTCAGGTCGGCCGCCCCCTGCTGCGCCTCCACCGCGTACGGACGGGTCACCAGCTCCAGGATCGAGTGGTAGCCCTCGCGGCCCAGGAAGTGCTCGACCGGGTGCTCGTCCGTCCACTGATCCGCCCCGACCTCGCGGAACTGGGGCTTCGCCCAGAAGGCGAGGTGGTACCTGGCCTCCCGCTGCAGCTCGCTGACGACATTCTGGCGCCTCTCTCGCTCAGTGCGTTTCCAGGTCTGCGGAGGCTCGGTCGCCAGCCACCGGGTTGCGTACCGCTGCACCCGATCGAGGATCACGATCATGGACGCCACGTTCTTCTGCTTGAGCGCCGTGTCGTACACCTCGTCGGCCTGACGGATCTCCTCGATGCCGGGCGGGCAACCTTCGAAGCTGAGCTCATGCAGTGCGCCCGGCCAGCCACTCTGCCGGAGCAGCTTGAAGGGCCGCCGTTCGAAGCCCGGAACGGCGTTTGCGTGCTGGGTCTGGATGGCCCCCCACGGCACGAGCTGTGCCTCGTAGCCGGCACGGAGGTCGTACGCGCCCAGGCTGATGGTGCCTTCCTTCCAGGGCACGTCCCGCGCCTGCGCGATTCCCGCCGGCACGGTGGCCAGCTCCTCGATGTCAGGACTGTGGTCGACGGTCAGCCCGACGTTCTGATCGCCGTACTTGCCCAGGTCGATCTTTTCGGGAACCGGCCGGCCGCCGATGTCGACCGGCAACAGCAATTCGATCTCGAACCCCAGCATGCCTGCATCCCCCCGGAACCCGCTCGGTCGCGACGCGGTCACCGTAGCACCGGAGGCGGCGCTGTGGCGGCCTGTTGACAGGAAGCCGGCCTGGACCGGCGACGGTCCCGGCCGGCCTCCTGCGCTCGATCGTCAGGCCGGCTGGCTGAAGGTGGGGGTCAGTCGCGCGAAAGCAAGGATGTGGAGCCTCATCGAGAAGGCCACCACGGCACCCCGCGTGGTCGCGGGGAGGCCCAGGCTGGATACGTCCAGCGCGAACACCGACAACCGATAGTGGTGGGTGCGGTCACCTGGCGGCGGGCACGGGCCCAGGAAGCCGGTGAGGCCCGCGTCGTTCGTGCCCGAGACGGCGCCGGCCGGCAGAGCGCCGTCCAGGGACGTCACGCCCGACGGGATGTCCCAGTTGAGCCAGTGCCAGAATCCGCTGCCGGTCGGCGCGTCGGGATCGAACAGAGTCACGGCGAAGCTCCGAGTGGCGGCTGGAGCCCCGCTCCACCGCAGCCTCGGTGCCTGGTTGCCTCCGTGGCAGCCGAAGATGTTGGCCACCTCACTCTGCGGAAACGGGCGGTTGTTGCGGAGATCCGGGCTGGTCACGTCGAAGCGTGAGGCCCCCTCGGGGATGCCCGAGCGCACGACGGTGAACCCGAACTGGTCGGTGACGTCCCTGGCGGCCGCCGCGAGCGGAGCGGCGAAGCCGGTGCCCAGCGCGACCGCGACCAGGCCCGCCGTCAGCACGGCGAGCAGCTTCAATCGTCCCCTGATCCTGTTCATCGTGTCCCTCCCTGCATGTAGCTGCGATCCGGACGTACCCAGGAGTACCGTGCGGACACTAATCAAGACAGCCTGGCTTCGCCAGGGCTGATCTGGATGACGCCGGCCGGCCTCAGGTGGGGGCGTTCGCCTGCCTGGCCGAGCGCATCGCTGCGTCCTCGTCGTATTCCACGTTGTGGTCGGCCTGGGCCCGATTCGGGATCAGCACCAGCGCGACCATGCTGACCACGGCGCACCCGACCAGGTAGATCGAGATCGGCACGGCAGAGTGGAAGCCGGCCAGCAGCGCGGTGGCGATCAGGGGAGCTGGTCCGCCGGCGATGACCGACGCCAGCTGATAGCCGATCGAGGCGCCGCTGTAGCGCATCCTGCCGGTGAAGTTCTCCGCGATGAGGGAGGCCTGGGGTCCGTACTGGAGGTCGTGAGTGATCAGTGACAGGATCACGGCGAGCACGACCAGCCCCGCGAGCCTGGTGTCGAGGAGCGCGAAGTAGGGGAAGGCGAACACCGCGACCAGCGCCACTCCGATCCCGTACACCAGGCGCCGCCCGAAGCGATCCGACAGGTGTGCCGCGAGCGGGATCGTCAGCAGCGACAGGAACGCCGCCACGAACACCGAGACGAGCATGAAGTTGTTCGTGAACTTGAGCGTCTTGACGCCGTACGTCAGCACGAACACCGTGAAGACGTAGAAGGGAGCCTGCTCCGACATGCGGACGAACATGCTCAGCACGATCTCCCGCCAGCTGCCACGGATGACCGCGACCACCGGCTGTGCCTCGACGCGGCGCTGCTCCAGCAGGCGGCGGAAGATCGGCGTCTCTGCGATGCCGAGCCTGATGTACAGCCCGATCACCAGGAGCACCAGGCTCAGGAGGAAGGGGATCCTCCAGCCCCACGTGAGAAACCCGCTGCCCGACAGGCTGCTGAACACCAGCAGAGCGCCGTTGCCCAGAATCAGACCGACCGGAACCCCGACCTGAGGCCAGCTCGCCACCAATCCGCGCCGGCGGACGCTCCCCCACTCCATTGAGAGAAGCACCGAACCGCCCCACTCACCGCCCACTCCGATGCCCTGCAGCACGCGCAGGAGCGTGAGGAGGATGCCGCCGAGAATCCCGATCGTGGCGTGGCCGGGCACGACGCCCACGGCCGCCGTCGCCAGGCCCATCGTCAGCAGCGTGGCGATCAGCGTGGCCTTGCGTCCGATCCGATCTCCGAAGTGGCCGAAGATGGCAGCGCCCACGGGCCTGGCGGCGAATCCCACCGCATACGTCGCAAAGGAGGTGAGCGTGCCGGTGAGCGGATCGCTCGTGGGAAAGAACACCTTTGGGAACACCAGCGCGGCGGCGGACCCGTACAGGAAGAAGTCGTACCACTCGATGGAGGTCCCGATCGTGCTGGCGATGACGGCGCGCGGCAGCTGCCGGCGAGCATCCTGATCCTGCATGGCTCCCCTCCTCTCTCTCGTGCGCGCCCCGACGTGGGCGCCCCCCTGATGGAAACTAGCACCGCACCGTTAGGGTGTCAATTGCCGGGCGTCGCCTGGCTCGCCGGCGAGGAGTGCGAATGCGATCGTCCGGTCGGCAGCAGGCCCAGCCGACTACGAGGCCGATTCGTTTCGGGGCGCGGGCTCGAGGACCACCACCGCCGTTTCGCGCGACCGGAGTGCCGCGTAGCGGTCCAGATTGTTTGCGTAGTGGGCCCAGCGTTCCCAGAGGCGGTGTCGTTCGTCACCGACGGCAGCCCGGGCGCGGACGCTGCGGGGTCCGTCGACCAGTTCGACGGCGGCCTCGGGGTGTGTCTGGAGATTCAGCCACCAGGCGGGCTCGGGGTCGCCCCAGCCGTTCATCGCCATCGTCACGAGGTCGCGACCGTCCTCGAAGTAGCCCAGGTAGGCGATGCGCTCGGCGCCCGTGCGTCGACCCACCGTCCGCAGTCTGAGTATCCCCCACTGGTCGCTGGTCGCCCTGCGCAGACCAAACCGGCCGCCGCTGATCCGGTACAGCGCTCGGTGGACCGCCCATCCGGTGCGGATGAACCAGCGTGGTGGGAGCCGTGTGGTTCGCGGGGAATTGGTAGCCACGGACCGATTCTTGCATGGTCGCGCGATGCCGCTGCAGCGTGGCGCATCGCTGGTCCCGGGCCCGGTCCAACCCCGGGTCAGCCCCGCCTTCGTGCCGCTTCCAGGAGGCTCGCGTACCGCCGCCGCGTCGACGCCGCGCGGGGCTGGTCGCCGCCCACCACCCGCTCCAGCGTGGCGACCGCGCGCTCATAGAGGCGCTCGGCGCCCGCCAGGTCGCCCCGGCGCTGGCGGATCTGCGCCAGCACGTCCAGGCTGAGGGCCACGGTCTGGTGCTCGCCCCCGTACGTCCGCTCCCGGATGGCCAGGCTGCGCCCGGCCAGGGCCTCGGCCTCGTCCAGGCGCTCCTGCGCGATCAGGATCTCGGCGAGGCAGACCAGGCTGAACGCCACCTTCGGGTGCTCGGGACCGAGCATCCGTTCCCGTACCTCCATGGCCCGCCGCGCGAGCACCTCCGCCTCGTCGTGCGCGCCCAGGCCGTGCTTGGCCCTGGCCATCCCGTTCAGGACCGTCAGCGCGGTCGGGTGGTCGTCGCCCAGTGCGTCGCTGAGGATCGCCAGCGCCCGCTCGAACTGGACCACCGCGTCCTGGTCCCGGCCCCAGTAGCGGTACACCGTGCCCAGCCAGTCCACGTTCACGCCCGTGACGAAGTGGTCGGCGCCCAGCGCTCGCTCGTTGATGGCGAGCGCCCGGCGGCCGAGGCGCTCGGCATCCTCGTAGCGGCCCTGCATGAAGGGAACCCTGCCCAGCCGGCACAGCGTGACGGCGACCGCCGGGTGCTCGGGACCCAGGCGATCCGTCTGGATCGCCAGAGCCTGCTCGAGCAGCAGCTCCGCCTCGGCGTATCGGCCAAGCTCGGCCAGGACGTCGCCCAGCAGGCCGAGCGCATTGCCCACGAGCAGGTGATCGCGGCCGAGGTCCCGCCGCCGGATCCGCAGCGCGGCGCGCACCAGCGTCTCGGCGCGCCGGTAGCGGCCGCCGGCGAAGGCGAGCTCCGCCAGGTGGGCGAGGGTCTCGGCGGTATCCAGGCAGTCGCGCCCGCGCAGCTGCCAGGCCCGCACCAGCGACCGGCGGCTGGCGGCGTACTCACCGGTGATGAGCTGGTGCGCGCCCATCCAGTCGAGGAGGCGCGCCGCAACCGCGCTGCGCAGCCCCCAGCGCTGGACGAGCTCCACCGCCGCTGACGCCTGCGCTACCCAGCGCAAGGCCTCGCCGAACTGAAACGGCCCGCTCCCGGGCAGCGCCTGCCCGACCGCCTGTACCGCCCGCTCAGCCCAGCGCCGCTCCTCGTCCGGCGGCAGCGCGGTCCGGACCACCTCCTGGACCAGCCGATGCAGCGTCAGCGTGTCCGAAAGGGGGTCGCGCTGCACGAGGGACAGCGTGGCCAGGTCGGCCAGCGCCTCGTCCACGCCGATCGGATCTGCTTCCCCATTCACGATCTCCAGAGGGATCGCGTCCGGGTGCAGGAAGGCGCACAGGCGGAGCAGGTCGCCAGCGGCGGGGTTCATCCGCTCGACCCGCCGCCCGGCCAGCTCGATCGTGGTCGCGACGGACTCCGGGTGGTCGCCCGTCAGCCGCCCGCGGCGGTCCATCAGCGCGCGCTGCTCAGCCTGGAACCTGTCCAGGTAGCGGTACAGGCCGCAGCCGGTCTCCTCCATGTATGCGCCGGCCTGGTCCAGGGCCAGAGGCAGGCCGCCGAGCCGGCTGACCAGGATCTCGGCCGTCGCCCGGTCCGCCGCGGAGGCGCCGTCCAGCTCGGCCTCGGACGCCACCACCCTGGCGCGGCGAAGCAGGAAGCGGCTGCCCACTTCCCGGGACATCGGCGTCAGCTCGAGACGCTCGCCGGCGGTCCCGATGGCTCGGGCGCGCGTCGTGAGCAGGATCGAGCCGTGACCCGCGGGCACGACCTCGTCCAGCAGCGCCGGGTCCTCCAGGTTGTCGAGAACGAGCAGCCAGCCGTGGTGCTGCCGGAACCAGCGGCCGACCTGGGCGTGGATGTACCGCTGGTCGGGGTCGGGGCCCAGCGCCAGGTCCAGCGCCGCGGCCAGCTCTCCGAGCGCCGCGAGGCAGCCGTCACGGGTGTCCGCGGGCAGCCAGAAGACGCCGGTGTAGCGGTCGGCGTGCCTGTACGCGAACTCCAGCGCGGTCTGGGTCTTGCCCACACCAGGCAGCCCGGTCAGAGCGACGAGGCGCGACGATGCCGACCCTGGCGCCAGCGCCTCGCGGAGTCGGTCGAGGTCGGCCTCGCGACCGGTGAACAGCAGGTTGCGGCGCAGCGGGACGTGCCACGGCGGGCCCGGCGGGTGCGCCGGGACCAGGTCGCCGAGCTCGACCCCGAAGAGCCGGGCCAGGCGCCGCCGGTGCTCCGGCTGAGGCTCAGACTGGTCCTGCTCCCAGCGGTTGATGCTCCGGGGCGAGACGCCGACCGCCTCGGCGAGCGCCTCCTGGGAGAGCCCCAGGCCAGCGCGCCAGCCGCGGATTCGGGCCCCGAGACCGCCCATCGGGGCGATCATGCCACAGGCCCGGCGGAAGGTCAGCCATCCCCGTGTGCGTGCCGGCGGACGCTGACGTTGCTGGTCCGCGACGCCCGGTGCCGCTGCTCGCGATACGGACGGTACGCCGCACCCTCGTACCACTCACGGCGCGAGTCGCCGTCGGCGGGCCACGCCATCAGCGCCATCGCCTGCGGCCCGGGCCCTCCGCGCAGCACGACCTGGCTGGGCCTGCGTCCCGGGACCAGCACCACCCCGCCGGCCTGCTCGACCGTCCAGCGATAGTGCACCGAGTAGTCGAGGAACTGCTGAGGATCGATGATGGGGTCGACCCAGACGCAGACGAATTGGCCGAGGCGATCGGCAGGGAATTCCGCTCGGAGAGACCAACCCGGACGCTGAGCCTCCATCTCGGGCGGCCACCACACCGGCTCCGTCGCGCCGGCCACGAGCAGCGCGGTGCCGTCGATCTGGTCACCTGCCGCGGCGAGCCACGCGCCGGCGCTCTCGGCGTTGCCGAACCGCGCGATGACCAGGCCCGCGGGAGCGGGTCGCGAGTCCAGCTCCGAAACGTCGTGCACGGGCCCCGCGGCGAGGAGCTGACCCGCCCGCTCGCGAGCGGCGTCGGCCAGGCCACCTTCGGCCGGCTCGCGGTCCGTCCAGACGATCACGAGACTCTGGTTCAGCGAGCCCGTCACGACGAGGTCTCCACGGCGACGCGGACGTCGCGCCGGTCGGGCGTTGCCGAGACCCTGACACGCCTGGCGATCAGCATGCAGCTGACGGCGCCGACCGCGACGGCGACCACAGCGACGCCGAGCGTCGATCGCATCGCGGCCGTGTAGCCGTTGACAAACGCCTGGTGTGCGGACTCGGCGACCGCGCGGTCGTGGAGCGCGCTCGAGAGCCGGTTCTGGAGAACGGCTCCGATCACCGCGAGTCCGACGGCGCTGCCGAGCTGGCGCGTGGTGTTGAGAACTCCCGAAGCCGCTCCCGCGAGCGCGGGCGCGACCTCGTTCATGGCCTCGGTCATGACGGGCGCGATCACGCTGCCCATCCCGAGGCCGGTCAACGCCAGTGGGATCGCAAACGTGAGCGAGGTCGCGCTGGCGGACTCGGTGATCGCGACCGCGGCGATGCCGGTGCCGAGCAGGAGGAAGCCGGCCAGCAGAACGTAGCGGCCTCCGAACCGATCCGTCAGGCGGCCCGCAAGCGGCGCGACCAAGATCAGAGCGACCGTCAGCGGGATGGTCGTCAGACCGGCCTGGATCGCACTCATGCCGAGAACCGACTGGAGGTCGATCGTGGTCGTGAAAAGCAACCCGAAGAGCGCGAAGAAGAGGAGTCCGTTGAGCCAGACCATCACCGAGAAGTTGCGGCTGCGGAAGATCGAGAGCGGGATCAGCGGCTCCGCTCCCCTGCCCTCCCAGAGAAGGAACAGCGCCATGGCGACGATGCCGGCGCCGATGATCTCGGGAATCGTGATCACGGACCCCGCGACCGCGCCCCACTCGTAGCGCTGTCCTTCGATGAGCCCGAAGACGATCCCGAACAATCCGGCGCTGGCCAGCACCACACCCACGAGGTCGAGCCGGTGCCGCGCGCCCGGGCGCAGGTCGGGGACCAGCAGGTACGCGAGGACGATTCCGGCCGCGCCGATCGGAACGAGGAGGAAGAACACCCACCGCCAATCCAGGTCGGTGACGATGAGCCCGCCCAGGACCGGGCCGGCGAGGGCCGCGAGGCCCGTCACTCCGCTGAGGATGCCGATGGCGGCACCCCGCCGTTCCAGCGGGAAGACGGCGGAGATGATGACGAGCGGTTGCGGCGTGAGCAGGGCCGCCCCGATGCCCATCGCCACCTGCGCGGCGATGAGCTCGTTCGGGCTGCGGGCCAGGCCCGACAGGGCCGCCGCGGCCGAGAAGACCGCCAGCCCCGCGATGAAGACGTTGCGCTGGCCGAAGATGTCGCCGAGCCTGGATCCCGTGAGGAGCAGGACCGCGAAGGTCAGCAGGTAGGCGTTGACGACCCAGAGGACCTGGTCGAGGCTCGCCTTCAGGGACGAGAGCATCGTCGGGATCGCCACGTTCACGATCGTCGCGTTGAGAAGGATGATGAACGTGCCGACGCACACGACGAGCAGGACCAGCCAGGGGTTCCGATTGCTCTTCAAGTCGACCTTCCTCCACTTGCGCTCAGCGCCCGGGACGGGCGCCGTCCCGGAACACGCTAGGCGGCGGCCGGCCGGCGGCCAATGACAGAGACCGGACACTTCACCGACAGGGACGGTCCTGTCTCAGGAGTCGACGCCCACGCCGCAGCCGGGACTTCCTGGACTGGCCCGGAGACGCTCAGCCGGTTGCGCGCGTCAGACCGCCGCGCGCCGTCCCTCCAGGCCGGCGCAGACGGCGCGCGCTCGCTCCACGAACCCTTCCAGCGCGGGAGAGCGGAGGCGGTCCCGGTGCCAGGCCAGGCCGATCAGCCGCGAGGGGAAGCCGTCGAGCGGGACGACCCTGACAGTCGGGTCGGCCTCGTCGACCGAGGTCGCGGTCGACTACACGGAAACCGTCGCTGCCGCCGTCCGGCTCCGCGCTGGTTATGGGAACGCCCTTCTCCGGGTCTTGCGAGTCCCTCCCCCGCGCGGGGGAGGGACTGCTCGACTAGCCGATTCGCCAGCTGTAGCCGACCATCACGGCGCCGGCCGCCAGGCTCCGGGTCCCGGCGATGCCGAACTCCTCGGCCATCCCGTGCTGGAAGTTCTTGACCACCGCCGCCGAGCCCAGCGCGACGTTGCCGCCCGCCGCGATGAAGGGCCCCGCCAGCTCGTGGTCGATCTCGCCGCTGCTCAGCGGCTTGCTGTCTGCGAAGTACCCCATGCGTACCGACACGGACGCGTCGGTCTCCGGCTCCGTCCAGTTGCCGGTCGAGGGCCCCGCGGCGACGGCCAGGAACGAGTGGCCGTTCCGGGCGTGGATGTAGCTGATGGACACCGTGACCGGAACGTAGATCGTCCTGGTGAACAGGCCGATCTGCGGCGACAGCTGGGTCCAGCCCGGGAGCGGCTGCACCCCTCCGCGCTCCTTCGCCTGGTTCTGACCGAACATCTGGCCCAGGCCGGCGAACGGGTTCGACGGCCTCGTGCAGAACGTGGCGCCGAAGCCGAGCTGGCCGCACGGGCTGATGAGGCTGCCGATGTTGAGCCGGGGCGGCTTCAGGGTGGGCCTGGGGGGCGGGTACGGGTTGAGGTACGTGATGGGGGCGATCGGCCTGTACGGGGCCAGGTAGGGGATCTGGATCGGGATCTTGAACGAGAAGTCGAACTCGAAGATGAAGTAATCGGGACCGGTCGACGGGCGCGGCGGAGGCGGCGGAGGCGGCGCGACCGGACGCGGCCGCGGCACGTAGCCGCACGGGCCGCCGTCGCACCAGATCATCAGGCCGGTGGGATCGCTCGTGTTGACGGGGTCGTCGCCCGAGTAGGCGTAGCCGTCCATCTGCCGGTGGTCGCCGGCCTCCAGGATCGGGTCCACCGACAGGAAGCGGCCGGTCACCGAATCGTACTGACGCGCGCCCAGCAGGCTCAGGCCCGACGTCGGGTCGGTGGGCTTGCCCAGGTAGCCGCGCTGGTCCGGCCAACCGGGAGCAGGCGCTCCCCGGGCGCTGCCGTAGGGATCCACATACCGGCGCGTCACCGCCAGACTGCTCGCGTCGACGCTGGTGGTCGCGGTCCCGCGGGAGTCCGTCAGCTCATAGGTGAGCGTGCCCGCCGATGAGCGCACCAGCACGATGCCGTCGGGGCTGGCCGTGTAGGACCGCAGGCCCGACAGCGTGGCGGCGCCCGTGTTGAGGTGGATCTCCTCGCCGTACGGCAGGTACAGCGTGACGAGGCTGGCGGCCGGGTCTCGCTGGATCAGCAGGCTGCCGTCGCCCGCATACAGGTACTGGCTGGTGGTGTTCGTGGCGGTGCTGGTGACGCTCTTCGTGTGCTCCTCGGCGTCGTACGTGAACGACTGCCCGAGCCGGGTCAGCGTGTTGCCGGAGGCGTCGTATGTGTAGCCGCTCGTGGTCGTCCCGCCGGGTCCACTCGTGGTGACCGACTGAACCGCGCCGGGCTGGCTCGCCGCCGTGGTGGCGCCGGTACCCGCGTTGTAGCCGTTGTACGTGAGGGTCTGGGTGACGTTGTTGGCTGTGCTGCTGACCGACGTGTCGTGGGACGTCTCGTCGACCCGGTCGCCGAGCGCGTCGTAGCTGTACGACTGCCAGTAGGGCGCCGGGCCGCCGGTCACCTTGCCCGCCACCGGCGCCGAGTCCTTGCAGCCGCCGATCCCGAAGACCTGCGCGCTGCTCGAGGAGTTGACGCCGCTCGTGTCGGTCCAGGCGCTCGTGAGCCGATTCTGCCGGTCGTAGGTGAAGCACTGGGTGTCGGCGGTCGCCACGCCGTTCTGACTGGTGGTCTCGGACGTGATCGACCCGGCCTGCGTGTACGTGTAGGACGTGGTGGCCAGCGGGCTGGAGAGGGTCTGCAGCCCGTCGCTCTGGGTCAGCAGGCGTCCGGTGGGCTGGTCGTAGGTCTGCGTCCGAGCCAACTGCTTGCCGAAGGCACCGAAGTTCGTCTGCAGCACGCGGCCCCAGGGGTCGTACGAGACGCTGTTGAGGTACACGAAGCTGCCGCCGAACCCGGACAGCGTGCCGCCGAGGTCATAGGAGAAGTTGACCTGCTCCTTTGGCAGGCCTCCCTCCGCCAGGTAGTGCTGGCCGGAGAGGGTCGAGGTCGTCGCCGAGTACTGCATGGTGGACTGGTACGTGCCCGCGAGCGCGCCCTCGGCGGACGGGATGGTGACGCTCGTGCCAGTGGGCTGGTAGATCGCTGTGTAGCCGAGCACGGTCTCGGTGTACGTCTGGGTCGCGTCGGCGGCGCCGTTCGCGTACCTGGAGTTGGAGGCGGGCTGGCCCCGGGCGACCGTGTCGAACGTCCAGGCGGCCAGCTGGGTCGAGGCGGTCTCGCCCGCGCCCCCGGTGGTGTTGTACTCGCCGGTCTTGCGGCCCAGCGCGTCGTACGTGTAAGAGAGCTGGGTGCCGCGGGCGTCGGTGGTCGCGAGGAGCTCGCCGCCCGGGGAGTACGTCCTGGTGCTGGTGCCGCTGCCCGGGTCGACCAGCTTCGTCTGCCGGCCGTGGAGGTCGTACGAGTAGCGCCAGGTGTTGCCGGCCGCGTCCTGCATGGTGCTGATGGATCCGGCCGGCGTGAACGTGTACGTCGCGACGGCCGCGTCGGTGGTGCTGTCCGTCGGTGCCGCGGCGCCCACGTAGGTCCACGACGCCGCCGTGCGTCCGAGCACGTCGGAGAACCGGGTCGTCGGCGTGCCGCCGGCGGGCGGGGTCACGTCGGTCTGGTCAACACCAGGGTAGCCGGTGGTGGTCGTCCACTGGTTTACCCCGTCCGCCACCGTGAGTGTCCTGACCGGGCGCCCGAGCCCGTCGTAGAAGGACTCGGACTCCACCGGGATCACCGAGTCGTTCTGCGCCACGAACAGCGTGGTCGTCGGGTTGGTGGAAGCGTCGGAGTAGGCGCCGGTCGTCTTCACGCTCTGAGCGAGCGAGTTGTAGTGCGTGTCGGTCAGCAGTCGCCCGATGGCGCCGCTCTTCGTGGGAGCCTGGTCCTGGATCAGCCGCAGCTGCCCGTCGAAGACCTTGACTTCGTTGTTGTAGTTGCCGTCGTCGCGCAGCGTCGAGGTCGTCACGGTCGTCGGCACCCCGACGCTGTTGCTGACCGCGTACGCGAACTTGTCGTCGGGGCTCGCGCCGCCCGACTGGGAGTGCAGCGGGCTCCACGCGGCCGTCAGCCGGCCGAGCCCGTCGTACGTCTTCGTCGTCAGCTCGCCGTTGACGTCGCTCTCGGAGATGGGCAGGTTGCGCCCGGGATCGAGGGTCGTCGTGGTGGTCCAGCCCATCGGGTTCTTCGTCGTCACCGTATCCGGTGACGCGCCCGGGGTGGAGTAGGTCGTCGTGGTGGTGTGGCCGTCGGCGTCGGTGACCGACGTCGGCCGGCCGTACGCGTCCACCGCGGACGTGCTCTGCGTCACGTATGCCGGGCTCCCCGGCGCCGAGTACGAGTCGACCGCGTCGACTGCGGTCGGGTCACCCGCGCCGCTCAGCGCGCCGAGCGACGTGGACGAGTCGTAGAAGGTCCGCGTGTCGGACACCGTGTTGGCCGTGGTCGCCGTCGTGCCGCAGGCACCCTGGACGGCCGTGACGCGGTCCGGATAGGTGAGCATGTTGCGGCCCGTGTCCTGCGCGTAGGAGGTGCTGGTGCACACCTCCGGCACGGCCGGCGTGCCGTCGCCCTTGTTGTCCGAGGTGACGGCCCGCCCGGAGTGGTCGAACGTGGTGTCCGTCTCGGTCTTGCGCCACGAGCCGTCATGCCAGCGCAGGTAGCCGCGCGACTCGCCGGTCGCCTGCATGCGCGCCACCAGCGAGGGCATCGAGTTCGCCTGCGACTCCGTGGCGGTGGAGGAATACGTCCACGGGCCGTTCACCTGCTTGGTCTGCGCCGCCCCGCCAGTGCCCAGCAGGGACTGGGCCTCGAGGACCTCCCCCTCCAGCCACGCGGAGTCCGTCACGCTGTCGCCGACCGAGTCGGAGACCGTGACCGAGCGCGTCGAACCATCCTTCAGGTGGTCGCCGTCCATGCCCTGCAGGTAGGTCGTGACGGTCTGGGTGGGCACCGCCTCGACGGACGCCACCCCGGCGGTGGTCGTCACGGTGCGGTAGCCGCGGAACTGCCCCCAGGCGCGCTGGGATGACTTGGTGAGCGGCGAGTCGTCCCGGTGCCACGCGATGCCCGCGTACTTGTACGCGGTCACCTGCGCTTCCGACCAGGCCGGGGGCGCGACCGTGTCGTTGACCGTGACCATCGTGACCGGGTACGTGTTGAACCAGTCCTCGATGGGCCCCGTCCCGTCGGTCGGGGTCCAGAACGCCGGGAAGCAGCTCATCGTGTTCGTGTCCTCGCTCGCCGGCATGACGTTGCTCACCCGGGAGCACTGGGGCTGGGCGTAGGACACGACGATCTGCGCCCCGGACTCGGTCGTGATCGAGTCCATCCGCGGCCGGTAGAGCGCGGCGGTGCCGGTCGTCGCGCCGTCCACCCGGTTCGGCATCTCGTCCGCGACGAACGTCAGCGCGGGAAGGCCGACCGCGCTCCCGCCGCCCAGCGTGTCGCTGCCGGTGTGCTGGATGGAGCTGAGCCACATGACCGCCACCGTGCCGTCACCCTGGTCGGTCGCGCAGTCGCCGTTGGTGCAGGAGACCACGCCCGCCTGTGGCGCCGGGAAGATCTGGGACAGCGCGTAGCTGTCCACGGTGTGGTACGCGGTGCCCACCAGGACCTGGGTGGTGATGGACGTCAGGCGCTTGGTGGTGAAGAACGTCGGGTTGTAGTTCGAGCACGAGCCGGACTGGGTCGCGCAGATCAGGTCGAAGGGCACGTCCGGCCAGTGCGAGGCCGTGGACGAGCTCAGGTTCGAGTTCGCGCAGTTGGTGAAGGTCGAGGTCGTGATGCAGCGCTCGGAGACGCCGAAGTTGACGACGGCCAGCGGCTTCGCAGCGGCGATCGCGTCGGCGAGCCGGTACCCGTAGGAGATCGACTGCAGGTACCCGCCGCGGGTGTAGAGGGTGTTGGTCCCGGTGCCGTTGCCCTGTCCGAACCCGCGGTCGTAGTAGTTCGTCTCCGTCGCCCACGAGTAGCTCTGGAGGTCGCCGTGCGGGCCGACCACGTACGACAGGTTCCAGCGCCAGGACATGTTCGGGACGAACGACTTCGTGCCGTCGGACGAGGAGTTGCACGACAATCCGGGCGGGCCGTCGCCTGACTTGGGGCAGTAGATCGGCTCGGTCCACGCTGACTGCGCGGCCGCCCCGGTCGAGTCGGTGGTCGGCAGGTGGTCGCGGCCGAAGTAGTACTGGGTCCCATCCGGCGTGATGACCTCCCACGCCTCGCCCTGCCACGCGCCGTTGTCGACGCCGGTCAGCGCGATTACCTTCGTGCCGTCGTCGTTCTGCAGCTTCCAGGTGCCGCTCGAGTCGTCGCGCACCAGGACCGACGAGTGGGCGCCCAGGGAGAGCACGACCTGGTTGCCGCCCCAGCAGAGGTCGCCCGAGTTGGAGATGCCGTCCTGCGAGCAGGGCAGGTAGGAGCGCTCGACGAAGCCGGGCGTGTACTCCCAGCCGTCCCCGAGCCACGAGGCCTGCGCGGCGACGGCCGAGGTGCGGCCGTCCACGCTGCCGGAGTCGTACGCGAGGGTGACGTTCGGCGCCGATCCGCCGGGCGGCGGCGGGACCTGGATCGGGTACGAGTACGTGAAGCTCCCTGAGTTGCTCCCCGCCGACCACTGGCCGGACGGCGCGAGGGACGTCGCGCTGTAGACGCCGACGCCGCCCGTCGTGCCCGATGTGGCCGCCACGACCGTGGTCGCGCTGGTCGCCGCGGCCTGCGCGGCCGGCCGCGCCCCGCCGGCCGCGACCTGCGGGTCGCCGAGCCGCACCTGCGCGGTGAGCGTTCCCGTCCGCGTGTCGTTCCGCGTCATCAGCGGGGTCTGTGCGCGGCACGCCGCCACCTCCGGAGTGGTCAGCGCGCACGCCGGCAGCGTGACCAGCCGCAGCCGGCTGCCGTAGCCGCCGCCGTACGCGGCCGCGAACGCCACGTAGTCGAGCGACACCTGGAGCGCCGTCGCGGCGGCCGCGCCGTCCGCCCGCTCGACCGTGAACAGCACGCCGTTGACGCCCGCCCGCAGCGCGGCGTCGTGCGAGGCGAACGCGACCGCCGCCGAACGTGCGCCGGTGGCCGAGGCGTCCGCCGAGGCCACGGTGACGGGCAGCGATCCCGCCCGGGAAGGCGCGGCGCTCACGGCCATGCTCGCGCTCCCGGCCGGCCAGGAGACCCTCGGCGCTGCGAACGGCCGCGCCGGCAGCCCCTGCGTGACGGTCGTCGGCCGTGCCGAAGCCGGGCGCGCCGGATGGCCCGGGACCGAGGGAGTCGCCTGGACCCCGCCGGGCCGCCACAGCCGCTGCGCCGGGACGGCCCCGCCGGTTGGCGGAGAGGCTCCCAGGAGCAGCGGCGCCAGGAGCGCCAGAGCGCCGAACGCAACCACGCCACGGGGCGCGCGTCGATCGCGCCTGCCCATGTGCAAACCGGTCGACCGAAGTGTGGCCACCACCCAAGCCCCCCTCCGCATCACCGACCAGCGGGCAGCCCCACGCCCTGCCCTCTCGACGCCCTCATTGTCGTCCGACAGGACCGCGCGGGGAACCCCCAGATGCGCGGCAAGTGGGGTACGGTAGCCGATGCCGGCGGCCGGCGCTGAGATCCGGGGCGCCGATGCATTGGGAGGGGACAAGGATGTGGTCTGACGTCGCGACCCGCGTGAGTCGGCTCCAGTTCTCCAAGGTCCTGTCCCAGGTGGGCATCGTGGCGCTCGGCGCGGCGGCAGCCGCCCTGCCCGCGCTCCCCGCGCAGGCGGCCTCCCGGGCGGTCACGGGCGATCCCCACATGACGGCTCGGGCGGCCGCCATGTCGACCGGCAGGGCAGTTCCGATCGCCGCGCTGACCACCGAGGACTCGACCACGGTCGCCAACCCGGACGGCTCGTTCACCCTCACGACGACCGTGCTGCCGACACGGATGCGCAGCGCTTGGGGCGGCTGG
Organism: Terriglobales bacterium; assembly: GCA_035638495.1. Classification (GTDB taxonomy): domain Bacteria; phylum Chloroflexota; class Dormibacteria; order Dormibacterales; family Dormibacteraceae; genus CF-161. The sequence continues at coordinate 18,976 of DASQZW010000248.1, forward strand.
GTGGACGTCGATCCGACGCTGCGGAAGCGCGCGGACGGGTCGATCTCGACGACCGCGACGCCGAACTCCCTGACCCTGTCGGGTGGGGGGAGCGGCCCGCTGGTCTCGGTCGCCGACCGCTCCGGACACGCCCTCGCGCTCTCAGTCCCCGTCGCGCTGCCCGCGCCGCTCCTCTCCGGCGCCACGGCGACGTACACCGGCGTCTACCGGGGGATCGACCTGGTGGTCACCGCTCAGACTTCCGGCGGGTTCAGCGAGGTGTTCGTCGTCCACGACGCCGCCGCGGCGGCCGCCGCCTCGAGCCTGCGGTTCACGGCCGCGCTGCGCGGGCTCCGGCTGGCGGCGGACGGCTCCGGCAACCTCCAGGCGGTGGACGTTACCAGCGGCCAGGCGGTCATGACCTCGCCCCCCGCGGCGATGTGGGATTCGGCCACCGGGGCCGCGGCCGTCGACGACGCCGCGGAGAACGGCACCGTGACGACCACTCGCTCCAGCGCGAGCGGACCCGGCCGGCAGGCCCACGTGGCGGCGCTTCCGGTCAGTGTCGACGCCGGCGGCCTGACCCTGGGCGGCGACCCTTCGGCGCTCCGCGCGGTGCCGGTGTACCCGCTGTACCTGGACCCGACGTGGAACCTGCCGACCAGCCCCAGCGGGAGGCAGCACTACGCTCAGGTGCAGGGCGCCTCCGCCTGCCGGACGTTCACGTACTACGACAACGTCTCGCAGCCGGGCGTCGGTCAGAACGACTTCGACTCGTGCATCGGCGCATTCCGCTCCTTCTACCAGGTCGACACCAGCGCCCTGAATCCCAACTTCGTGATCACGTCGTCCACCCTGAAGATCAACGAGGTGTTCTCGGCCTGGAACTCCTGCGGGCAGGGCTCCGAGAGCATCGCCGTCAAGTGGACCAGCAAGATCTTCTCGGGCATCAACTGGAACGACCAGCCCACCGTGGACTCGCGCGGCAACCCCATCACCACCAAGACGCTCAAGTCGGTGGGCAACACCGCCGGGACCATGTGCTCGGGCGGCGTCGTGCCCGGGGATTTCGACATGAAGGAAGCGATGTTGAAGGTGGCCGCCGGCAACTTCACCAACCTCACGTTCGGCATGTATGGCAACGAGACCGCCGGCAGCCACAGCCTGGAGCGGTTCAACAACAACCCGTCGGTCCTGACCGTCTACGACATCAAGCCCAACGCCCCCGGCAATCTGCAGGCCAGCCCCGCCCCGGTCAACAGCGCGGGCGCCGTCGACCAGGGCTGCGGCAGCGCCGGCCCCGGATTCCTCGGGCTCACCAATCTCGGCGGCGCGCACGTCGCCACGCTGTCGGCGACGCTGTCGAGCCCGATCGCCGCGGCTCAGATGGACGGGATCTTCACGCTGAGCGACGCCACGACCGGCACCACCGCCGCCACCCTCACCTCCACCGGCTTCGTCACCACCGGCAGCGGCGGCACCGCGGTCTCCGTGCACACGCCGAACCTCACGGACGGCCACCACTACACCTGGTCTGTCGTGGCCAACGACCAGTACTTCAAGTCGGGGGCGTCCACGACCTGCGAGTTCATCGTCGACCAGACGCCTCCGACGAACCCAACGATCACGTCCACCGACTTCCCGCCCTCGGGCAGCGGCACCCCCAGCACGAAGACCAACGGCCAGACCGGCACCCTGACGCTGACCAGTTCGGACCCCAACCCGAACAGTGGAGCGGGCTCGGGGATGAAGGGCTTCGCGTTCTCGCTGGACAGCCCGGTCCCGAGCAGCGGCTTCACCGTCACGCCCAGCTCCGGCTCGCTGGCGGTGAGCGTCACCCCGCCGCAGTGGGGCACGCACACCCTGTACGCGAAGGCGCTGGACAACGCCGGCAACGCCTCGGGGCAGTCGCAGTACAGCTTCTATGTGCCGTGGAACCCGGCCCAGAAGGTCTCGGCTGGCGACGTCAGCGGTGACGGGATCGCGGACCTGGTCACGGCCACCAGCGCCGGGGACCTGGTCGAGTTCCTCGGCAACGCCGACCCGGCCGCCACGCCGGTCACCCTGAGCGTTCCCGCCGACAGCCCCGACGGACTGGGCACCCCCTGGAACAAGTTCCTGCTCACGCACCGGGGGTCGTTCACCAACCAGGGCGTCGACGACCTCTGGGCGTACGACTCGGCCAACCACGGCCTGTACCTCTACAAGAACTCGGGCACCAACCCGTTCGAGAACACCGGCAACGTGGTGACCGTCACCAAGGCCGACGTCGTCACCGACGCGGTGAACATCAGCCCCACCAGTCCCGACAATCCCAACACGGCCTGCGCCACCACCAGCACGGGCAGCTGCGCCGGCTACGACAACACCGACTGGAGCACACTGACCCAGCTGCTGGCCGTCGGCGACTTCTACGCAGGCACGTCTGTGCCGATCTTCGACAACGGCGCCCCCGGGATGCTGACCGTCGAGGGCGACAGCCTCTGGTACTACCAGGGCCAGACGAGCCAGTTCTACCTGGGCACCGCGATCCAGCTCGGCACCAGCGGCTGGGGCGGCGTCACGCTGCTGGCGCCCGGCACCGTGAACGGCAAGCCGGCGCTGTGGGCGCGAGACAATGCGACCGGCGCGATCCTCCAGTACACGATCACGTTCGACGCCAGCGGGTTCCCGGTCAACCTCGGCACCCCGAGCAGCGGCACCGCCCTTCCCATCCCCGGCAGCGTCACGTTCCCAAGGGCCCTGTACCCGGCGGCCGCCTCCCCGGGCGACCTGCGCGGCACGGGCTTCCCCGACCTGGTCGTCACCACCACGGCCGGCCGTGTGATCGACTATCCGGGCGCCGCGCCCACCAGCGCGGGGCTGGCCACGTTCGGCAGCCCGGTCACGCTCGGCGCCGCCGCCGGGATCACCCACGACTGGCCGCTGACCGACGGCTCCGGCACCACGGCGGCGGACATCGTGGGCGGAGCCAGCGCCACACTGTCCAGCGGGGCGAGCTGGGCGACGGACGCGACGCACGGCACCGTGGTCGCGCTGAACGGGACCAGCGGCTACCTGACCCTGCCCCAGCAGATGATCTCGGGCGGCGACAGCCTCACGCTGAGCGTCACGTTCAAGGCGACGGCTGGCACCAACGGCATCCTGGTCTCGACTGGCCACGACGTGCCGGCCAACCTCAACAGCGGCGCGATGCCGGTGATGTACATCGGCACGGACGGCAAGCTGTACGCGCAGTACTGGACCGGCGCCGTCAAGCCCATCGTCAGCGCGACCGTCGTCAACGACGGGAACTGGCACACCGCCACGCTCGCCGGGGCCGCCACGACCCAGACGCTGTTCCTCGACGGCGTGCGCGTCGGCAGCCAGAACGGGACGATCCAGAACGTCGATCCGCTCGACTTCGCCGGAGCGGGCGTGTTCAACACCGATGCCTGGATCAACGCGCCCGGCGGAACGAGCGCGATCCACGCCAGCTACTTCACGGGGGACCTGTCCGAGATCCGGTTCTACGCGACGGCGCAGAGCACCGGCTAGTCGCGGGCGCGGGCACTCACGGCAACACGAAGCCGGGCCGCGCCGGCCTGAGCACAGGCGATCACCCGCCGATGCGGCGCCGGACCCAGCGGAGTGTTGCGTGGGCGTACGCCCGCTGGTTGGCCCGCCCGCCCGGCATCGCCGGGTCCTCGGAGCCAAGCGACATCCACCAGTAGCTGCCGGCCGCGGCCAGCAGGACGACGTCGATGCAGGCTGGCGCCACGTCGCGGGTCAGCGGGTGAGTGCGGACGAGCCGCTCCGCGTCCCCGCCCCCCTCCGCATTGACCGTCGCCGCGAACAGCAGCAGGTCCAGCCACGGCGCGCCGTTGCAGGTCCAGGCCCAGTCGATGACGACCACGCCCCCGTCGGACGTGAGCAGCAGGTTGTCGGAGCGGAGGTCGGTGTGGAGCAGCGCGTCCCCTCCCACGAGCTCGGCCAGGTCCGTCCCTTCAGCGGCAAGGCGGTGCAGCTGATGGCAGAACCATGAATCGACATCGGGGGGCGGGGAAGCGGCAAGCCGCCGCCAGCCGCTCAGGAAGGCGGCATTGCCTTCCATCTCCGCGAAGCCGGGGGCATCAGGCAACGGCGAGGGTCGCAGCGCGGCGCCCAGGTCGGACAGCGTGGCGGCCACCCGGTCCAGCTCGTCCGGCCACCAGGGCACGGTGGGCTGCCGGCCGTCGATCTCCTCGTAAACGAGTGCGACCCATTCGCCGTCGTCGCACACGCCGAGGAGGCGCGGAACGGGCAGGCCCTGCGGCAGGCGGGGCATGACGGCGGCCTCGCTGCGATAGAGCTCGAAGCTGGGCCGGTGGACGTCGATGCCGAGCGCCTTGACGAAGGCCCTCCGGCCGTCCGCCAGGCGGAGCCGAGCCGCGGCGCCGGGCGAGAACCCGCCCTCCTGCGTCACGGCTTCGACCACCGGCGCGCCGAGGACCGCTTCGACCGCGCCCCGTACGTGGCCCGGGACCTGCTGCCAGGCGAGGCGGCGGCCACTGGCCCGAGGCGCTCGCGGGGTGGCATCGGGCGGGGTGGAGCTCATACGCGAAGGATGGGCGGCAGACTGGGAAGAGTTCCGCACACCAGGGTGGGTCGCTACCGGCTACTCGCCCGCGATCTGACCGATGGGAGCCCCTGGATCGGGCCATGGAGAATGGTGGGCGGCGCAGGTTTTGAACCTGCGACCTCTTGCGTGTGAAGAAGGCGCCTGCGCCTACCGAACTGGTGGCGAGTTTAGCACGTTTGCGCGGTTTGGGCGAAAACCTCTTGCCTCGGCGGCTCGGCAGCCGGCACCGCATCGCCACGTGGCGTCCCAGCTTTGGATCT
>DASQZW010000249.1:0-15124 GCA_035638495.1 Terriglobales bacterium
CAGTACGCCCTCAGCTCCCTCCCCCCTCGCGGGGGAGGGTTGGGGAGGGGGGGACCGTCGTCTTCCATATGGCTAGCTCGCCGCGGCGGCCCGGCGGTGGTCCGGGATCTGCTCGTCCGCGTGGTACGAGGAGCGGACCAGGGGCCCGGCCTCGACGTGCTCGAAGCCCATCGCCATCGCCTCCCGCCGCAGCTCCGCGAACTCCTCGGGCCGGTAGAAGCGGACGACCTCGGCGTGCTTCTGGCTCGGGCGCAGGTACTGGCCTACGGTCAGCACGTCGATCCGGTGCTCGCGCATGTTCCGGAACACCGCGAGCAGCTCGTCGGAGGTCTCGCCCAGGCCCACCATCAGACCGGACTTCGTCACCATCCGGGGCGCAAGCTCCTTCACGTACGCGAGGAGGCCGAGGCTGTTCGCGTAGACGGCCTTCGGCCGGATGCTCGGGTACAGCCGCGGGACCGTCTCGGTGTTGTGGTTGAAGATGTCGGGCCCCGCCTCGATCACCGTGCGGATGGCCTCCCGGTCGCCCTGGAAGTCGGGGGTGAGGACCTCGATCGACGTGCCCGGACTCCGGCGCCGGATGGCCCGAATCGTGCGCGCGAAGATCTCGGCGCCGCCGTCCCGCAGGTCGTCGCGGTCGACCGAGGTGACGACCGCGTGGCGCAGGCCCAGCTCGGCCACCGACTCGGCCACGCGGCCGGGCTCGCCGATGTCCAGCTCCGTCGGCCGGCCGGACGTCACGGCGCAGAACCGGCAGGCGCGCGTGCAGACGTCCCCGAGGATCATGAACGTGGCGGTCCGGCGGTTCCAGCAGTCGAAGATGTTCGGGCAGTGAGCCTCCTCGCACACGGTGTGCAGGCGGCGCTCCTGGACCAGCCGCTTCAGCTGTTTGAAGTTCTCGCCCTCGTGCACGCGCACCTTGATCCACTCGGGGATCCGGCGGCCGGGCATTCCCTCCCTCACCGGCTGGGGGGTCGGCGGGGGCAAGTCGTCTTCCTGCATCTCCAATTGCCTACAACCGGATGGCGGCCGGGTTCCAGTCCTCCAGCCCCTTCTTGATGAACAGGAGGAACTCGCCCGCCGTCTTGCCGTCGATGATGCGGTGGTCGAACGAGAGGCACATGTTCATCATGTGGCGGATCGCGACGCCGTCGCCGATGACCACCGGCCGGCGCACGATCGACTCGGTGGTCACGATCGCCGCCTGCGGCTGGTTGATGATCGGCTGGCTCGCGATCGAGCCGGTGGCGCCGGTGTTGTTGAGCGTGAACGTGCCGCCCGCGACCTCGTCCGGCTTGAGCTGCTTGTTCCTGGCCCGGTCGGCCAGGTCGTTGATCGCTCGGGTCAGGTCGGTGAAGCCGAGCCGGTCGGCGTCGCGCACCACGGGGACGATCAGGCCGTCCGGGATGGCCACCGCGATGCCCAGGTTGATCGCGCGCTTGAGCACGATGCCCTCGTCCGTCCACGTCGAGTTCAGGTACGGGAACTCGCGCAGCGCGTCGCACAAGACCTGGGTCACGAACGGCAGGTACGTCAGCGACGTGCCGTGACGCTGCCGGAAGCCGTCCTTCTCGGCCTCGCGGTAGCGCACCAGGTTCGTCACGTCGACCTCCTGCAGCGTCCACGCGTGGGGCGAGGTGGCCAGGCTGCGGGTCATGTGCTCGGCGATGGACCGCCGCATCGCGCTGAGCCGGACGAGCTGATCGGTCTCCCCCTCGCCCCCGGCGGCGGAGGGTTGGGGTGGGGGGGCCGTAGGGCGGGGAGGAACCGGAGGAAGGGGAGCAGCCGGGGGCGCCGCCGGCGCGGCTGGCGCGGCCGCCGCGACCGCCGCGGCCGCCGGCTGACGCTCCAGGAACGCCAGGACGTCGTCGCGTGTGACCCGCCCGCCCTCGCCGGTGCCGGCGATCTGCGCCGGGTCGACGCCGTGCTCCTCGGCCAGCCGGCGCACCGCGGGACTGAGCCGGCGCGCCGGCATCCCGTCCACGGGCGCCGTGGCGGCGGCGGCGGCGCCCACGGCAGCCGGTGCCTCGGCGGCGCCCACGGCCGCCGGTGCCTCGGCGGCGGCCGGGGCGGCAGGCACCGCCGTGTCCGCGTCCGCGCCGGCCAGCTCGATGACGCCGATCTCGGTGCCGATCGGGATGGTCGTGCCCTCGGGGACGGAGATCCTGACCAGCGTGCCCTCGAAGGGCGAGGGGATCTCGGCGTTCACCTTGTCCGTGACCACCTCGACGATGAGCTCGTCGCGCTTGACGTAGTCCCCTTCCTTCTTCAGCCATCGGTCGACGGTGCCCTCCGTGACCGATTCGCCGAGCTGCGGCATCTTGATCGGGGCTACGCCCATGCCAGGGACCTCCTGCCTGCGCTGGGAAAGAGAATGGAGGCGACGCCCAGAATCGAACTGGGGATCGAGCTTTTGCAGAGCTCTGCCTTAACCACTTGGCTACGTCGCCCCTTCGCAGCCCAGATTCTACTAGGCTGCCTTGACGTGTCCGGCGAGTTCAAAGACGCCATGGCGGCCGTCCCCGCGGGAGTCGCGGTGGTCGCCGCGAGGGACGACGGCGGCCTTCGCGGGCTGACCGCCACGAGCTTCACGTCGGTCTCGCTGGACCCGCCGCTCGTGCTGGTCTGCCTCGACCGGTTCGCCCGCACCCGGGACGCGGTTGCCGCCTCCGGCCGGTACACGGTCAGCGTCCTGGAGCGCGGCCAGGAGTTCGTCGCCGAGCGCTTCGCCGGACGGGCGCCGCTGGTCGGCCCGGCCTGGCAGGAGATCCCGCACGACGTGGGCGAGAGCGGCCTGCCCATCGTCCGCGGGTGCGTCGCCTGGTTCGAGTGCGTGCTGCGGGACCTGTACCCCGCCGGCGACCACGAGATCGCGGTGGGCGAGGTGACTGCGGCCGGCCGCGGGCCCGGCGAGCCCCTGGTGCTCTGGGACCGCGCGTTCTGGCGCCTCGGCTGATCCCCGGGGACCGGACGGTAGCCTTGGCTGCATGGGACTGCCCAGGTGGGCAGCGTCCGTGGCGCTCGCCGGAAGTCTGCTGGCGTCGGCGGCGGCCTGCTCGGGGCCGCCGCCGGGCCAGGCCAGCCTGCGGCCCACACTGGAGCTGCGGCAGGTCGACGGCGGCCAGGTGGCGTACGAGCAGGGCCAGCCGGTTCCCACGTTCGACCCGCAGCCGCGGACGCGCATCGACCTGACCGGCGCGTGGCGCTTCCAGGAGGCGGCGCTCGACGACACCCTGACGTTCGCCGACCGGGACGGCGGCGTGAAGCGCGCGCTGACCGCCGAGGCGGGCCCGCGGCTCCAGGCAGCGTACGACGACTCCTCCTGGAGCCAGCTCGACGTGCCGGGGACGTTCTCACCGCCGCCGGTCAGCCGCGCCACCGGTGGGTGGTACCGCTACCGCTTCCCGGTCTCGAGCACGTGGGGCACGCCGGGCCTGCTGGAGTTCCAGTCGGTCGGCTACGTGGCCGACGTCTGGCTCAACGGGCACTACCTCGGCTACCACGAGGGCGGGTGGACGCCCTTCGCGCTCGACGCGACCGGGGCGCTCCTGGCCGGCGCGCTCAACACCCTGGTCGTGCGCGTCGACGACCCGGCGTGGGGCACCCGCCTCGACATCGTGCCGTGGGGCCTGGCCGACTGGTGGAACTACGGCGGGATCACCGGTCCGGTGTCGATCGTTGGCATGCCGTCGCTGTCGGTCGTGCGCGCCGACGTGACGCCCCACCTGGACGGCGCCGACGTGAGCGTCGTGCTCCAGAACCGCGGCGAGACCCGCGACCAGCTGACCCTGCTCACGGAGGTGCTGCCCACCGCTGTGGACGCGGGCAACGTGGCGGACCCCGATCCGCGGCACCTCGTGCCGGCGGCCGCCGGCCCCGTGGCCAGCCAGGTCCAGAGCCTCGACCCGATGCCGGCGGGCGACGTGCGCCGGGTCAGCGCGCCGTTCGTCATCCGGCGGGCCGACCTCTGGTCGCCGCAGCGGCCGGCGCTGTACGTCCTCCACGCCGCGGTGATCGGTCAGAACGGAATCGGCGACGAGATCTACGAGCCGTTCGGCCTGCGCCAGATCCGCGTCGACGGCGCCGCGCCCCGCCTCCTGCTGAACGGCGTGCCGGTCGCATTCCACGGCGTCGCCCTCCACGACGAGCGCTCGGGACCTTCGGAGGCGGGCCGGCCGGCCGGCGGCCCGGCCACCGACATCGCGGACGCGTTCGACACCCTGATGCGCGCGCGCGCCGTCGGCGCCGACTTCGTCAGGACGGGCCACAACCCTGCCGACCCGCAGCTCCTGACGCTGGCCGACCGCCTCGGCTTCGGCGTGTGGGAGGAGATCCCGCTCTACCACTACACGCCGGAGACGTTCCAGATCGCGACCGACCGCGGCATCGCCCAGCAGCTGCTTGCCGAGATGGTGCTGCGCGACATGGACCACCCGTCGGTCCTGTTCCACGGCCTGGCCAACGAGTCCACGGGCGGGCCCGAGCGGGCCTCGGCGCTGGGCGCGCTGCGCGACCTGGACCGCCACCTCGACGGCACCCGGCTGACGGGACAGGCCGCGTACGGGTCCGACACGGCGGACGACACGAGCGCCGACCTCGACGTAGCCGGCTTCACGCTGTACTTCGGCGTCTTCTACGGCGGTCCGCTGGACGCAGCCACGATCGCCGGCGCGCTGGAGCGGCTGCACGCGCGCTATCCGCACAAGCCGCTGATGGTCCTGGAGTTCGGGCGCTGGGCCGACAGCCCGGCCGAGGAGCCCGAGCAGTCGCGCGTCTTCGAGGTGACGTACGGGCAGCTCTCCCAGCGCCTGGACACGCTGCCGTCCGGCTATGTCGGGTCGGCGGTGTGGTGGACGCTGGACGACTACTGGACCCAGCGGCCCGGCATCCAGGTCGAGCACTTCGGGCTGTACCGGCCGGACGGGTCGACCCGGCCGGTGGGCGCCCTCGTGACCCAGGCCTACCAGTCCGACGCCGGCCCCTCGCAGCGGCCGCCGGCCGCGCGGGTGGTGTCGGGCGGGGTGGGCGTCGGCGCGGCCCCGCGGCCGGGCACCAGCCGGCAGCTCGCAGGCCTGGTCGCGTACGCGGTGGCGCTCCCGGTCCTCGTGCTGGCGGGACTGGTGGCACTGCTGGTGCGATGGCCCTCGCGGCGGCGGACGGCCGCGGCGGCCCGGTGAACGTCCGGCTCCGCCGGCTGCCGCTGTGGCCGCTGATGGCGGCCGGCACCGTGACGGGCTTCGTGGGCGGCTTCTTCATCGGCTGCGTGCTGGGCGCGCTGCTGGCGTGGTTCTCGGGCGCGGTGCTGGACTGGCACCGGCAGCTGGGCTTCACGCTGGGCGTCACGGAGGCGCTGCTGCCGCTGGGCGACCAGATCGGCATCCTGCAGACGATCAACGACTTCTGGTGGCTGGTCGTCCCCGCGGCCGGCCTGGCGGTGGGCATCCTGAGCGCCGTGGTCGGGACGCTGGCAGGCGGCCTGGCCGCGGCCGTGTTCAACCGGTTCAGCAGCGGCGTGTGGCTGGAGGTGGAGGTGCCGCGCCGGGAGGAGGCGGCGCCCCGGGCGGTGGTCAGAGAGGTGCCGGAGAGCCCGCGTCGCGCGGGCTGAGGATCGCGGCGGCTGGCGACGTCCGGCAGACGTGAGAGGTCAGGGCGTGGGGACCGGCGAAGGGGCCGGCGGGCTAGCATCGGCCCACTCCTGGGTGGCAACTGTGCCTAGGGTGGACCGATGGGCCGTGTTGCCGTACGTCGGCCACCTCATAGGCAAGCTATTAGGTGGCTCAGGTACGGCAAGGTCATTTCTGGGTCGCATATGTACCGCATACGGGCCGCAAGTGGCCGTTGCTGCGCGTGAGAGTTCCCATCACCGTCGAATGGGGCCACTCACCCGCCGGCAAATTCGAGATTGGCCCACTTGTGCGCCAGTTGCCACCCAGAGGCGAGCCGATGTTATGCCAATCGCCCTTTTTCGAAGGACCTGAATTGGGGGCCATTGGCGCACATTTGGTCCACTTGCGCTCGACTTGCGCCCCGTTGGCGTCGAGTGTCGGGAAGTGGCACAGTTGCCACCCAGAAGTGGGCCGATGCTAGCCCGCTGGCCCCTTCGCTCGACTCCCCCACCATGACGCCGCCACGCCGCCAGCCGGTCGGGCCGGCTCCGCAGACGCGCGCTCAGTACGGCATCTCGTCCTCGTCCATCAGGAAGTGGTGGCCCACCTCGTGCAGCACCGTGCGCCGCACCTCCTCCACCAGCTCGGCCCACGTTGTGCACTGGCGCTCGTGCGTGTCCTTGAAGATCGTGACCCGCGCCGGGTAGCCGCCCGGCTCCAGCGCGCCCGAGCCCTCGTAGTAGCCCAGCAGGCCGTCCGGCGACCGCCTCGCGATCACGAACTCGATCTCCTCCAGGTACGGCTGGTACTCCGCCGGAATGGCCTCGATCGCCAGGCGCACCGCCTCCTCGAAGCGGTCCATCGTCACCTTCACGACACGCACCTCCGACCCACACAGCGGGATTGGCTATCCTCCAGGTACGGTCGAACGGCGGCCGGGACCGCCTCGCTCGCGCCAGGGTCCACCCCCACGACCACTACGAGGAATCGAGGATGGCGGAAATCACCACAGTCGCGGTCGTCGGCGCCGGGACCATGGGGTCGCAGATCGGCCTGCAGACCGCGTACGCCGGACGCCACCAGGTCGTCCTGGTCGACTCCAGCCCCGAGCAGCTGGATCGGGCGGGCGCCCTGCGCGAGCAGCTGGTCCGGCGGGCCGTGGAGCGGGGCCGCCTGACCGAGAAGCGGGCGGCCGACGCGCTCGGCAGGATCCGCGCCACGACAGACCTCGCCGGCGCCGTGGCCGGCGCCGACCTGGTGATCGAGGCGGTCTACGAGGACCTGGACGCCAAGCGCCAGGTGTGGGCGCAGCTCGCGGCCCACGCCCGCCCGGACGCCCTGCTGGCCAGCAACTCGAGCACCATCGCCATCTCGAGGCTCGTCGACGCCGTCACGGCGCCCGAGCGCTGCTGCAACATGCACTTCTTCCATCCGGTGACCGTCATGCAGCTCTGCGAAGTGGTCCGTGGCCCGCGGACCAGCGAGGAGACGGTGCGCGCGGCCATGGACTTCGTTCGCAGCATCGACCGGGTTCCGGTACTCGTCAACAGAGAAGTGCACGGTTTCATCGTGAATCGCATCCTGTTCGCCGCGGCGGAGGAGGCGTTCCGCCTCCTGGAGGGCGGCTACGCCTCGGTCGAGGACATCGACACGGCCGTCAAGAAGGGCCTCAACTGGCCGATGGGCCCGTTCGAGCTGCTCGACTTCAGCGGGCTCGACGTCTTCCACGGCGCGCTGGAGGACCGGCGGCTCCTCGAGGGCGGTCCGGGCGCTCCGCCCGCGCTGAAGGAGCGGGTCGATCGCGGCGAGCTGGGCCGCAAGACCGGACGCGGCTTCTACGAGTACCCGGCGCGATAAGGAAGGAGGGGCCGCGAAATGGAGACCGTGAACCTGGGCCGGAGCGGGCTGCGCGTGAGCCGCCTGTGCCTCGGCACGATGATCTTCGGCACCCAGCTCGAGCAGGACGCCGCGTTCGCCGTCATGGACCGCGCGCTCGAGCTCGGCATCGACTTCCTCGACGCCGCGGACGTGTACCCGGTGCCGCCCAGCCCGGATCGCTGGGGGAGGACCGAGGAGATCGTCGGCCGGTGGCTGTGCGACCGGAAGCCGCGCGTGACGATCGCGACGAAGTGCGTCAACCGCGTCGGGCCGGGTGCGAACGATGTCGGGGCCGGTCGCAAGCACGTAATCGAGGCGTGCGAGGCGTCGCTACGCCGGCTGCGGGTGGAGCGCATCGACCTGTACTACCTCCACCACTCGGACACCGGCGCACCGATGGACGAGACGTTCGAGGCGCTCGACCGCCTGGTCCAGGACGGCAAGGTCCACTACATCGGGGTGTCGAACTTCGAGGCCTGGCAGCTCGGGCTGGCGAGCACGGTCATCGCCGAGCGCCGTCTGGCCCGGATCACAGCCGTGCAGCCGCGGTACAACCTGCTCAGCCGGACGTACGAGCGCGACCTGCTGCCGCTCTGCGGCGCGGCGGGGATCGGCGTGGTGCCCTACAACCCGCTGGGCGCCGGGATGCTGACCGGGAAGTACCGCCGCGGCCAGGAGCCGCCTGCGGAGTCCCGGTTCGGCTGGGGCGAGTACGGCCGCATGTACCAGCGGCGGTACTGGTCGGACCGGATGTTCGACGTGGCCGAGGCGGTGGCGGCGCTCGCCGGGGAGCTCGGAGTCAGTCCGGCGCGCGTGGCCCTGGCCTGGCTGCTAGCCCAGCCGGCAGTGACGGCGCCGATCGTGGGTGCCTCGCGGCCGGAGCAGCTGGACGACAGCGTGCTGGCCCTGGACATCGGTCTCACCTCGGAGCACCTTGACCGACTGGCCAAGGTGTCGCAGCCTTTCGTCTGAGGGGTCGGCCCGCGATGCGGGTGTGGCGGAACTGGCAGACGCAGGACTCTTAAAAAGTCCAGGTCGTTGGACCATGTGGGTTCGAGTCCCACCGCCCGCACCAGAACAAGACGGGGATCCCGCGTGAGAGCGGCGGGGCCGCTCCACGGTCGATAATCCGGGCACATGAGCGACTGCTGCTCTCCCAGGGGCTACCGCCAGATCTTCAGCGAGCGAACCGCGCGGGCCGACGCGCGCCGCTACCGGCGCCGCGGACTCGACGACGTGTCACGGATCATCGTCCAGCTCGTGCGGGAGCGCGGCCTCGCGGACCGGACGCTGCTCGAGGTGGGCGGCGGCGTGGGCGCGATCGAGATCGAGCTGCTGAAGGCCGGCGTCTCCCGGGCCGTGAGCGTCGAGCTGACCCCGACCTACGAGGAGGTCGCGGGCTCGCTGCTGCGAGACAACGGGCTCGAGGGCCGCGTCGAGCGCCGGGTGCTGGACTTCGCGCAGGCCGGTGGCGACGTCGCCCCGGCCGACTTCGTGGTGCTGAACCGCGTCCTCTGCTGCTACCCGGACATGCCCCTGCTCGCGGGCGTCGCGGCGGACCACGCCCAGCGCGCGCTGGTGCTCAGCTTCCCGAACGACCGCTGGTGGACGCGGCTCGCGTTCACGGTGGTCAACTTCGCGCTGCGCGTGACCCGCCGGCAGTTCCACATCTTCCTGCATCCGCCGCGGTCGATCGTCACGACCGCCGAGCGGCACGGCCTGCGAGCGACGTACAACGAGGCCGGGCGCATCTGGCAGGTCGTGGCGCTGGAGCGCACGGCATAGAGGTCTGACGGGACCGGCGGCGCGGCGAGGTCCCGGTTCCGCCCAGTGAGCCGGGACAGGTGCCCATGCTCGCGGTAGGGGAAACTGCGATAGGGTCATGGGCGCTTCCCACCATGTCGGCAACTCGGCCACCCGTGTCCGCGCCGTGGCACGTGCTCGCCCAGGCTGTCCGGTCCGGCCCGCCGCTCGCGCGGCGGCCAATCGTCATCATGGCTGTCGGAGCGGCCAGCGTCGCCTTCGCCTCGGCGATGATCGTCATCAGCTGGCAGTACGACGGCAACTCGCTGGCCCCGTACGGCCACTCGGCCGGGGCCTTCGCCGTCGCGGCTGCGATCGGCGTGGCGTTCCTGTCGGCGGGCCTGGCGGCGTGGTGGCGCCGCCCAGACAACCTGGTGGGCCGGCTGATGGTGGCCGCCGGAACCGTGTGGTACGCGAGCAGCCTCCAGTTCACGCGGAGTGCAGCGCTGTACGCGATCGGCTACTGGCTGGCCTACCTCGCTCCCGTGATCGTCGGCCACCTTGCGCTCGCGTACCCGGACGGGAGGCTCCGGCGACGGAGGGAGCTCTGGGGGGTGGCCGCCTCCTACCTCATCTACCTCACGCTCCAGGGCCTCCGCTACCTGAGCGAGGGGGCGTGTCACACCGTCGGCCTGCCGGCCGGCGCCGGATCCGGCTGCGCCAGCCCGCTCCTGGGCGGCCTGGTCAGCCTCGACGCCCTCGTGTTCGACGCCCTCTTCACCGTGTGGGTCGTGCGGCGCTGGCTGACCGCCAGCCGGCCGGCGAGACGCATCCACGCGCCGGTCTGGCTCGCCTTCTCGCTCCACTCGGTGGTGCTCGCGGCAACCGTCCTGAGCGCCCTCTTCCGGATGCCGCAGACGATCCAGCTCGCGCTGGTCCTCGCCTACGGGCTGTGCCTGCTGGTGCTGCCGTTCGCATTCCTGAGCGGCCTGCTGCGTGTACGCCTCGCCAGGCACCGGGTGACCGACCTCGTCCTGCGGCTGGACGGGGCGCCCGGGCCCACCCGGCTGCGTGACCTGCTCGCCGAGGCGCTCGGCGACCCCAGCCTGGTCCTCGGGCTGTGGTCGGAAGCGGCGGAGGCGTACGTCGACGCCTCCGGCAGTCCGGTGTCGGCCTCGGATCCGGGCACGGGACGGGCCGTGACGGTCGTGGAGCGGCGCGGCCGCCGCCTGGCCGTGCTCGTGCACGACCCGTCGCTGGTCGAGCAGCGATCGCTGGTCGACGCCACGGTCGCGGCGGCGAGGCTCGCCCTCGAGAACGCCCGCCTCGCGGAGGCCGCGCTGAACGAACGCCGAAGCATCGAGCGCGACCTCCACGACGGGCTGCAGCACCGGCTGCTGCGGCTCTCGTGGCTTGCCGACCAGGTGGGCGCCACGACCGAGGAGCCGGGGGCACGGCCGCTGCTGGCCGAGCTCGCCAGCGACGCCCGCGCCGCCTACGTCCGGCTGCGCGAGCTGGCGAGCGGCATCCACCCGGCGATCCTGACCGAGCGGGGGCTGGCCGCCGCCGTGGAGGAGCACGTCCTGCGGGTCGGGGTGCCGGTCCTGGTCGACCTCCCGCGCGACCGGCTGCCCGTCGCCATGGAGGCGGCCGCCTACTTCACCGTGGCCGAGGCGCTGACCAACGCCGTCAAGCACGCCGCGCCCAGCCGGGTCACGGTCCGCGGCCGGCTGGAGGACGGACTGCTGACCGTGGAGATCGCGGACGACGGCGCCGGCGGCGCCGACCCCGACGGCGGCAGCGGCCTGCGCGGGCTGCGGGACCGAGCCGCCGCCCTCGGCGGCTGCCTCAGTGTGCGCAGCGCACCCGGCCTCGGCACCGCCATCGTGCTCGAACTGCCGTGCGGGTGATCGTCGCCGAGGACGTCGGCCTCTACCGCGACATGCTGGTGGGGACGCTGGCCGGCGCCGGCCTCGCGGTGACCGGCCAGGCCGGCACCGCCGACGAGGCGGTCGCCCTGGTCGACTCCGACCCACCCGACGTCGTCCTGATGGATATCCGGATGCCGCCGACGTACACAGACGACGGGGTGCGGGCGGCGCTCCGGATCCGCTCGCGGCACCCGGGCGTCGCGGTGGTGCTCCTGTCGCAGCACGGCGAGGCCGAGTACGCCGTGCAGCTCGTGCGGGAGCTCGAGCGCGGGGTGGGCTACGTCCTGAAGGAGCGCGTGGCGGGCGCCCCCGAGCTGCTCGACGTGATCCGCCGGGTGGCCGGCGGCGGCGTGGTCATCGACCCGGACGTGGTCATGCGCCTGATCCGGCGGCCCCGCGTCGACGATCCGCTGTCCCAGCTCACCGAACGCGAGCGCGAGACGCTCGCGCTCATGGCGGAGGGCCACTCGAACGCGGCAATCGCGACCCGGATGGGCATCGCGGTGAGCACGGTCGAGAAGCACGCCACGTCCGTGTTCCACAAGCTCGCCACGAACCTCGACGGGGCCGAGCTCGCCGGCGACAACGCCAGGGTCCGCGCTGTGCTGACGTACCTGCAGCACACCGGACGGATCGCGACCACCGACCGGTGAGGCTGAGCGGGCCCCATCCGGAGCCCGCTCAGCCGGGGAAGGGAATCCGGTGCATGCGCCCGCCGAGGGGGTCGGGGGCGCGGTCACAGCCTGACAGAGACGGGCCGGGTGCGAAACCGGGCAGGCCGCCAGCGCCCGGTGGCGGCTTCCCGCCACTCAGGAGGGCTGGAGCGCCTCGGCGAAGAACGCGTCGATCTGGCGGCGGGCGTCCCGGCTCGAGCGCAGCGGGATCGCGAACCAGAGCTCGTGGCGCTCCGCGAGCGGCGCGCCGCTCGGGCCATCGGCGCCGCGCTCCTCTCGGCGCCACACCAGCCGGGCGGTCACCACACCGCGCCCGCCGCGGCGCGCCTTCAGGAACGCCCACAGCGCCTCCGCGACGCCGCCGTGCGCCGTGCCGCCGTCCAGCTCCAGCGCCAGTGACAGCACGTGCGGGCCGTTGCGGCCCGCGGAGCGATCCGAGCCGAGCAGGCGCAGCCAGGTGCCGCCGGCGATCCCGATCCGGTCGCCGACGGGTACGGTGGCGACGACCGCCGGGTCCAGCGCGTACAGGACGAGCTGGATGTCGATCGCCTCGGCTCGGATGCCCTGCTCCACCGTGTCCCTCTCTCCCTCCCCCGCGGATCTGGCGGCGGTCACCGGTAGGATAGGGGAACGGTGGCCTTGGGGACGATGGCCCGGGTACGCCAGCCGGGGTTGGCCCGCGCCTGCCGGGGACGGCCGGTGTCCGCCGCCTGGGGAGAGGAGGACGACCGCTGAGCACCACCACCACGACTGCTGCCGTGCACCTGGAGGCGGTGCCCCCGGCGCCCGTTCGCAGCGCCGACGAGCGCGTCGGCGTGAACGGCTCCATCGCGGCCGCCCTGACGCGATCCGTGGGCTCGATGTGGGCCGTCTACGCGACCCTCGCGATCACCGGGACCTGGATCGCGCTGGCCTCCTGGGGCCCGCTGCGCCGGATCGACCCGTACCCGTTCGCCTTCATGCTGTTCCTGGGCAACGTGGTGCAGCTGCTGCTCTGCTTCGTGATCATGGTCGGGCAGAGCGTGCTCGGCGCGGCGGCCGACCGGCGGGCGATGCAGACCTACCAGAACGCCGAGGCCATCTTCGAGCAGGTCTCGGAGGTCCAGGCTCACCTGGACCGGCACGACCGCCTGCTCAGCCGCGGCATCAGCCTGCTGGAGTCGAGGCCCCACCCGTGGATCGAGGAGCACCGGGTCCTGCCGCCGCCGCAGGCGAAGGACCAGGCCGTCAGCGTCAACGGCCGCATCGCGGCCTGGATCACGCGGCGGGTGGGCAGCATGTGGGCCTTCTACGTGGCGGCGGCGATCCAGCTCGTGTGGATCGGCCTCGCGCAGCTGCACCTGCAGCAGTTCGACCGGTACCCGTTCGCGTTCCTGCTGTTCCTGTCCAGCCTGGTCCAGCTCGTCCTGATGCTCGTGATCATGGTCGGGCAGGAGGTCCTGGGCCGCGCGGCCGACCGGCGCTCGGAGCAGACGTGGCTCGACGCCCAGGCCATCCTCTCCGAGTGCCAGCGGCTCAAGACGCGGCTCACCCGGCAGGACCGGATCATCGCCAGCCTCTGCGACTACACGCACTTCCAGGTCACCGAGCGGCTGGCGCGCGCCATCCACGACTCCTACGCGCGCGCCATCCACGAGGCGTACGTGGAGGCGGCGACCGACCGTGGGGAGGAGCCGGGGAGCCGGCGGGCCCTCGGGGACTGGGATGACCTGCCGGAGGACCTGAAGGAGGCCAACCGCGCGCAGGCCCGCCACGTCGGCGAGAAGCTCGCGGACCTGGGCTGCATCATGGTCCCGACGTTCGATCCGTCGCTCACGTTCGCCTACCGGGACGAGGAGGAGGTGCTCCACCTGGCCCGGCTGGAGCACGACCGGTGGATGCAGGAGCGCATCGACCAGGGCTACGTGTACGGCCCGGTCCGCGAGGGCCGGTCCCATCCCGACCTCGTGCCCTGGGAGCAGTTGAGCAAGGAGGCGCGCGACAAGGACGTCGACGCGGTGCGGAACATCCCGGCCATGCTGGCCGCCGTCGGCTTCCAGGTGCTGCGCGTGATGGAGCCCGCTGCCGAGTCGGCCTGAGGCCCTGGTGACCGTGGGAGCAGCACACCCGGACGGATGTGCGGTTCCTGGACCGCTGGAACTGCACATGCGGACGGATGTGCAGAACCCGATCTACGGGGCCAGCAGGTCCACCGTCTCCTCGAGCAGGCGGTCGCGCGTCTCCGTCTCCAGGCGGTCTGCCAGGTAGATGGCCACCTTGCAGCCGAGCGCCCGCTCCAGGTCGGCGCGGAGCTGGCGCAGGCTCACCGGCAGGCCCTCGACCAGCAGGTCACCGTCGTTGGGCGGCCACCAGCGGACGGCCTCGAGGCCGTGGCGGCTGGCCAGTTCGCGGATCGCGCCACGGCGCTCGATCGCGGGCGGGGAGGGGGGCGAACACACGTTCGCATTGTCGGTCGCGGCGTGGCTCCAGGTCAACATCTCCCTGAGCGGCGCGCCGCCCCACCACACTACTGCCGCCACCCTGTGGTCGTAAAGCCCATCCGCTTAAGATTCGTGGCGATGCGCGAGCGCCTCGAAGAGGAACCCGAACCGGACGAGGAGCCGGACGAGACGCCGGCCGCCGTTGCCACGGCCCCCGGCGCGCACGTCCCGTCCGTCGCCGACGGCGGCCGGGAGCACGAGTACCGAACCGACCTGCTGACCGCGGCCGAGGTGGTCGACGGCACGACCCTCGCCGGACAGCTGACCAAGGCCTCGGGCGAGGGCTGGGACCTGGTGGACATCATCAGCGCCGGCGACCGCTACGCGGTCCTGCTCCGACGGGCGAAACGGCCGGAGCGGAACGCGCGTCCGGTCGGCTTCACCCCTCCGCGGTCCTGACCGCCACCGCCATGCGGCGCCGCAGGCGTGTCCTCGTCGTCGAAGACGATCCCGCGGTCCGCGGCATAGTCGTCGAGGTCTGCCGCCACGACGGCTACGAGGTCGTGGAGGCGTCCAGCGGCCGCCAGGCCATGCGGATCGTCGAGGTCAACGAGCCGGACGTGGTGCTCCTCGACTGGGTGCTGCCGGACGTCAGCGGCATCGAGGTCTGCCGGGAGCTGCGCCGTCAGGGCGTGGTGTGCCCGATCCTGATGCTGACCGGCCGCAACTCGAACGTCGACATGGTCGTCGGGCTCGAGGTGGGGGCCGACGACTACATCACCAAGCCCTTCGACGCGCGTGTGCTGACCGCCCGGCTGGGAGCCCACCTCCGGCGGGTGGACATGGCCGCGACCGGCACCGCTCGCAAGCGC
>DASQZW010000250.1:0-19582 GCA_035638495.1 Terriglobales bacterium
CGACTACTGCCCATCGTCGACGGTGAGATGACGTCCCTCCTAACTCCACATTCGTCGGAATGCGCAGTTCCCGAGCCGCGAACATCTGTTCTATACTCGGGTTGTGGCAGAGCTGGAGGCGCGGCAGGTCGAGGTGCGGTACCTCGAGCAGCCGTGCAAGAGCGCCCTCAACCCCGTCAAGGGCATGGGCTTCAAGTGGTCGCTCAACCCGTACATGGGCTGCGAGCACCGCTGCGCCTTCTGCTACGTCCGGGCGTACGAGAAGCGTGCGGACCGGCCCTCCGACGACTCGTACGGCCGCGCCATCCGGGTCAAGACCAACGTGGCCGACGTGCTGCGCTGGGAGCTGTCGCGGCCGAGCTGGAAGCGCGAGACGGTCTCCATCGGCGCCGCCACCGACCCCTATCAGCCCGCCGAGGGCCGGTACCGCCTGACCCGGGCCTGTCTGCGGGCGTTCGCCGACTTCGGCAGCCCGGTCGGCCTCATCACCCGCGGGCCGATGATCGTGCGCGACGTCGACGTGCTCACCACGCTGGCCCGCCGCGCGGAGCTGAACATCACCTTCAGCATCCCCACGCTCGACGACGACGTCTGGCGCAAGACGGAGCCAGGCACCGCGCACCCGCGCCAGCGGCTGCGCGCCGTCGAGCGGCTCGCGGCGGCCGGTGTCAGGGTCGGCGTGGGCATGGCCCCGATCCTTCCCGGGCTGAGCGACCGTCCCGAGCAGCTGGAGTCGGTCGTCAGAGCGGCGCGGGACGCAGGCGCCAGCCACGTCTGGTCGGGACTGCTGCACCTGCGCGACGGTACGCGCCAGCACTTCCTGGCGGTCCTGGAGCGGCACTGGCCGGAGCTGCTGCCGCGCTACCTGGCCGACTACCGCACCGGGCCGTACCTGAAGCCGGAGAAGACCACCCCGGTGACGCGGTCGGTGTCGGCCATGGTCGACCACCTGGGCGTCGGCGGTCGTCCGCGGTACCTGCTGTCCCCGCCGCCGCCGGCGCCGGAACCCCAGCAGCTGACGCTGCTGGCCGGGTAGCGAGGGTACGATTCAGAGGCCATGTGGTGGTCCCTCAGCAGCCGTGTCAACGGCGTTCCCAAGCGCGAGATCACGCGCCGGACGGTCCCCTGTTTCAAGAACGTGATCGAACCCGACGGTGAACGGCTGGCGCTGTGCCTGCTGGTCGACTCGAAGTACCTCTATCGGTATCCCTACGAGAAGGTAACCGGGCTGAAGTCACTCGCGATCAAGGCACGATACGTCAAGGGCGAGATGGAGGACCTGCGCCTGCGTGAGTTCCAGCCGGGCCTCTGCCGCTATGTCCGCCCGCGCGACCAGGCCGTCTCCGCGTAGCGCCCCGGCGGCCGCGGCGCCCGGCGGCGGCATCGTCCAGCAGGTGCTGGCCGAGCGCCGCGAGCTGATGATCGCCAACGAGCGCCTGCGTCTCGAACTGGAGGATCTGCGGCGGGCCGGGACCCGCGAGGATCCGCGCCTCCACGTGCTGGAGTTCGAGAACCGCGCGCTCCGGGAGGAGCTGGCCGCGGTGCGCGACGAGCTCGCGTGGTTCCAGGACTCCGTGAAGCGCGTGGTGGAGGAAATAGAGAAGGCCTCACCCTGAATGAGGGCGAGGCCTTTGACCACTCGGATCTAGCTGACGGCGTTCGCCAGCTGCTCGGCGTACGGCGTGACGTAGCTTCCGACGATCGGGATCTGGAACCGCGCGCCGGCGTTGTTGTTCGCCTGCACCAGGCAGACGATCCACATGATGAAGGTGTAGAAGCCGAGCACGACGCCGATCAGCGCCAGAAGAAAGCTGATGACGCCTGGCAGGAACGATTCGAGGATCCGCAGGGCCCAGAAGATCACCGTCATGCCACCGAAGAACACGACGGACTGGGCGGCGTGGTACTTCACGTCGGGATCGTTCTTGCCGACGAACAGGAAGATGATGCCCGTGATCCAACCCAGCAGGTAGGAGAGGATCGCGCCGGTCTTCTTGTCGACGCCGCCGGTCGACTGATAGCTCGGCGGCGGATAACCCGGCTGCTGCCCGCCCGGTGGCGGATAGGGGGGCTGGCCCCCCGGGGGCGGACCGGGTGGTGGATTCTGCATACTCGATGCCTCCAGGAATCGGGATTTGGCTGGCGCCATGCATTATGGGTCGCGAGGCGCCAAATCGCCAGCGTCGCCGAACTTCGTCAGCGATCGCGGCATCGTAGCAGCTCATTCTCACACGGTTCTCATGAGCGCCGTCGATCGTGACGGGCGATGGCACCCGCTGCCGCCGGCGTCCTGGCCGGCATTCCCGCCGCGCATCTGCTCGGCCTCGCCGGCGGCGTCGTGGCCGTCGTGCTGGGCGTGTGGACCAGGGGCCGAAATCTCGACGCGCTGACGGCCCTGCTCGTGTGCACAGCGGGCGTGCATTTCGGGCTGGCCCTCGGACATGCGGCGACACTCCCGCTGCTGTCGGTCCTGTTCGTGCTCGACGGACTCGCGTATCTCGCCCTCGTGGCACTCCCGAGGCGGCGATGGTGGCGTCCTGCCGCGGCCGTGCTGCTCGTGTCGACGATCCTGGCCTATCTGGTGTATGTCGGCAGCGGACGTGAGTCGCCGGAGCCGGTCGGCGCGGTGGACAAGCTGGTGGAGCTCGTGGCGCTCGGCCTCGTGCTGCTGCCACGGCGCCGGCAAGGACGGTGGCGCACCGCCTCGTTGGCGACGCTCGCCCTGGCCTTCCTGACCGGAGGCGTGATGTGGATCGAGGACCTGGCTGGCGCGGCGCACCTCCACGGCGCCGCGGTCACGTGCTCGCCGAACCACAGCCCGGGGCCGGGCACCGTGCTTCGGCCGGTGCCGTGCACGGTGACGCCGGAGCAGCGGGCGGCCGCGGATCGCCTGGTGGCGGACACCCGGCGGGGCATCGCGCCATACCAGGACGTGAACGTCGCCCTGGCGGCCGGCTACCGTCCCGGCGCTCCCGACGGGAGCGGCGCCGCGCACTACACCAACTTCCGGGCGCCCGCCAACCCGCTGGACCCGCGGCATCCGGCCGCCCTGGTCTACGCGGCCACGCGGCACGGGCCGATGCTGCTGGGCGCGATGTACCAGATGCCGAAGCAGGGCGTGTCCGGTCCCGACATCGGCGGCGCTCTCACCCCGTGGCACTACCACACGAACGTGTGCTTCTCGCTGCCCGGGCTGCTGGTCTCGGGGCTGTCGACGCCGTTCGGCCAGTGCCCGCCCGGCTCGATCCGCGTCACCACAGCCGACCAGCTTCACGTGTGGACCGCGCCCAACCCCAACGGACCGTTCGGCGACCTGGACGAAGCGTGGGTGCGGAAGCTGGACGCTTCGTGACCGGACCTCGAGCCCTGAGGCACGTCCTGCTGCTCCTGCAGGGCGCGCTGGCCGGCCTGGTCGCCCTCGAGACGCTGGTCGTCGGCGTGGCGCTTCGGAGCCCGCTGCTGCTGTGGCTGGCCGCGCTGGCCATCGCCCTCGCCGTCGTGCCGGTCGTCCTGGCCTTCGGCCTCCTGCGTGGACGGCGGCGAGCGCGCGGCTTGACCGTGGCATACGAGATGACGCTGCTGGTCAGCGGCTGCGTGAACGCGACCCTGCTCGGCAACGACGATCTCGTGTCGCTGCTGGTCACGCTCGCGCTGCCGCTCGTGGTGCTGTGGCTGCTGGGACACTACCCGCCGGAACTGCAGGAGCCGTCCGAGCGGCCGGCCTGATTGCGCCGGGGGCGGTCAGCCCGCGAGTCGCCGGTCGCCGGCCGGCTGCGGCTGCGGCGATGCGGCACCAGGGGTGGCGGTGGCGCCGCCGCCCGACTCGGCGAGCAGGTCGCGGCCGATGGCCAGCAGGTGCTCCATGGCCTGCCGCATCTCCTCGGTCGTCGAGCGGTCGTCCACTACGACGGCGGTGCGATAGCGGCGCGCATGCCCGCGGTTCGTGAAGGCGATGTCCCGAACCCGGTGGTCGCGGCCGAGGCGGGCCGGGTAGCCCATCTGGGCCAGCATGTCGTCGACGAGCTGCCTGGCACCGGCGACGGCGTGGCGTGGCCGGGAGACGAAGAGGGCCTCCAGCTCGCCGAAACGCTGCCGGTACGGCGCAATCCGATCCGCGGGCAGCGGTCGGACCTCGAAGTCGCTGTCTCGGCGGCGCAGCGCGGTCAGCCCCATCAGGACGACGAGCACGACCACGACGAGACCGGCGCCCACAAGCATCGCGACGGGATCTGGATTGAGCATTCCAACCTCCCCTTTTATTGCAGTCATTTCAGATTAAATAGTGTATGTAATGATATCAATAAAGAGGAGTACTATGCTGAGGATGTCATGATCGAGCCGTTCCGCCACAACTCCTGGGCCACCATCAGACTGCTCGAGTTCTGCCGCGACCTCGATCCGGCGGTCCTCGACACCGGCGCGGCGAGCGCCTACGGTCCGGTCAAGGAAACGCTGGCGCACCTCGTGGGCTGGGAGGAGGTGCTGGCCGGCGCGGTGGAGGGGACCGCGCCGCACGAGGCGCCGCCGAGGTTCGCCTCGGTGGACGACCTCCTTGACCGTGCCACTCGCCTCGCCGACCGCTGGGAGCGAAGCCTGGAGCCCGAACCGCACCCTGACCGCGTGGTCGAGTTCGGCCCGGCCGGAGCCAGGCGCCTGGTCCGCGTGGGCACGGTGCTCACGCAGGTCGTGCACCACGGCAACCACCACCGCGCGCAGGTGAGCATCGCGCTGAACGGGGTCGACATCCAGGTGCCGGCGCTCGACGCGTGGGCGTTCAGCGCCTGGTACGCGGAGAGCGCGGGGCGCCGCCGGCGGCGAGACGACCTCTAGGAGCCCTGGTTCAGTCCTCGGGCGTGTCCGAGTCGGCGCGTCCGGCCTGGTGGTCCAGGGCGATCAGGTAGCCCCGGGCCCGCTCGGTCAGGGGATACCGGTTGACCAGGGCCCAGAAGTCGGGACCGTGGTGCGGCACCTCCAGGTGCGCGAGCTCGTGCACCAGGAGGTAGTCCAGCACCCAGTCCGGCAGACCCGCGGCGCGCATCGAGATCCGGATCACCCCGGCCGCGTACGTGCAGGAGCCCCAGCGGCTGGTCTGGTCCGCGAACGCGATGCTCGTCCAGTGCAGGCGGCCGTCGAAGTGGCGCCGGTTGAGCGCTCGCGCCCGCTCCTCGAGCCTCGTGTCCGTGGGCCGCGCCCGGCGGAGCCGGCGCTCCAGCCGGGCGCGCATCCGCTCCGCCCACTCCTGGCGCTCGGACTGCGGCATGCCGGCGGGCACGCGCAGCTCGAGCACGCCGTCCACCACCCTGGCGGAGACGGTCCGGCGGCGGTTGGGCGACGCGACGATGCGGATCGACGGCTCCCAGCGGGCGGGCAACCTAGCTCCTGGGCTTCTGGGCGAGCGACTCGTCCGGGTGGCTCAGCTCTGCGTCGAGCGACACTTCGAGCTCGTCACCGGCCATCGGGCCCCAGTCGAACTCGCGGCTCCAGGTGATGCCGAAGTCGCGGCGGTTCACCGTGAAGCGCGAGGTGAAACCGGCCCGCAGGCCCCACGGGTCGCTCACGACGCCGTGGAACTCGAGGGGGATCTCGATCGGCCTGGTCACCCCGCGCAGCGTGAGGTCGCCGCGCACGACGTAATGGGTGCCGTCGCGGGGCTCGACCGACGTGCTGCGGAACGTGAGCGTCGGATGGTTCTCGGCGTCCAGCCAGTTCTCCGACCGCATGAAGTCCTCCTGCGGCGGGTGGCCCGTCGTCACCGCGCGGGTGTCGGCCTCCAGCTCGAACGTCGACCGCAGCGGATCGGCCGGGTCGACCTGGAGCTTGCCGCTGATCCTGGGGAACTTTGCCCGCAGGTTGGCGACGCCCATGTGGCGGACGCTGACGAACAGCTGGGAGTGGAGCGCATCCACGTTCCACGTGGAGGCACGCTGGAGCGCCTGCGGATTCGAGTCTGGCTGAGTCACGTCTGGTCCCTCCACCTGCACCGCGCCCGCCGCGGAGCCATCTGATGGTAGGGAAAGGTCAGAGCGGGATGTTGCCGTGCTTGCGCGACGCCGGCTCGACGGTCTTGCGCAGGCACAGCTCCAGGCCGCGGACCAGAGCGCGGCGCGTCTCCCGCGGCTCGACGACGTCGTCCACGTAGCCGCGCTCCGCGGCGTCGTACGGATCGCCGGCGCCAACCTCGGCCGTCGGCCACGCCAGGCTCAGGTCGGCGCCGAGCTGGCCGGGCGACATCAGGAGGTAGCCGGCGCCGGCCGCGCGCCCGGTCATCACCACCAGCTTGGGCACCGTGGCCTCGGCGTACGCGTACAGGAGGCCGGCGTGCTCGCGGCCGAGGTCGACCGGCCCGCGCGTGTCGACGATGGAGACGAGCGGCACGTTGAAGGCGTCGCAGAAGCGGATGAACCGCGCGGCCGTCGCGGCGCCCGCGCGGTCGATCGCGCCGCCCTGGACCGCCGGCTGGTTGGCGACGATCCCGACCGTGTGCCCGGCCAGCCGGCCGAGACCGGTGAGCACGGTCGCGGCCGACGACGAGTGGACCGGCAGGAAGCGCCGGCCGTCCAGCAGCCGCGTGACCACCTCGCCCATCGCGTACGAACGCTGCCCGGCCGCCACGATGGCCTGCAGCTCGGGATCGCCCCGTGTGGGCGGGTCCGGCGAGGGCACGAAGGGCGGCGCCTCGCCCCGGTGAGCGGGCAGGTACGAGAGCACGTCCCGCACCTCGTCGTCGCGGTCGAGGGCGAAGTCGGTCAGCGCCGCCGGGTGGATGCCCTCGGGCGACCCGCCGCCGACGAGGCTCAACTGCGGGATCGCGCCCGACGCCCGAACGTGACGTTCGAGGATCTCGGCGAACCCGGCCAGCGCGGCGAGCCCGTCCGGCAGTGCGCCGCCGGACGCCTCTTGCAGGCCGATCAGGGGGATCCGGCTGACCAGCGCGAGCTCCTGCGCCTTGACGACCTTCATGGCGGCGACCTCGGTCAGGGCGCCGATGTCCATCGCGTACACCGCGACGTCGCGCGTGTCGATCGTGCCCACCCCCACGACCGCGCCGGCTCCGGGACCGGCCTCGAGCCGGTCCAGCTCGGCGAAGCTGCCGGCGTCCACCAGCGCTTCGATGCGCTCGCGCGGCCCGGGCAGCGGTGCCGAGGCCGTGCCGCCCGGCTTGCTCCCGCCACCCTCCTCAGTCACCTGACCTATCGTAGAGCGGGAATCTGGGATGGCCGAGACGCTGGCGCTCGACAGGACCCTCACGCTCCACCAGCTGCGGACGTTTCGCGCGGTCGCGGAGCAGCTCAGCTTCAGCGCGGCCGCGCTCGAGCTGAGCATCAGCCAGCCGTCCGTCTCCTACCAGGTCAAGGAGCTGGAGGCGGCGCTCGGCCTGCCGCTCCTCGACCGGCTGGGCAAGCGCGTCCGCCTGACCGAGGCCGGCCAGGTGCTGTACGACTACGCGCGCCGGACGCTCGCGCTGCTGGACGAGGCCGCGCTCGTCATGGAGCAGATGCGAGGCATCGAGCGCGGCACGCTGCGCGTCGGCGCCAGCAACACCGTCGGCATCTACGTCATCCCGCTCGCGCTGGGCGCGTACAAGAAGCAGCATCCGAACCTCGCGGTGTCGCTGGAGATCGGCGCGCCGGCCGTGCTCCAGGATCGGGTCCGCCAGGGCGCCCTGGACCTCGCGGTGCTGAGCGCTCCCGTCGCCGCGCCCGACCTGATCGCCGTTCCGTTCATGGTGGACGAGCTGGTGATGGTCGTCCCGGCGGGCCACCCGCTCGCCGGCCGGCCCGGCCTCACGCTGCGCGACTTCGCCGGTGAGAGCTTCCTGATGCGCGAACGCGGGTCGGGCACCAGGCTCGCCGTGGAGCGGGTCGCCCGCAGCGCCGGGGTCACGCTGCAGGTCGGCATGGAGCTCGGCAGCAACGGGGCGGTCAAGCATGCGGTCGAGGCCGGGCTGGGCGTGGCCGTCCTGTCCAACCACGCGATCGAGCTGGAGCGCAAGGGCGGCCGCCTCGTGGTGGTCGACATCCAGGGGTTCCCGATCCCGAGGCCCTGGAGCATCCTGCACCTGCGCCGCCGGCAGCTGCCCGCGGCCGTGGAGGGATTCATCCAGCTGCTCCGAGACG
Organism: Terriglobales bacterium; assembly: GCA_035638495.1. Taxonomy (GTDB): domain Bacteria; phylum Chloroflexota; class Dormibacteria; order Dormibacterales; family Dormibacteraceae; genus CF-161. The sequence goes on from DASQZW010000250.1 coordinate 8,118, forward strand.
GTCGCTGGGAGCGGCCGGCGGCGGGGCGGGACTGATCTCGAAGCGCGCGTAGCCGACGTCGCCGGGTGCGACCAGCACCCACGGCTGGTCACACCAGCAGACCAGCACGCGGCCGGCGAGCGAGTCGTCCGCGATGAGGCCCGCCACCGCGCCCGCGATCTCCTCCGGCGGCGTCATCCGGTCGGGGATGGCCTGGCGGGCGCGCTCGGCCGGGTCGAGGGTGGCCGCGTACGCGACGCTGGACGGGGTCGCGATCCAGTCGGGCGCCACGGAGTTGACCCGGACGCCGTCTCGCGCCGCCAGCGGCTCCAGGACCGCGGTCAGCCGGATCAGCCCGGCCTTGGCCACCGCGTACTCGACCAGCGGATTGGGGAGCGTTCCCATCCCCGCGATCGACGCCACGTTCACGACCGCGCCGCCGCCCCGCCGCCGCATCGCGGGCAGCGCGTGCTGGATCGCGAGCATCGGGCCGCGCAGGTTGCGGTCCAGCGTGCGGCTCCAGTGATCGCCGGGCACGTCCGGGAAGTGGGGAAAGTCCGGGCCGCCCGCGCTGTTGACCAGCACGTCGAGACCGCCGAACATGTCGCCGGCGAACGCGGTCATCGCGAGGACGTCCTCCTCGACGGTGACGTCGGCCGGCACGAAGGACGCCCGGCCGCCGGCCGCCCGCACGCGCCGGACGGTCTCCTGCCCGCCGTCCTGGTCGATGTCGGCGACCACCACCGCCATGCCCTCCGCGGCCAGCCGCAGGACGATCGCCCGGCCGGTGCCGGCGCCGCCGCCGCCGGTCACGAGCGCCACTCGCTTCTCGAGCTCCATGCGATCAGGTTGCGCGCTCATCACTGACAGCTGCTGTCACGGTTCCGCGCTACCGTGAACGAATGCGCGCGAGCCGGCTGGTCTCGATCCTCCTGCTCCTCCAGGTCCACCGCCAGCTGCCGGCGACCGAGCTCGCGCGGCGGCTGGAGGTGTCCGTCCGCACGATCTACCGCGACCTCGAGGCGCTCGGTGAGGCCGGCGTGCCGGTCTTCGCGCGTCCCGGCTCGGGCGGCGGCTGCGGCCTGCTCGAGGGCTACCGGACGCGGCTCACCGGCCTGAACGTCGAGGAGGCGCGGGCCCTCTTCCTCGCTGGCGTGCCGGGCCCGGCGGGGGAGCTCGGCCTGGGCACGGCGCTGGCGGCGGCACAGCTCAAGATCCTGGCGGCGCTCCCGGCCGAACTGCGGGCGGGCGCCGGCCGGGCGCGCGAGCGGTTCCACCTCGACGCGCCGCGCTGGTTCGAGCGTGCCGCCGACGCCGGCCACGTGCACCTCGCGACCATCGCCGGCGCGGTCTGGGACGACCGTCTGCTGCAGCTCGCGTACCGGCGCGACGGCGCTCCGCTGGCCACGCGTGCGGTCGAACCGCTGGGCCTCGTGCTGAAGGCCGGGGTGTGGTACCTGGTCGGCCGGCTGCCGGGGCGCGACGACCCGCACGTCTACCGCCTCTCACGGGTCGAGGCGGCGCTCCCGCTGGACGAGCGGTTCGATCGTCCCGCCGGGTTCGACCTGACCGCCTTCTGGTCGGACTGGACGAGCGAGTTCGAGTCGAGCCTGCCCCGCATCGACCTGCGGGCGCGGCTGTCGCCAGCAGCCGTCGACGCGGCGCGCGTGTACGCGATCGAGGTGCGGGTGGGTGCGCCCGAACCCGACGGCTGGCTGCCCGCCACGCTCACGTTCGAGCGGATCGAGCACGCGCTGGGCGCGTTCCTGGCGCTCGGCGCGGGCGCGGAGGTCCTGGAGCCGGCCGAGCTGCGGGAACGCGTCGCGGCGTCGGCGCTCGCCACCGCCCGCCTCTACGCTCCGCCGACAACGCACGGTCCTCGCGCGCAGTAGGGTTTTACGGCGCACCGGCGATCATCGCTCGCCTGCGAGTCCCCGACTCACCACGTGGAGGTAGGCACAATGGCGCTCAACGATCAGGTCAAGTTCACCTGGGTCGGCCACGGCACCTGGAGGATCCGCACCGCAGGCGGGAAGGACGTGCTGATCGACCCGTGGCTGACCGGCAACCCCGCAGCCCCCGATCACCTCAAGTCGGTGGACCGCCTCGACATCATGGTGATCACCCACGGCCACGGCGACCACGTGGGCGACGCCGTCGCGGTCGCCAAGGCGACCGGCTGCAAGGTGCTCGCGCCCTTCGAGGTTGGCAACTGGCTCACCGCGCAGGGCGTTCCGGGCGACAACATGATCGCGTTCGGCAAGGGCGGCACCGTCGAGCTGGACGGCATCTCCTTCACGATGGTCCACGCGGAGCACTTCTCGACCACGCCCGACGGGTCGGCCGGCGGGGAGCCCGTGGGCTACGTGATCACGTTCGAGAACGGATTCAAGGTCTACTTCGCCGGCGACACCGACGTGTTCGGGGACATGGCGCTGATCCGCGAGCTGGATGAGCCTGAGGTGGCCTTCCTCCCGATCGGCGACTTCTACACCATGGGCGTCCGCCGAGCCGCCAAGGCGGTGCAGCTGCTGGGGGTCAAGACGGTGGTCCCGATGCACTTCGGCACGTTCCCGGCCCTCCACGGCACGCCGGCCCAGCTCGAGGAGCTCGCGGGGCCGGGGGTCACGGTGCTGAACGTCAAGCCGGGCGACGAGATCTGAGTCGGGGGTTCACGGCCGCCAGCGGCGTTGTAAGGTTGTAAGCACCCCATGCCCGCACGATTCCAGTACTCGCGCTGGGACGGGACCCAGAACGTGGACGCCGTCGACGCGGACGACGTGCTCGACGCGCTGTCCGACGACCTGATGAGCTACGGCGACCTGAGCGCGGCGCTCCAGCGCCTCTATCGCTGGGGGGCGGGGGACATGCCCGGCCTGGAGCAGTTGCTCCGCCAGCTCAGGGAGCGCCGCGAGCGAGAGCTCTCCCGCTACGACCTCGACTCCACGGTCGAGTCGATCCGCGAGCAGCTCCAGGACGTCATCGACACCGAGCGGACGGGCATCGACCGCAAGGTCGACCAGGCGCCGCAGGAGCGCCGCAAGCTGATGGAAAAGCTGGCCAAGCAGCGGCGCAACCAGCTGGACCGGATGCCCGACGACCTCGGAGGGCGGATGAAGTCCCTCCGCCAGTACGAGTTCATGGACGAGGAGGCGCGTGAGAAGTTCGAGCGCCTCCTCGAGCAGCTCCAGCAGCAGATGCTCGAGCAGATGTTCCAGGGCCTCAAGCAGTCCATCCAGTCCATGACCCGCGAGGACCTGGGCCTGGTCCGGGAGATGGTCCGGGACCTGAACCGCATGCTCGAACAGCGGCGGCAGGGCCTCGACACCTCGGCCTCCTTCCGCGATTTCATGCAGAAGTACGGGCAGATGTTCCCGCCCGGGATCGAGACGCTGGACCAGCTCCTGGAGCACCTCCAGCGCCAGATGGCCCAGATGCAGTCCCTCATGCAGTCACTGTCGCCCCAGGCCAGGGACGAGCTGCGCCGGATGATGGACGAGCTCCTGCAGGACGACTCGCTCCGCCTGGAGCTGGCCAGGTTGGGGGCGATGATGCAGCAGCTCATGCCGCCTTCGGAGATGACGGAGCGGTACCCGTTCTTCGGCGACGAGCCGCTGAGCCTCCAGGAGGCGATGGGGCTGATGGAGCGGCTGCAGGGCATGGACCGGCTGGAGTCGCAGCTGGAGCGGGGCAGCTTCCGGCTGGACGACGTCGATCGCGGGCTGCTGGAGCAGACGCTGGGCCCGGAGGCCCGCCAGCAGCTCGATCGCATGCGCCAGATGACCGAGGTCCTCGAGAAGGCGGGCTACGTTGAGCGGCGCGATCGCCGGCTCGAGCTGACCCCGCGCGGCATGCGGCGCATCGGGCAGGGAGCTCTGCGCGAGATCTTCGACCAGCTGAAGAAGAGCCGGCTGGGCCACCACAACACGCGCAACACCGGCCAGGGCATCGAGCCGGGCGAGGAGGTCAAGCGGTACGAGTACGGCGACCCGTTCCTGCTGGACATGAACGAGACGCTGTTCAACTCGCTGCAGCGGGAGGGCCGCGGTCTGCCGGTCAAGATCGAGCCGGCGGACTTCATCGTCCGCCGCACGGAGCATTCCAGCCAGGCCTCCACCGTGCTGATGATCGACATGAGCCGGTCGATGTTCCTGCGCGGCTGCTTCCTGGCCGCCAAGAAGGTCGCCATCGCGCTGGACTCGCTGATCCGGTCCCAGTTCCCGCGGGACAGCCTCTACGTGGTCGGTTTCTCGAACTACGCGGTGGAGCTGAAGCCGCAGAGCCTGCCGGCGATCACGCTCAACGACTACGTGTACGGCACCAACATGCAGCACGGCTTCCAGCTCGCGCGCTCCCTCCTGGCCCGGCACCGCGGCAACCGACAGGTGATCATGGTCACGGACGGCGAGCCGACGGCGCACCTGGACGAGAACGGCCGGACGTACTTCGCGTATCCGCCGACGTTCCGGACGATCCAGGAGACGCTCCGCGAGGTGCGCCGCTGCACTCGCGACCGGATCGTGATCAACACGTTCATGCTCGAACGGGGCCCGTACCTGACCGAGTTCGTCAACCAGATGACTCGCATCAACAAGGGCCGCGCGTTCTTCGTCTCCCCGGAGCGGCTGGGCGAGTACGTCCTGGTGGATTACGTCTCCGGCAAGCAGCGCCGGCAGCGCAGCCGCGCCAGCTGAGCCGACCGCCGCGGCCCGGATGGACCAGTCGCGGGTCAGCTGGCCCGGCGGCGGATCCGGCGCTGGTAGTCGGCGTCCCTCCGCTTGAGGCCGCGCCACACGCGGGCTCCCTCGAACGGCGACAGGGCGCGGGCCCAGACCATCTCGACCACCACGTCGTGGGTGGCCAGCACGGGTGCGCCGAACTTCCGGCACAGGTCGGCGCCCAGCCGGTCGTCGACAAGCACGATGGGCCGGCGCCCGCCGCGGACCATCTCCCTGGCCAGCCGTGCGGTGGCCAGCTCACCCACGTTCTTGCGCCCGTTGTCGCACGGCGTGCGGAAGTAGGCGGCCGTGCGGGCCACCCAGGTGACCCCCTCGGCGCTGAGATGGGCGATGCGGCGCCGGTCCTCCAGGTGGCGGATCAGGCGCTCACATGCGGCGAACCGTTGGCGGTTCCGGAGCAGCTCGACGTGAACCTCCTGGACGACCCACAGCGTGTCGCCGAACCAGTCGAGCAGCGAGTGCGCGTGGCCTACCTGCGCGAACGCGCACAGCGATGAGGTCTCGCCGAGGACCAGGTCCCGCCCCCGCAGCCTGTCGTCGTCCACAGCCATCCCCATCACCTCAGTCCCGCACCGCTTCACCGCGGCCCCATGGGGCGTGGGTACCCGCCGGCCGGCGCATGCGCTGGATCTCCAGGCGGTCCACGTGAAGTCGCTCGGCGGCGCCCTCCGCGTCGATGAGGCCGCTCCGCAGGGCGCGCAGGACGGCCCGCCGGGTCGGCCCGGGCATCCGGACCCGGAGCCGGCGCTCGGCCGCGAGCGTGTCGGTCAGCTCGGGCAGGTCGAGCCGCCATGCCAGCTCGCGGTGCTCGCCCCGGTCGATCCGCGCGGCGAGCTCGCGACCCGCGGCGCCCCGAACGTGTCGCGTGCGCTCCAGGCGGTGCAGCGCGACCTCGCAGCTGACGCCGTAGTGATTGGCCAGGCGGACCAGGGCCTCCAGATCCACGCCGGTTCCGTTTGCATGGAGCCACTTTTCGAGACCGGCGCGGGGCACGAGGAGCTCGGCGGCGAACTGGTTGGCGTCCACCTCGCGCCGGTCGCGGGAGCTGGTGTCGATCACGCGGTCCACCGCCGCTCCATGACCGAGCCGGTGATGCGCGTGCTCGTGAGCCAGCGTGAATCGCGCGCGCAGCGGGTGGATGGAGGAATTGATCAGGATGACGGGCACGCCCTCGCGCGCCTGGTACATCCCGGCAGGCCCCTGCTCGCCGAGCTGCCACAGGGCGACGTTGACGCCCGCCTCGTCCTCCAGGAGGCGCAGGAGGTCTTCGATCGGTGCCGCCTCGTCGAGACCGAGCCGGCGGCGCTCGGTCCTGGCGAGCTGCTCCGCGGCGGTCACAGCAGGTCCTCCAGCGCCCGCGCGCCCAGCACCTCGCGCATGACGACCTCGAACGCGCGAAGCGCCTCCCCCACGGCCGGACGATCGGCGCCGGCCGCCCGGAGCAGCACCGCACCGGGCGCCTCGCGAGCCGTCAGCAGGCCGGGCTCGACCTCGAGCAGCTCTGCCAGCGCGGCCAGCTCCCAGGCGGTCAGCCGGCGCTCGCCGCGCTCCACCTGACCGAACGCGGGTTCGTCGATGCCCAGGTGGGCCGCGACGGCCGCCTGGTCCAGGCCGGCTCGCTGGCGCAGATCCGCGACCGCGAAGCCCATCTCGGCAGGTGTTCGATGCGTCATTCGGTCATCTCCTGGCACGTCCGCGAGCACCGTAGCACTGCCGGTGGCGGGCTCCAAGGAAACGGCGCCCGATTTACACACCAGGCCGCCGGGGGCGTTCACAGACGAGATATGTGACGCATCTATGACGCGATGTGACGTTGATCACTGATCAACCATCGCCTGCCCTCAGGGCGTATCATCGGTGGGCGCATGCAGCTCGTAGAACGACCAGTCCTCGACCACGTCGGCGTCACCCAGGCCATTCGGACCTGGCACAACCTGTCACCGGCGGAGCTGTACGAGCACGCCATTCGAGGCGACGAGGCGGCCGTGGTGTCCACGGGTGCCCTCACCGCGGTGACGGGCCAGCACACCGGACGCTCCCCGAAGGACAAATTCTTCGTCCGCGAGCAGAGCTCGCAGGACGCGATCTGGTGGTACCCCGGCAACCAGCCGATCGACCAGGAGCGGTTCGACGGTCTGCTGGGCAAGATGCTGGACTACATCGCCAGGAACCAGGTGTACGTCCAGGACGTCTTCGCCTGCGCGGATCCCCGCTACCGGCTCCGGGTGCGGATCGTCACCCAGTTCGCCTGGCACAGCCTGTTCGCCCGCAACCTGTTCATCCGGCCGACGGAGGAGGAGCGGCGCGGCTTCGAGCCGGACTTCACCGTCATGTCCCTGCCAGGTGTCACGGCCGATCCCCACCGCGACGGCACCCGCTCGGAGACCTTCGTCCTCGTCAACTTCGCCCGCCGGATGGTCATCATCGGCGGTACCCGGTACGCCGGCGAGATCAAGAAGTCGATCTTCACGGCGCTCAACTACCTCCTGCCCCAGCGGGGCGCACTGCCGATGCACTGCTCGGCCAACGTCGGCGCCGACGGCAACGTGGCGCTGTTCTTCGGCCTCTCGGGCACCGGCAAGACGACGCTCTCGTCCGACCCGACCCGGCGCCTGATCGGCGACGACGAGCACGGCTGGAGCGACGACGGGATCTTCAACTTCGAGGGCGGCTGCTACGCGAAGACGATCCGGATCTCGCCGAAAGCCGAGCCCGAGATCTACGCGGCGACCAACCACTTCGGCACGATCCTCGAGAACGTGCCGTTCGACCCGGACACGCGCGTGCCCGACTACGACGACGACAGCCTCACCGAGAACACGCGCTCGGCCTACCCGGTGGACCTCATCCCGGCGGCCGACCTCTCGGGGCGGGCGGGCCACGCCCGCAACGTGCTGTTCCTCTCCTACGACGCGTTCGGCGTGCTGCCGCCGGTGGCGCGCCTGGACGACGACCAGATCCGGTTCTACTTCCTGTCCGGCTATACCGCGAAGGTCGCGGGCACCGAGCGCGGCGTGACCCAGCCCGAGGCGACGTTCAGCACGTGCTTCGCCGCGCCGTTCCTGGTCCGCACCCCCGAGACCTACGCCGACCTGCTGATCGAACGGGTACGGCGGCACGACGCGCAGGTCTGGATGCTGAACACCGGGCTGGTGGGCGGTCCGCACGGCGTCGGAAGCCGCATCTCCATCGCGCACACGCGAGCGATCGTCCGCGCGGTCGTGGAGGGGCGCCTGCGCGACGTGCCGACCCGGCGCGACGCCGTCTTCGGCGTTCACGTGCCCACGGCGGTGCCCGGCGTGCCGGCGCAGGTGCTGGACCCGCGGAGCGCGTGGCCGGACCCCGCGGAGTACGACCGCCAGGCTCGCGACCTCAAGCAGCGGTTCGACGACAACATCGGCAGGATCGGTCAGGCTGCCTCAGCCGCAGGCTGAGACCCGCTCCCCGGTGCGGGAGTGACAATAGGCGCCGTGACGCACGAGCCGCTCGGGGAGCGCGACATCCTCCGCTTCCGCATGATCTCGGACCCCCAGTTGTCGCCGGACGGCCGCACGGTCGCCTTCGTCCTGACGGAGCAGGACGCGGTCGCCGACCGCCAGGCCACCAGCGTGTGGCTGGTGCCGGCCGACGCCTCCGCCGAGGCGCGCCGCCTCACCACAGGTCCCCGCGACGGGCGTCCGCGCTGGTCACCCGACGGCAGCCGGCTGGCGTTCCTCGGCGCCCGCGAGCGCGAGTGGGCCAGGGACCTCTACGTCCTCCCCCTGGCCGGCGGCGAGGCGCAGCGGGTCGCGGAGCTGCCGAGGGGCGCAACGGAGTACGCCTGGAGTCCCGACGGCTCCCGCCTGGCGCTCGTTGGCGGCCCCGACTTCCCGACCGACCCCGACCGCGACCCGCCGGCCAACCGCGAGGAGGCGCGCAAGCGGTACCAGGAGCGCGTCCGATACATCGGCCGCTTCCGCTACCGGATGGACGGACAGGGCGTGCTGGACGACGAGGCGCGGCAGGTCTGGGTGGTTGCGGCCGACGGGCAGCAGCCGCCCCGCATGCTCACGGAGGGTGATGCGGACGTCGCGCAGGTGGAGTGGACCCCGGACGGCCGCATCGCCTTCCTCTCCAACCGCGACCCTGGTCATGACCGCAGCCAGGTCACGGAGGTCTACGCGGTTCCGGCAGACGGCGGCGAGGTGGAGCGGCTGACCCACCACGACAAGGTGACCGCCGCGTTCGGCTTCGCTCCCGACGGCTGCCTGGCCACGCTGAGAACGGACAGCGCAGAGCCGTTCGGCGGCGTGCACGTGCGGCTGTGGATCGGCGACCAGTGCCTGACGCGCGAGCTTGACCGGTCCAGCACGCCGGCCGTGCTCGGCGACACGATCGGAGGCCGGGAGGCGATGGGCCCGACCTGCCACGACGCCTGGTGGTACTTCGAGGTGGGCGACCGCGGAGCCGTGCACCTCTATCGCGCGCGGCCGGGCCAGCCGCCGGAACTCGTCATCGGCGGCCGCCGCCTCAACGTGTTCTCCTCGATCGCGGCCGGCACCGTGGCGTTCCTCTCGACCGCTGCGGACGACCCGGTCACGCTGCGCGCCGCCGACATCGACGGCGGCCGGGAGCGGGTGCTGTTCGAACCCAACCCCTGGATGCGCGACGTGGCGCTGGGCACGCTGCGGCCGCTCGACCTCGAGCACGGCGAGGAGATCATCGACGCCTGGGCGCTGCTCCCGCCGGAAGCCGTCGAGGGAAAGCCGCAGCCGACCATCCTCTTCATCCACGGCGGCCCGCACGCCGCCTACAGCTGGTCGTTCCCGTTCGTCTTCCAAGTCCTGGCCGGCGCCGGGTACGCGGTCGTCTTCTGCAACCCGCCGGGGAGCCAGACCTACTCGGAGGAGTTCGCCGGCCGCGTCTGCCGGGCCTGGGGAGAGGCCGACTTCCCGTTCTTCATGGCGCTCGTCGACCGCGCGGTCGAGGCGGGCATCGCGGACCCGGACCGCCTGGGCGTCGCGGGCGCCTCCTACGGCGGATTCAGCACGCTGTGGACGATCACGCACACCGATCGCTTCAGGGCGGCCGTGTCGATGCGTCCCGTCTCGGCGCTCGGTGCCTTCTACGGCTCCAGCGACATCGGCTGGAGTTTCGGCGCGCACGAGATGGGCGCCGAGCCGTGGGAGGACCCGTCCGTGTACGAGCGCCTCTCGCCCGTCACGTACCTGGATCGCGTGACCACGCCCCTGCGCCTCATCGCCGGGACCGGCGATCTGCGCACCCCGGCCGAGCAGGCCGAGCAGGTCTTCATACGGCTGCGCAAGATGGGCCGGGAGGTCGACCTCGTCGTGTTCCACGGCGAGTCGCACGCCGTCGTGGTCCAGGGCAAGCCGTGGAACCGTGTCCGGCACTTGCGGGCCGTGCGCGAGTGGTTCGACCGTCACCTGCGGGGAGGTGACACGTGAGCAGGGTGGGCATCGTCGGCAGCCGTCACTTCCCCGACCTGGCGCGGGTCGCCCGCTACGTGCGCGACCTGCCGGCGGGTGCGAGCCTGGTGACCGGCAGCGCCAGCGGCGTCGACGCCACGGTCGCGCGCGCCGCGCGCGATCGGGGCCTGCCGGTCCGGGTCCTCGGCGCGTCGTTCGAGGAGGCCCGCGACTCCGGGGTCGCGGCAAACCGCAACCAGCGGTTGGTCGACCTGTGCGACGTCCTGGTCGCGTTCTGGGACGGGGCGTCGCTGGGCACCCGGCGGACCGTGGAGCGGGCGCTGGACTCCGGCAAGGAGGTGCACGTGTTCGTTGCAGTGGCGGTGATATCGGAGCCTGCCGGGTCCATTTCGATGGAGGAGGGGCCGCTGGAAGACAGGGCTCCGCCGGGCGGGTGAGTCCGGCACTGCGCATCCGAGCGTTCTTCTGCTGATGGAAGGTTTCTACATCGTCGCCGCCCTGGTGCTGCTCGCCGTGGGCATCCCCCTCATGACCTGGCGTCCGAACCGGACCGAGACCAGGCGGCCCCTCCAGGCCATGGTGCCCTTTGTCGGCCTGACCGCTGCACTTGGCGGGCTTCTCCTCATCGTGCTCGCCATCGTCTTAGCTGCTCACCGCTAGGCACCCGCCTGCCGCCTCTCAGCCCCGCGGCGCTCAGTAATGGATGGTGCCGGGCACCCCGCCCCCGACGGCGACAGCGTCCCCGTTGATCGCGATGGCCCGGGGTGAGGCCAGGAACGCCACTACGTCGGCGACCTCGTGCGCGTCGATGAAGCGGCCCAGCGCGTTGCCCTGACTGATCCGCCGCTCGACCTCCTCGACTCCCACGCCGAGGCGCTCGGCCTGGGCCCGCAACACACCGGCCGTCTTCTCGGTCCGCGTCAGCGCGGGATGCACGACGACGACCGAGATACCGTGGCGGCCCAGCTCGTCGGCCAGGTTCTTGGTCATGGCGGCGACCGCGACATTGCGGATGCTGCCCACCGTGGAACCGGTCGAGCGGGCGGCCAACCCGCTGATGTTGACGATGCGTCCGCCGCCCCGCGCGATCAGGTGAGGGACCGCCTCGCGGATGCAGCGGAGATAACCCAGCACCTTCACGTTTACATCCGGCCAGAACACCTCGTCGTCGATCTCGGCCAGCTTCGGAGGGGGCGCCTGGCCGCCCGGCTGCGCCGCGCAGTTCACCAGCACGTCGAGGCCGCCGAGCTCGGCCACGGCCCGCCGCACCATCTCGCGCACCTGCTCGTCGGAGCCGGTGTCGCACGGCACCGCGACG
>DASQZW010000251.1:0-108562 GCA_035638495.1 Terriglobales bacterium
GTCGACGGCCAGGAGATCCTCAACTACGGCCGGCAGTCCATCCCCACGTACGTGCCCGGCCACCGGCTGAACTCGGGCCCCTTCGGCACGATGGGCGTCGGCCTGCCGTTCGGGCTCGGCGCCAAGGTGGCGAAGCCCGACACGCAGGTGGTGGTCCTGCACGGCGACGGCTCCCTGGGCCTGAACGCGATGGAGCTGGACACCGCAGTGCGCCACAGGATCGACGTGCTGACGGTGGTCAGCAACAACGGGGGGTGGACCGCGGCCGACCGGCCCAAGGCTGGGCGCGACCTGGGCTACACGCGCTTCGACCAGGTGGCCAGGGCGCTCGGCTGCCACGGCGAGCACGTCGAACAGCCCGAGGAGATCCGCCCGGCGCTCGAGCGCGCCGCGCGCTGCGGCGGGCCGGCCGTGGTGAACGTGGTCACGGACGCGGCGGCACGGGCCCGCACCGCGGCGTTCGCCCGCTATTCGACGTGAACGTCGGCGGACGTCGCCGGCCGAGTCCGTGGCGGCCGTCCGGGCGGTGCCTGCGACGAGATCGGCAGTCAGAAGTGGGCAGCGGCCCCTTGCCGGCGCCAGGACTACGCGGCGAGCGTTCGCAGCGCCTCGGTCGCCTCGGCCAGGCTTCTGACCAGGCGATCTGCCCGCGTCGGTGACGGCGGCTCCTGGATCGCCACGCGGATCGTGGTCATGCCCAGCGCGAGCGCCGGCTCGATGTCCTTGGCTTCCCTGTCGCCGATGAAGATTGCCTCGTCAGCCGAACAGCCAGCGCTGTGAAGCCCGCGTTCGAACATCGCCCCGTCGGGCTTGCGCCGCCTCACGCTGTACGAGGTGACGATTCCATCGACCAGGCCCGTGAGCCCGCGGGCGGCCATCCACCACTGCAGCCAGTCCTCGTCCGAGGTCCAGGCTGTGTTCGAGACCAGAACACGGCGGAGCCCCAGCTCGCCTGCGGTTCGCATCAGGTCCTGGTGGCCGGGGAATGGCGGGTGCTCGTGGCCGGTCGGCCGGCCCATCACCCGGCACACCTGGCCGGCGCGTGCGGCGAGGTCGCCGAGCGTCCAGCGCCAGGCCAGCGCGCCTGCGATCATCTCGTCGGTCCGCTGCACGAGCTGATCGCGCTCCTCGCGGGCGTCCTCGTGCAGACGGTCCAGGAACTGTGCCAGCTGGCCGGCATCGAGTTCGGGCAGCAGCGCCGCCAGGCGCGCGAGCCGGACCTCACGCACGCCAGGATTGTCTGGCAGGTTGTCGGGGACGAGCGTGCCGCCCACATCGACCAGGACTGCTCGTTTTGACATCCCCGAAATCCTCGCCTGGTTGCGCGCAGCCGACTCGCCGCGGATCTCGGGCCTGCAACGGGCCCCAGCGTACAGGTGCCCGAGGAGCGGAGCGGCCGTAGTTGCGCTGCTCGCGTCGACTCCCGACAATCGCTGGCCATGAACGCCATCACCCCGGACACGCTGAGCCGCACCACCCACCCTGGCAGGTATCGAAGCGTCGTGAACCGGGCTCACCACGACGAGGCGACTGTCGGCGAGCGGCTCGCAGACAGCATCGCGGCGGGGATCGGCTCGTGGACATTCCTGATCGTGCAGACTGTTCTGGTCCTGCTCTGGGTGGCCCTCAACCTCCTCGGTCTCTTCGCGTTCCGGTGGGACCCCTACCCGTTCATCCTCCTCAACCTGATGTTCAGCGTCCAGGCTGCGTACACCGGGCCGGTGCTGCTGCTGGCCGGAAACCGTCAGGCGCAGAAGGACCGGTTGACACTGGAGCACGCCGCGTTGGAGGCGGAGCGTGCGGACGAGCAGGACCGCGCGATCCTGACGGAGATCAAGAGCAACACTGAACTCACTGTCAAGATCCTCGACCGGCTGCAGGAGCCGCCCGTGAAGGCCGACTGATTTCCGGCATCGGTGCCGGCGGCGTCCGGCGAGCCGTGATCGAGGTGGCGGCGCGGCGCACGGCCCAGGGGAGTGTTGATCGCGCTACCATCGGCCGAGATGCCTGTCCGCACCGTACTCGAACGCGGTCCAAAGGGGAAGAAGGCGGTGGCATTCGCCATCGACTGGCCTGGCTGGAGCCGGGGTACCAGGGCGCCCGACCTGTCGCTCGCTGTGCTCGAATCGTATCGCCAGCGCTACCGTCCTATCGCTGTCGCGGCCGGGATGGCGGACGAGTTCGACGACGCCGGTCCCCTCGAGGTGATCGAGGACCAGGTCGGCACCGGCTCGACCGACTTCTGGGGCATCTCCTTCGCGCCGTCGGGCTCCGAGCAGGGGCCGATGGGCGACACCGAGCTCGACCGCAAGATCAAGGTGCTGCGGGCCTGCTGGGCGTATTTCGACGGCGTGGCGGGGCGGGTGTCAGCGGAGATGCGCACGGGCCCGCGCGGCGGTGGGCGCGACCGCGACACGATCATCCGCCACACCATCCGCACGGAGAGCGAATACTTCGCAAAGCGGTTGGGGCTGCGGATACCGGAGGGCGGTGCGCTCACCGCGGACGGCCTCGTGGCCCATCGCGCGGCGTACATCGCAGCGATGCATGCCTACAACCGCGGCGAGGGGAAACGGATGCAGTCGTGGACGCTGCCCTTCCTCATTCGCCACAGCGCGTTCCACGTCCTCGACCACGCCTGGGAGATGGAGGACAAGGACCTCTCGGGCGAAGCCCAAGCGTGACCAGCTCGGCGGTGGCCTGATCCCGGCGCCATTTGGGCTCGGTCGCCACGGCCTGCGATCGGTGACGTGTCATCAAGCACGCAAACGACTCGGTGTGATCACAACAGCTTCGGAGTACAGCTCCGCGAACACTCGCGGCGTGCCGAACAAGGCTCCGATCCGTTCGGCGTACTTCGCCACGTACTCGGGCAGCTGGTCGGCGGCAGGTACGTCGCTGAGGTGCCGCGCCACGCCTTCGACGCTGATGACGTCTCGACCCAGATCGTTCACGTCGAGTGCCAGCGCCACCTTGGGGTTCATATCGATGTTGCGCAGTTTCGCCTTTGTCGGCTGACTGTAGACGAGGATCGTCCCGTCGTCACGCAACAGGAACCACACCGGCACCGTGACGGGTTGGCCGTCCGGGCGCACCGTGGTCAACCACGCCATCAGGTTGCCGCGCAGCCGTCGCTCGACGTGCTCGCGGCGTCCTGCGGGCAGAAGCGATGTCAAGTCCATAGGAGCGGAACTCGCGAGACCGTCACGACATTTCCGTCGGCTTCACCGACTGCCGGATTGACACCTGCAGCATGTGGCGGGCCTGGAACGCTATCGAGGTCACTCTCAGCGGTCACATCGTCTTCCCCTCGTCGACGCAGTACGGCATCGTCCTGACGGCGAATTCGGCGGTGGACGTGGGGGCCGACCTGGCTCGCTGACCCTCTCCCCGCCCGACCGGGGTGGCACCGCGTGCCACGCCGGATCGTGATCGCGGCCGGTGGTCGGCGTGCGTCGTCGCGCAGGAGGGGGACGGCACGGTGCGCGTCGCACGGGGGGTGTACGACGCCGTTCGCATGTTGCCACGTTCCGGGACAAATGTCCCATTGAATCGTCCAGAATATCAAGTAAACCTGACATTACGGCACATTCGTTCTATTCAATGGAACGATGGGGGAAAGCAAGCAGGGCGTGCCGCCGACTCGGGCGGCACTGCCCCAGGCTGGCGCGTCCGCCGCCTCGCCGGCTGGCCATCGACACCCTGGATCATCACGAAGAGGAGATGGACAGCATGCGAAGGATCCTGTTGGCCCTGGCGGCAGCCGGCCTGGCAGCTGCGCTGGCCGTGCCGACCTACGCCAGCAACGTTCATTTCAAGCCGCCGAGCTCGCAGCCGTCGTTCACCGACAACGGGCTCACCCTCACCGCCGCGGGCACTCTCGCGGGCCTGGGGAACGCGGACATACTGGTCACGCTGTCGGCGACGGGCAACCCCACCGCCACCTGCACGAACCCAAGCGGCGCCAACAAACCGCCCGGCCAGAACCCGGCCGCCGTCACGCTGACCGGCAGCCAGGCGATCCCGGCGGGCGAGATCAAGAACGGCAACGTGTCATTCGGCGTCACGACCGAGCCGCCCGTCACACCCATCGCGGGCGCGCCGGGTTGCCCGAACTCCAGTTGGACAGAGAACATCACTGACGTTTCCTTCACCAGCGCCACGCTTACGGTCCAGCAACCGCCCGGTACGACAGTGCTCACTGCGACCTGCACGTTCAGCCCGGCGACGGCGAACGGCGCCGTCCCGAGCAAGAACGTGACCTGTACGGTCACCTAGGCTCGACCGCCCCCCACGTGGCTGGCGGCGCGCCCGGGGCGCGCCGCCGGCCATCAACGGTTCCAGCGAATTCCGGCCCACGTCCCAGGCGGGGAGCCTTCATCAGGAGGATCGTTGAGGCCATGGCACGGTGGCGGGCCGGTAGCCGATCGTGGAGCGGCTCAGGGCGTCCTGCGCATCTGGAGCTTTCCATCAACACCGAGCGGGCCACCACCAACCGTGAAGCGAGCTGCGCCGCATTCGCGGGTCGGCACCGTGACGACGTCATAAGAGTCGGCAGAGGATGACAGTACGAGTACGCGCACGGGTGAGGTGGACCCGCAGTCACTACCCAGTCGATCGGCGAGCAGCGCCTGCGACGACGCGGTGAGCGTGAGGTCAGCATCGGCGGGCGTCTGGATAGGCCCCGAGGAGCCGGCGGGGTTGGCTGCCCAGGTAAAGCCGAGTACGCTCACCGCCGCCACAACTGCGCAAGGCAGGCCGATGGTGAACGCCCGACGAAACCTGGTTCGCGTTTCCTGGTACCAGCACGCGGGAAGGATGCGCGCGATGATGCTGTCGATCGATTGTTGGGTGCTCCGGTCGTTGTCATCGTCATAGGCCTTCTTGAGAGCCGCCACATCCTCATACCGACCGAGCAGATCGGAGCTGGACACGAACTTGATCAGCGTCGAGTGCGGATGGTCGTGCTCGAAGGCCGCCAGTGTGGTCAGCGAGATGTGTCCGGGGGTGAGCACCTCCACGAAGAGCCAGAGAATGATGGCAATTGCGATCAGGGCGACCAGCACGCAACCGACCGCGAGCCACAGGCGCGCCGACGGGAACTGGAGGTGTCCAACCCCCGAGAGCTGCGTCCCGGCTGTCAGGACGCCGGCGATGGCGGCGAAGACGGCCAGCAGCCATTTCGCAAGGCCGCGGAGGTCAGCGACTGCCGTCGTGAACCGTTGCCGGAGTTCTGAGCCAGTTGCCGCGGTCGAAGTGCTCGCGAGGGGCGTGGGCGCGGCCGCCTGCCCGACCTGGCTCGGCTGATCACTCACTCGTCATCTCGACGTGGACCTCGATGTCCACGTCATGGAGCCTCGGGTGCTCGACGAGTCGGTTCAGCCTTGCGAGATCTGGGATGTCGTTCGAGTCCATCATGATCGTCAGCCGCGACCCGGCGGTAACCTGGAGCGAGTCCGGTTCGATGGTGAGTGCCCGCGGCCAGTCGATCACGCCGACGAAAAACGCCGGCTCCTTGTCGGCTCCTCCAGGCGCGGTCTCGATGTGAAGGGGCGGAGCATTGTGCACGACGACGGGGAAGGGCGTAGCCGGCATCTGTATCCCTGGGCCGGCACCGAACACCGTGACCCTAACCGGTTTGTTCGCCATTTCGTGTTGATCGTAATGCTGGCTGTACTGGACGTCGAGGGACAAGTCGGTATGACGGCGAGAGCGTCTGCCTCAGCGCCCGACGGCGTCGCTCAGGCGCCGCCGCCGCTGCTCGCCCGCTCCCGCGGCGTCCTGGAGCCCGCGGCCGCGGACTGGGCAAGGAGGCCGGCGCGGCGATCCTCCATCTGGCCGTCGAGGGCTTGAACGCCCGCGAGGCGTCCAGCGACAACCTCGAGTCGAACAGGGTGTCCGAAGCCCTCGTAATGAAAGGCGGAGGTCGAGTCCGCATGAGCTGTGATTTCTCCCTGGCGCACTACAGCGAGCTGCTCGAGGCGGCACGCGCTGGCGGCTATCGGTTCGCGGGGTTCGACAGGTCTCCGAGGCCGGGCGACCTGATTCTCCGTCATGACGTCGACCTGTCGCTGGAGGCGGCGGTCGCGCTCGCCGAGGTCGAGGCTGAGGCCGGCGCGTGGTCGACCTGGTTCCTGATGACGCGATCGGTCTTCTATAACCTCGACTCGGCGGCGGGCGAACGTGCGATAGCGCGGCTGCGAGAGCTCAGGGGCCGCGTGGCCCACCACGCGGTCTGGCCGCACGTCGATCTCGACGAGCGCTTCGCCGCGGTCGTGGCGTGGCACAACCCCGACCCCGACTACATGACAGCGCCGATCGACGGCGCGATCAATGTGATGACCGCACCGTGGTTCGACTCCGACCACTATCGCTCCGACTCGAACCAGCACTGGCGCTACGGCTGCCCGCACGAACAGCTCGCGAACGGCGGTTTCGAGTGGCTGCAGCTGCTCACCCACCCAGAGATCTGGGCCTACGACGGCGCGACGATGGGCGAGACGATGCGCTCGTTCCTTGACGCCGACCGCGACGCGCGGCTCGAGCACCTCCGCGAAGACAGGATCGACCTCGAGTAAAAACCTGATGGAGCTCGCGACCGGGCCCGAGCTATCTGGTCCGGTACCACTCGATCGTCCTCGCGAGGCCATCGTCGAGCTCGACCAGCGGCTCCCAGTCCAGGAGCTCACGAGCCTTCTCGACGTTCGGGATTCGGAGCTCTACGTCGACGTAGCCGAGCGGGGCGAACACGATCTCGCCCGAGCATCCGGTGAGGCGCTTGATTCGCTGGGCGAGGTCGTAGATCGTGACGGACGAGCGTGGGTTGCCGATGTTGAAAGCCTGCCCGACGGCCTCGCGCCGCTCGAGGCAGGCAAGGACGCCGCTCACCATGTCGGTCACGTAGCACCAGGCGCGGATTTGCGATCCGTCGCCGCGAACGGTCAAGTCGTCGCCTGCGAGGGCCGCCTCGATGAAAGCGCGGATCGCGCCCCCGCCGATCTGCCCAGGGCCGAAGACGTTGAACGGGTGCACGGTGACCGTGGGGAGCTTCAGCTCGTCGTGATAGGCGTGGGCCATATGCTCCCCGGCGAGCTTCGAGACAGCGTAGGTCCAGCGTGCCTCGCCGACGGAGCCGATGGTGGACACCTGGCCCTCGCTGACGTTGTAGGCGTGTGTGCCAAAGACCTCGCTCGTGGAGAAGTCCACGAACCTCTCGAGCGTGTCGGCTGTGGCGAGTGCCGCCTCGAGTGCATTGTAGGTGCCGATCACGTTCACGCGCATCGTCCGGACCGGGCTCTGGAGCACCGCGTCGACGCCGGCAATCGCGGCGCAGTGCACGAAGTGCGTCGCTCCGCAGGCGAGCTCGGCCAGGTGCGCGCCGTCGAGGACGTCCGCCTGGTGGAGCTTGAAGTTCGGGTGGCACGCGAGGTCGGTGCGCGACAGGGCGTCGCGATGCAGGTTGTCGACGGCGACGATCTCGTTGCAGTCGACGAGCTCGCGGGCGAGCCTCGTGGCGATGAAGCCGGCGCCGCCAGTGATGAGGATCCGCTTGCCTGCGAGCATCAATAGTCGAATGCGACGAAGAAGTTCGGGAACGTTTTCTGTCGGACCGTCGGCCGCCTAGTCAAGATCGGACACATATGGCACAGTCCGCGACTGCTCGGTGTCTGCTCATCCATCGCGAGTTCGTCCGCCACCTCCAGGTGATCGAGGCGAACGCGATGCGGTCGACCAGGTCGTGAACATCACGTCTCAAATGACTTGCTCGCGCGAGGCCCGCCTCCCCTCGTTCCAAAAGAGGGGAATCGGTCCTGCGATTACGCTGAGTCAAACGCGCATCACATGCCGACGCGATGGGCCATTCCGACCAGCCTGGACGCCTGGCTCAGGATGGAGGGCGACTTGTCCCGCCGACCAGGCCAGCGGTGGGCGATTCGATCCCGCCTGTCACCGGCTGCCCGGCTTCAGCTCCGAGAACAGGGGATCAGCATGACGGTGGATGAGTCTCCAGGTGTCGCCTTCGCGGCGGAAAAGCTCTGTCACACGCAGGTCGAACGGTACGGGCTCCGATCTGTCGCGCAGGTGGGCTGCAGCGCGCTGGAAGCCAACCCAGTACGCGAGGCCATCCGCCGCCGCCATGTGCAGGATCTCGAGGCGGTTCTCGCTGCGCTCGAAGTTCGCGGCATCTCGTTCGTATCTGGACCAGACCGCTTCGGCGCCCTGTGTTGAACCGCCCCGGGGTCCGAAGAACGTCGCAGGAGAGTGGCGGGTGACGATCTCGCCAAGTGGTCTTGCTTCACCATTCACATATGCGCTGGCTGCTCGTTCGCGCTGTTTCATGAACTGCTCGAAGTCGTGCTGATCGGTGCTCATTTCCCCAGGTGGCGTCAGCTCGTGGCCGGTGTCTTCGCTTCGTGCCTGTCGCCGGTGGCCGGCACGACCGCGACCGGGATTCGGGAGTGGTGGACCAGGTGCTCGCTCAGGCTGCCGGCGAGGAGCGCAGCGAGGGCGCCTCGACCCCGCCGGCCGGTGACGAGCAGCCCGGGTCGCTCGCGCTCGGCGACTTCGAGCAGGACCTCGCCGGGCGCACCCTCCTCCAGTAGCCGCCGGTAGGGGACACCCGCCTCCTCGAGCGAGGCCGACCAGTCCGTCACGAAGGCCTGCTCCGCCGTCTCGCGCAGGGTCCGCTCGACCTCTACTTCGTCCACGCCGAGGCCCACGGGCACACCGGTCTCCGGAGCGATGACCGGGGTCGGCACCTCAAAGGCGTGAACGGCAACGATCTCGGCATCGACGGCCCTCGCGAGGTCGATCGCCCAGCGCAGGGCCACAGCCGAGCCCACCGAACCGTCGATGCCCACGAGGATCCGGTCGAGCGTCACAACGCGAGCTCCGGCCGCCAGCTCGCGAGCTCGTCGTCGAGTTGGACCGCGGCGGACGGAGGCGCCATACGGTCCACGGTACGACTGCGGCCGGCGCTAACGCCGGCACGCAGCGCCTGTGCAGGCATGCCCTCGGATCCGGCGGCGGTGCGGGGTCCGCAGGTCAGTCGCGGTTCTGGGAGCCACCAGAGCGGGCTGCCGCGCCGCGCTGATCCCGCCCCTGCCGGTCCTGCCCGGCCATCGACTTGTTGGCAGCGCCGTCGTCCTCGTCCTCGTCCGCGTCCGTGTCCTCGGACTCCTGGTTCATCTCGGACTGCTCGTCGGCTCCGTCACGATCACTGGCAGTGGGCTTGGGCGACGGCGACGCGCTGGCCGCGGCCGCGAGATGGACGTCGCTTCGCTGTGCCCGGCTTCCGACCGAGCTCGCAGCCCCGTGGCTGCCCGACGCGACCACCGCCCCCGCTCCGGCGAAGGCGAAGACGAGGGCGGCGACCGCCGCGGTGACGAGTGCTCTCACGTGCTCCCCTCCTGTGGTTCGGCGTCTGGCTGCTCAGCCTCCCCACATCGTTTGACGCACGAGGGCTCGAAGTTACTCGGGTCCGACGCCAACTCCCGGACGCGGTATAGAGCGGTCCGCCTCCGCTCAGGTGTCGGCGCTACAGATCGTCGACGCCGCAGCCGCGAAGCAAGCGACGAACTGCTCGCCAGGGAACTGGCCGGGACCACACATCAGCGTCCACTCGTCTGCCACATGCCCACAGTGGTATGCTGCCGTCCTGACGTATGGGAGCCCAGGATCTTCGTCCTGCCTATCTGAGCGGCGCGAACGTGTACCTCCGCGCCATGGTTGAGGCCGACAAGGACCGCGCCGGCGCGTGGCTCGACGAGCGGTTTCCCTCCAACGCCGGCCGGGCCGAGAAGGCGCTCGACGAGGAGCACAAGGAATCGTGGCGGCGGGCGGAGCGCCGTCTGGCGATCGCGCGAATCGTGGACGACGAGGTGGTGGGCAGCGTGCAGCTCGTCAGCCGGGACCGCCGGCGCACCGGCTCGCTCAGGTTCGAGATGGCGCCATGGCGCGAGGACGCGGATGCCCTCCGGGCCGAGGCGCTCAGGCTCCTCGTCCGCTGGCTGCGCGACGAGTTCGAGCTCATGGTGGTCGAGGCCGAGGTGCCCGCGGACCAGCCGGCCACGATCGCGGCGGCGGAGGCCGCGGGCATGGTCCGGCAGGGCACGCTCCGCGAGTGGTTCGCGCGTCCGGGCGGCCGCGTTGACTGCCTCATCTACGAAGCGCTGAACCCGCGCTGGGAGGTGCGGGATGCGTAATCCCATCATGGTCGGCGAGCGAGTCTACCTGCGGCCGCTCGAGGTCGAGGACGCAGATGCTATCGCGGCGATGGACGCGGGCGAGACCGATACGTTCATGTGGCGCGACCGGACCCCGACCAGCCCGCTGGAGCATACGCACAACATCGCCAAGGCGTACCGGCGGCAGCCGCCCGGGCGCATCGTCCTGGCGGTGTGCCTCAGAGAAGGGGACCGCATCATCGGAACCGTCGGCCTCTTCGACATCGACTGGGTCAACCGGACGGGCGAGACGGGCAGTTTCCTCGCGGCGGACACGCGGGGCAGGGCCCTCGGCACCGAGGCGAAGCATCTCCTCCTCGAGTACTGCTTCGACCGCATCCACATGCACGTGCTGCGGTCCGACGTGGACGAGCCCAACACCCGCTCGGCCGCCGCGCTCGCGAAGCAAGGGTACCGGCCGGCGGGACGGCGCAAGTGGCACGACGTCAAGGACGGGCGCTACTTCGACATGCTGCTGTTCGATGTCACGCGCCCCGACTGGCTGGCCGCACGCGACGCATGGCGGGCGACCCGGGCCGCCGGCAGCGCCCCGACCTGATTCCTGGAGCACAAACGGGCGCCGGCGTGCCGCGCGCCAGCAGTTGGTGCCGCTCGGGTTCAGCGGTCGTCGCCGATCGGGAGCGAGACCTGTCGATGAAGGTCGATCAGACCCGGGATCGTCTGAGGATCGCGACGACCCCAGCCGCACTCGGTCGACACGCCGAATTCGCGGACGACCTTTTGCGCCGATTCGATCCGTCGGCGAGTTCCTTTCAGCCCGTCAGTGAAGTGCACCAGCCCGATGTACAGCTCCACATCCGGTTGAAGCCGCAAGCCTGAGAGTGGCGCGAAGTACTCACTTCGAGCGGCACGCGGTGCCGGCAGCTGGATGAAGTTGATAGGGCGTGACGTCCGTTCCACCAGCGCATTGGCAAGCTCGGTTACGCTGCGTGCGTCACGAGGCGGGCCCGCAACACGGATGCTGAACTCGCGCAGGAGTCTGGCCGCTGTGGACCGGAGCACGCGGCTCATCGCGCCCGCGCCGATGCCGAGGATCAGGTTGCCGGTGTGCTCGTAGTCACCATGGCAGAGGTGGTAGCCGAGCTCAGCGCCCTCAGGCACCCGAGCCCCCAGCCGCAGCAGGCGATCGAGCAGGCCGGCGCGAGCATCCCCGAACCAGGGCTGCACGAGGAAGGCGGGTAGGTTGCCGTCCCAAACACGGACCTCCCACGGACAGTCCCACTGAAGCGCAAGGTCGGTCGGTGGGACGTGGTCGGCGATGGCGTCGACCTCGCTCAGCATCGCCGCCTCGTAGTGACCTTCGACAGCGGGGATGTCTCGTTTGTCGACCACCATGGCGAGGCAGTTCACCGGGGTCGGCAAGCTGACCTGGAAACGGACTCCGGGTCTGATAATCCCATCTGAACGAAGGCGCTTGAAGACTTCGTACGACTCTCGGGCGGCCTCCGCGAAGCCGAGCTGCGGAAAGTGGACGCTGGTCGGGTCGACGCCTGCTCTCAGTCGCCGTGGTTTGACGACCTCCATCAAGCGGCGACCGGGAACTGGCTCGAAGTCCGGATGCTGGGCGAACGTCTTTACCTGCCAGCCGGCGAAGAGTGCGCGTTCGCCGGTTTCGCCGTCGGGAATGCGCCGCAGTCGGTCGCCGAGGCTCCCTGCCATTGTGCGAAAGACCGCGTCGGCGGAAGCCATCGGCACGCTGCCGATGAGGTGTGCGCCTCGCGGCATTGGTGCTGCGGAATCCTCGGCGATTGCCCTGCCGCGACGATCCATTGCGGACAGTATGGCTCCGGGACTCCGGAGGTCGAACAGGGTGTGCTCCTCGCCGAGAACGACATCCCGACGTATCGCTGTGCGCCGCGAGATCGGTGCCCCCCCAACCATGCGGCTATCCTCTATCGGCCATGACTACCGGAGCCGTTCACCGCGCATGAGTCTGCTGTTCGGGGTCGCCACGGCAGACCACCAGTGCGAGGCGTACGAGGCCGCCTGGGAGGACGTCCGCGACCGCTGGGAGCGCGAGCAGAAGCTCACGCCCCGCGGCCGGGCGACGGATTTCTGGGTCCGCTACCGCGAGGACGTCGAACTGGCGCGCGGCCTGGGCTGCACCGCGTTCCGCCTCTCGGTCGCGTGGGCGCGGGTCGAGCCCTCGCCGGGGGTGTTCGACGCCGCGGTCCTCGACCACTACCGCGAGCTCGTCGCCGCGATCGTCGCCGCCGGCATGGAGCCCGTGGTCACGCTCATGCACTACACGTGGCCGCTGCACGTCCAGGACGGCGGCGGCGGCCTGATCGGCGACGCGTTCCCGGAGCGCTTCGCGTCGTACGCCGCCGAGGTCGCGCGAGCGCTCGCGAGCGACGTGCGCTGGTGGCTGACGTTCAACGAGCCAGACCAGCTCATCTACGGCTACCTGAAGCCGTGGTGGCAGGGCGAGTACCGCATGCCGCCCGGCCTGCCGGCCGGCGCGGGCACCGCGGAGCAGCTGCGCTGCGTGCGGCTGGCCATGCGGAACCTGTTCCTGGCGAACGCTCGCGGCAGGAGCGTCATCAAGGCGGCCAGGCCCGACGCGATGGTCGGCGCCAACCCCTTCCTGCTGGGCCTTCCGGCGTGGCTCCAGCGCTTCCTGGACTGGCGCGCGACCCGACTGCGCACGGAGGGGGACTGGGACGCAAGCGGCCGGCGGCGGGCGTGGCACCCGCGGGGCGGCGGGCGCGTCGATCTGGTGGCGGCGACGCTCAGCGCGACCGCCGAGCGGGGCCGGGTGCTCGACTTCTCGCGCCCGTACCGACTGACGTCGCTGCGCCTGCTGGTTCCGGCCGGCAGCCCAGTGGAGGGGGCGGACGGGACCCGCGGTGCGGTGGTCGCCGTCGTTCGGGGATCGACGGCCGAGACGGCCGTCGGGCAGCTGCTACCCGGCGCGACCGTCAGGCCGGTCGCAGGCTACGACGCCGGCCTGGACGACCTCGCGGCTGGGCGGGCCACGGCGCTGCTCGGGGACGACGCCATCCTGACGGGCCTCACGGCCCGCGATCCGGGGCGCTGGTCGGTCGTCGGCGAGCCGCTGCGTCTTGAACGTTATGTGGTGGGCGTCGCCACGGGCGACGCCGGCCTGCTCCAGGTGGTCGACGAGGTGATCGCGGGCTCACCGGCGCGCCCGCTGCCCGAGCCCCGATGCCCAGGTCTGCGCCGAGTGCTTCGGCGCGGCCGTCTTCGGGCGGGGGTCAGGGCCGACGTGCCGGGCCTCGGCTTCCGGGACCCGGCGACCAGAGAGTGGAGCGGCCAGGAGATCGAGCTCGTTCGCGAGGTCGCCGCCCGTCTCTTGGGCGATCGTGATCGCGTCGACTTCGAGCCGCTGTCGACCGGCCAGCAGGTCGCTGCCCTGAGCTCATGGACGCGCGTGCTCGATCCCCTGCTGCGCGCAGCGGACCTCGTGCTCTGCGCACTGGACAGCAACTGGTGGTACCTGGGGATGCAGGGCCGGCTGCCGGGATGGCTGTGCCCTCCCGGCTGCGAGGGCCAGCAGGACTACGTCGGAGTCGACTACTACTGGGGCATACGGAACATCGGCATACACCGTCTGCGCGAGCTGACCGACTCGATCGCCGGCGACTATGCGCACGCCCCCGTCTGGCCGGCCGCCATGCGCAGGGTCCTGCTCCGGGCCGCCGAGATGTTTCCCGGCCTACCAGTGATGGTGGTGGAGAACGGTTGTGTCACCGTCGCGGGCGGCGTACCCCGGGCGGAGTACCTGCGGATGCACGTGCGCGAGGCGCTTCGGGCCCGGGCCCAGGGCGTGCCGCTGGTCGGCTATCTGTGCTGGACCATCACGTCCAACCGCGAGTGGGGCCTCGCGTTCGGGCCGTCAAACGACTTCGGGCTGTACCACATCGAGCTCGACGCCGATCCGGCGCTGGAGCGAGTCGGCACTCCGGCGGCAGTCGCGTATCGCGAGCTGATCGAGTCGTCGGGCACCGGCTGACCGCGAGGATGCGGGCACGGCTGCGGGCTTCCTAGGCCGGTCAGTGTGCCGCCCGCGCGGCCTCCTCGACGCGCGCAACATACGCCGCCCACCACTCGGCATCGAAGTCCGGCAGATTCGAGTTCTGCTGGTTGAGCCCGGCGGACCCGTCAATCTGCTCGCGGAGTATGTCGGCGTGCCCGGCATGCCGGTTGATCTCCGCCAGCATGTGGACGAGGATCTGATGCAGTGTCACCGTGGCCCGCTCCTCTGGCCACCACGGCACCCGGCCGGTGGCGTCGAGGCTGAGTGCCTCGATCGTGGCGTCCGCGTGCTCCCAGACCCGCTCCCACAGCCCAACGATCTGCGCACGCGACTCGTCGGCCGTCACCCACATGTCGGCGTTGACTTCGGCGTCCTCGGCGAGCCAGGGCAACGTCTCAGGGAGGGGCCGATCGAAGACGAACCCGAAGTATCCGCTGCCCACGCTCGCCACGTGCTTGACCAGCCCGAGCAGGTTCGTCCCGGTGGTCGTCAGCGGGCGACGCACGTCGTACTCCGACAGCCCATCGAGCTTCCAGAGCAACGCTTCCCGGGCGGAGCGCAGGTAGCGGTGCAGGACGCCTTTCGAAGACTCGGCGCCGGTGTCCACTGTCATCCCGCGATCATATAGAGAGGTCCGGATGGGTGATCGCTAACTCTCTGCCCACCGCGTCCACGCCTGCCAGAGTGACGGCCGTTGACGAAGGAGGCGCGACGGGCGATCCGGTCCGGAGCCCGAACTGGGGCAGCTCGGCGTTACCCTCGGAATCGCCGGCGACCAGGTCGGGCAGCGGGCAGCACCGGTTCGGAGGGGTCAGTTCAAGTGGACGAGCTGGTCGGTGAGGGCACGCATGCCACACCGCTGTGCGATCACGATTGCTTCGTCGTACCAGCCCTCGGCGCGCAGGTCACCGCTGCAGCGTGCGATCCGGACGCCGGCAGTCAGTGCCCAGACATGCGACCAGAGATGGCCGCCGCGCTGCGGTCGGCTGCGTGTGATGGCGTCGACGAGGTGTGCGAGCGCCGACGCATCATCACCGACCGCCGAGGCGTGCAGGCCCAGCCCGTGCGCCGACCAGGTCTCCCAGCACGGATCTGCGATCTGGCACGCGCGGGCGAATGCCTGCTCGAGGAGCCCCCGTGCGCCGACGAGATCCCGCTCGGCGACGGCCAGGTGACCGAGCAGAGCGAGCGGGGCGGCGGTGACGCCGGCCCACGCGCGAGAGCGTGCCAGGTCGAGGGACTCCTGAAGACAGCGCCTGGCGGCCCCCAGATCGCTGCCGAGCAGGTACGCGCGCCCGGTATGCGCCAGCATGATCGGCAGGAACGGATGCGCGCGGTGCAGATCAGCGGCCAGGCCACGTCGAAATATGGCGATCGCCCCGTCCACGTCGCCCTGGTCGAGCCGACTGACTCCGCCGATTGCCGCGAGCTCCACTGCGGCGTGCCTGTCCACCGTGACCGCTGCCTCGGCGGTGGCGAGGCGACGGTCAGCTCGGGCGTAGATCCCGCGCAGGACGTCCGAGCCAGCGAGGTGACGGTACGCCGAGGCGGCGAGGGATGAGTCGCCGGACTGCTCGGCAAACGCGATGGCGCGATGCATACCGCCTCGGCCAGGTTTGCCGAGGCTGATCGACGTCAGTGTGGCCTCTTGCAGCAGCGTCTCCGTCGCCGCCGACAGGCGCCGCCGCTCTCCGATCAGCCATGTTTCGTACGCGGCGCAGTTCGGGAACTGCGCACCATCGAGCAGCTCCGCGCCGAGATTCGGCAGGTCGACGGCGTCCTGCCAGCGGCCGCCGGTCACGACGTCGACATCGAACGCGACGCGCAGGTCGCGTGGCAAGCTCAGCACCGGGGCCACGCAGTGCATCGGCCCGGCCGAGGAGCCGCCGGACCTGGGCGAGGTTCCATCTCAGCGCTCCCCGAGGGTCTTCGGCGTCCGTGAAGAGCAGCGCGATGAGCTGCTCGCGCGTGCAGAGGCGGCCGGACAGGGCGAGGTACGCGGTGATGGCCCAGGGCTTGTTGCCACGGACTGCGCCCTCGCCGTTGGGCCGCCCCAGCAGGCGAATCATTCGGCACGCTGCCATAGTTCAGTTTCGCTCCGCGACGGCGGTCGTGGGACGGATCGGCCTCCCGTCCAGGACGATCAGGGCTGGCCGGCGCAGCGTGTCGAGGTCGTCGCGGGGGTCCGCGTCGTATACGACGAGATCCGCGGGCGCGCCCGGCTCGAGTCCGGGCAGGTCGAGGTAGCGGCGAGCGGTCCAGGATGCCGCTCCGATGGCCCGAGTGATCGGCATGCCGCAGTCGACGAGCATCTGGATCTGGTCGACGATCGTGCCGTGGGGGCCCTGCCCGGCATCCGTCCCGGCCAGCACTGCGACGCCGGCGCGGTCGGCCCTGGCGATGGTGGCCGGCTGTGCGTCGAGCACCGTGCGCATCCACGCGAGCGTCTGGTCAGCGAACCCCATCGACGCGGCGAACTCGCAGGCGCGGTGCGAACCGCCCGGGAACAGCGTCGGGACCCAGGCGATGCGGTTGACTCGCATCGCCGCGAAGTGCTCGTCCATGACGGCCCCGCCGTGCTCGATCGAGTCGATGCCCCTCCGGGCATCCACCGCCGCGGCGTCCCTGGTGACGCCATCGACCTCACGGACAAGGAAAGTGTCCGGCTCGGTCGGCATGACTATCACGGTCCTCCGGCCTGTTCGCTCTCGCGCTGCCGGCGCAGGCGGAAGGTCGCAACCGCCGCCGCCATGTAGTTGTCCGTCATGGCGATGTAGCGCTCGACCTGCCGGTCGAGCTCGGGCACACCGTAGCCCCGGCCGCGCACCGCGACCATCGCGAAGCGACCGCCGCGGAAGTACGGGACCAGGTTCTCCAGCGCGAACGCAGGGTCGCCGCGCGCCATCAGTCCGTCCTCCCTTGCATCGCGGCCGTGAGCAGCTCCTCGTCGGTCGGCCGGTCGGTGAAGTCCTGCCCCACGTACCGGAAGGCGATCGATCGGTCGGGCTGCACCAGGAGCAGCGCCGGCTTGGCGATCCCCTTCTCGGCCGCGTTGAGCAGCCCCCAGGGCTCGATCACCGACGCATCAGGGTCGCTGAGGACCGGGAAGGGCAGCAGCAGCTTGTCCACCATGGCCCGGTTCTGCTCCACGGGGTCCACGCAGATCGCTGCCGCCTGGAGGCCGGCCCGCTCGAAGTTCTCCCAGTTCCGTGCGTACGAGGCCAACTGCCCGTTGCAGTAGGGTCACCAGTCGCCGCGATAGAAGATCAGGAGCACCGGTCCGCCGCCGAGCGCCTCGCCGAGGCGCCATGGCCGGCCCCGATGGTCGGGAAGCTCGAAGTCAGTCGCCCTCTCCACTCTGCGTCCTCCTCGCCTCAAGCAACACGCCGGAGCCCTCGCCTGTTCCGGCTGCGCCCCTCTTCGCCGTGAGCGTCAGGCTGCGGCACCTGCTGGCCCGCCGCGATGTTCAGGCAGCCATAGCAGATAGCGGCACGGCAGTCGGGCTCGTCGCAGCACGCGCACTCCTCGATGCGCGTGCCGCACCTCGCGCACCTCGAGCCATCGGTGGCGTTCTCGCTCACGCCGGTGACGACTCTCCGACGATGTCTCGCCGCAGCAGCAGGCCCACGAGCCGGCCGTCCGAGGTCGTGACCGGCGCGCTCACCAGGTCGTCCTCGGTCATGAAGCGCGCCATCTCCTCGATCGCCACGAAAGGCCGAACGTGCTCCGGCCGGGCCGCATGGCCCGTGGTGCGCCTGGAGGGAATCGAACCCCCTGCCTTTCGGTCCGGAGCCGAACGCTCTGTCCGGTGAGCTACAGGCGCAGCGAAGGCGGTAGAGCCAGAGTCTACCGTACGGACCGGGACGCGGTCCCGGCCGTAAGGCGTGTCATCGGGTGAGACATTTCATGATACCCGAGGTGTCGATCGCTCACACCATGCTCACGCCGACCCGGAAGCCGCCTCCAGCGTGAAGCCACTGTGAAGGAGTCTTGAATCGAACTGATAATGGCGATGCACGTCGCTCGCGAAGGACCTGGATCGTGGTGTCGGCATTCGCCGCCCACAGCTGGTCGCCGTTCGGCGAGATGGGTTCGCTATGCGCGGGCGCGGCGGCCGTCGATGACGAGGAGCGCGATGAGCGCCGCCTCGACCGCCTTGTCGGAGAGGCCGAAGATGTTCAGCGCTTGGCCCTGATCGATCGCGAAGTAGGCGACGAAAGTCAGCGCGGTGTAGCCGATCAGCAGTTTGCGGGTGACGGGCTGGAAGCGGCCGAGCGCGGGGAGGTAGAGGGCCGCGCCGAGAACCACGTAGCCTGCGAAGTTGCAGAGGAAGAGGACGGCCAGGATCGACATCAGCGTGACCCCGCCCATGCCGGCGGCCTGTGCGTCCTGCGCGGGCTGCGTGAGGCGGGCCATGGTCAAGCTGATGCCGAGGAAGAGGTGGACGAGCGCAGTCGCCGCGACCAGGATGGTGATCGCGATCTGGAGCGGGCCGAAGGTCGAAACGGCCCGTCTCATCGTTGCCGTCGTTGCGGTTGCCATTGTGTCGATTTCTCCCCTTGTCGGGTCGCGGGCATCCTCGACGAAGATGACCAGGCATAACACGGCCAGCAGCATGGGCACGTGCAGGTGGTCGAGGTACGTCACTGGGTCACACGGTGACGTCGCGATTGATCGTGACGTCGTCCGGTTCTGGCCCACGCCTGGATGGACGTCTATGCCTGGTAAGCGCCGCCGCGGGCTGGTTTGTGACCGTCCGGCGACGTAACTCCCTGGTGCGTCGCGCAGCTCACCAGCACTGGCATCGCTGGCGGGAGTGCGGCCGGCTAGCCCGGGTCCGCGTGCTCACGGTCGGCTCCGGATGAGACCGGACAGGGGTCGTCCAGCGGTACGACCGGCATCAGGTGGCGAATAACAAACTGGACAAGGCTGAAGTACCGTCGCCACTTCTGGACCCTAGCTGGGCGGTCCGGAGCCGAACGCTCTATCCGGTGAGCTGCACGCGCAGCGACGTGAGACGACAAGTTTACCCTGGAGTCGAATATGCGCTCGTCTCGCATCAGGGCCCTTGTTGGCGCCCTGGCCTCGCTGGCGCTGGCCGCATGCGAGGGCACCGGCGCACCGTCGGTCCCACCTGCGCAGATCGGCCTCCAGCAGGGTGACCTCCCGGCGGCCCTGCTGCGCTGCCACGCCTCCGGTGACATTGGCGTCTACCTTCGGAGCCCCAAGCCCAACCACGAGCCCGCGCATGACGAACTGCTGGCTGCGTGGCAGGACCTGCAGCGCCACGGAGCCGCTCAGGCCGCCCTCACCGTGTACGCCACCCAGCCGCCCGCTTGCGACGCCCGGCTGGGCACCGGCGCCGGCGCGAACGTCACGAGTCTGGTGGTCGAGTTCCACGACGATGCGGCGGCGGCGGGTGCCTACCGGCGTGGCGTCCTGGGCTTCACCACCCCGAACGAGGACGCGGAGGTTTCGGGCATGGACCGCGGCGCGGCGACGGGCATGGGCCGGAACGCGTGGGTGCTCCAGCGGTCGGTGGAGGGACGGGCGCTGATCGTCGGCCTCTGGGAGCGCAACGCGGTGCTGGTGTTGTTCGTGGCGGTCGATGCCGATCCGCTCAACGCCAAGCGTGCGCTCTCGGCGGTGGACGGGCGAATCCCGTGATGGGCCGCGGCGGGTAGAATCACGCAGCGGGCAGGCGCCGCCGGCGTCAGCCTGACCAATATCGTCCAGCGCGCCTGTAGCTCAACGGATAGAGCGCATGCCTGCGGAGCATGAGGCAGCAGGTTCGACTCCTGCCAGGCGCACCATCAAGCTCCGCGCAGCCGATTTCGAGTTGCGTTGGAGCGCATGCCAATGGTGTACCGCCTTCCCAAGCGCCTGCGACATGGCGTCTGAGAAATCAGCGCATTGGCTGGGCCTGGTTGACACAGGCGCACACTGCTGCCGGCCTACCGTTGGGCCTCCTCACTGACCGCCCCGCCCGCTGACCGCCCGCTCCCGCTCCCGGTCGACCAGGATGCGCCGCAGGATCTTGCCCGACGGGGACTTCGGGACCTCGGCGACGAACTCCACGTCGCGCACGCGCTTGTAGGCCGCCACCCGCGCCGACACGTACGCCATGAGCTCCTCGGCCGACGCTGGGGCGTCCGGCCGGACGACCACGAACGCTTTGGGGATCTCCCCGGCCTCCGCGTCCGGCTTCGGCACCACGGCCACGTCAGCGACCGCCGGGTGGGACAGCAGCAGCGCCTCGAGCTCGGCCGGCGCCACCTGGAAACCCTTGTACTTGACCAGCTCCTTCAGCCGGTCGACCACGTACAGCTGGCCGTCCTCGTCGATCGTGCCCACGTCCCCAGTGCGCAGCCATCCATCCGGCGTGATCATCTCCGCGGTCGCCTCGGGACGGTTCAGGTACCCCTTCATCACCTGCGGACCCCGGACCCAGATCTCCCCGCGCTCCCCCGCCGCCACGTCACGCAGCGTCGCCGGATCGACCAGCCGGCACTCCGTGTTCGGGTGGAGCACCCCCACCGACCCGGGCGGCGGCGTGCCCGCGTCCTCCGCGTGCATGTGGCTGCCCGGGCTCAGCTCGGTCATGCCGTAGCCCTGCTTGACCAGGCAGTGCAGCCGCTCCGACAGCTCGCTCGCGACGTGCGGTGGCAGCGGCGCCGCGCCCGACACCGCGACCCGGACGCTGCTCAGGTCGAACCGGTCGACCAGCGGCTCGCGCGCCAGGCGCAGCACGAGCGGCGGGACGAGCGGCAGCCGGGTGACCCGCCATCGCTCCACCGCGGCCAGGAACTGTTCCATCTGGAAACGCGGGGACACCACGAGCGTCGCGCCGCGGTACAGCCCCAGGCTCAGGATCACGGCGAGACCGTAGATGTGGAAGAAGGGCAGCACCGCGATCGTGACGTCCCGTTCGTTCGTCCCCTCGACGGGATGCATCGCCAGCAGCATGGCGACCAGGTTGCGGTGCGTGAGCATCACCCCCTTGGGCGCGCCGGTCGTGCCGCTGGAGTACGGCAGCACCGCCACGTCCTGGGCCGGGTCGATCTCCACCGCGGGCGCGCTGCCGGGGATGCGGGTCAACGCCGTGAAGGCGTCCTCGCCGAAGCACAGCACGTGGCGGAGGCGACCGCCGCCGGCCTCACGGACCTGGTCCGCCAGCTCGGGGGTGGTGAACGCCATGATCGCGCCCGCGTCCTCGAGCTGCCGGGCCATCTCGGCGGGCGTGAAAGTCGGGTTCATGGTGGTGACCGCGCCGCCCAGGCCAGTCACCGCGAAGAGCGCGATCGGGAACTCCACGCACGTCGGCGCGCAGATGGCGGCCACCTCGCCGCGCCGGAAGCCCAGCCCGTACAGGCCGGCCGCCAGGCGCTCGACGGAGTCGGCGAGATCGGCATACCTCGTCACGGCGCCCGTCGCGGCGTCGATCAACGCCGGGTGGGACCCCCGCTCCCTCGCCCGCCCCAGGACGAATTCCGGCAGGCTCACGGACGGCACCGGCACGTCCGGGTACGGGCTCCTGTAGATCATCGGCTCCTCCTCTCCTGCACGAATATTGAACGGTTGCACCTGGGGTCGGCAGGTCGCGCGCCATCAGGGCGCCAGGCGCTCCGGTTCGGGCTGACGCCGCCCTGGCCGTGATACCGTCGTGAGCGCCGGCCGACCCAGCGGTCCGCGCATGTCCGCCGGCGCCGCGACATGCACGAGAAGAGCCTCCAGACGCTGGAGTTCCCGAAGGTGCTGGTCAGGGTGGCCGGTGAGGCCGGCTTCTCGGTCGGCAGGGAGCGCGTCCTCGCGCTCCAGCCCACGACGGACCTCGACGAGGCCCGCCGATGGCTGGCCTTCACGTCGGAGGCCGTGCGCCTCATCGACGAGCAGCCCCGCGCCGGCCTGGCCGGCGCACAGGATGTGCGCGTCCAGATCCTGCGCGCATCCCGGGGCGGCGACCTCAGCGCAGCCGACCTGGTCCTGGTGCTGGCCACCCTGCGCAGCGCCCGGGCTGTCGCGCTGCTGCTCGGAGACCTGTCCGCCGACACGTACCCGCAGATGCGAGAGCTGGGCGAGACGCTACCCGTCCACCCGCACCTCGTCCGCCGCATCGAGGAGACCGTCAACGACGAGGGCGAGGTGCTGGACTCGGCCAGCACCCGACTCCGGCGGCTGCGCGGCGAGGTGCGGGCGGCGACCCAGCGGCTGCAGCAGCGGCTCCGGACGCTCGTGACCGAGTTCGGCCACGTGCTCCAGGAGCCGATCGTCACGACGCGCGCCGACCGCTACGTGGTGCCGGTCAAGGCCGACTTCCGGGGCCGCGTGCGCGGGATCGTGCACGACCAGTCGGCCAGCGGCGCGACGCTGTTCATCGAGCCGATGGTCGTGGTCGAGCTCAACAACGCGCTGCGGGAGGTCCAGGCCCAGGAGCGCGAGGAGGTCGAGCGCATTCTCCGCGAGGTGTCGCAGGAGATCGGCGCCGAGGCGGAGGCGATCGGCCGCGCGATCGAGGCACTGGGCGAGTACGACCTCCAGCTGGCCAGGGCGCGCTACGCCCGCCTGCTGCGCGCCGTCGAGCCGACGCTGAACCGCGACGGCCGCATCCAGCTGCACCGGGCGCGGCACCCGCTCCTGACCGGGCGCGTGGTGCCGATCGACGTCGAGCTCGGGAACGAGTGGTTCATGATCGTCGTGACCGGCCCCAACACGGGCGGCAAGACCGTGGCGCTGAAGACCGTCGGGCTGCTGACACTCATGGCCCAGGCTGGTCTGCACGTGCCGGCACAGGACGGCTCGGAGCTGGCGGTGTTCGAGGAGGTGTTCGCCGACATCGGCGACGAGCAGAGCATCGAGCAGAGCCTCAGCACGTTCTCGTCCCACGTCACCCGCATCGTGGAGGTGCTGCGGGCGATCGCGGCCCTCCGCCGGCGATCGCCGGACGGGCCTCCGCCCGCGCTGGTCCTCTTCGACGAGCTGGGCGCGGGAACGGACCCGGACGAGGGCTCGGCGCTGGCCCGCTCCATCCTGACGTACCTGCTGGACCGCCGCGCTCCGACCATCGCGACCACCCACTACTCGGAGTTGAAGGCGTTCGCACACGAGGAGAAGGGCGTGGTCAACGCCTCGGTTGCGTTCGACCTCGAGACGCTCTCGCCAACGTACGAGCTCGAAATCGGCCTCCCGGGCCGCAGCAACGCGCTCGCTATCGCGGCGCGGTTGGGGCTCGACCCCCGAATCGTCCGCGGTGCCCGCCGCCACCTGGGCGCGGCAGGCGTGCGCATGGAGGGGCTCCTCCGCGACCTGGAGCAGGAGCGCGACGCGGCGGTGGACGAACGCCAGCAGCTGGAGCTCGAGCGGTCCGAGGTGGAGCAGCAGCGCCGCGAGCTGGACGGGGACCGCGTCAGGCTCGACGAGGAGCGGGTCCGCGTCCTGGACGAGGCGCGGACGCAGGCACGCCGCGAGCTCGACGCGGTCGTCGCCGAACTGGCGCGCGTCCGGGCGCAGGCGCGGCAGCCGGACCTCACCCGCGAGGGCCTCGACGAGCTCCGCAAGCGTACTCGCCGCATGGAGGACCGCATGCCGGCGCCCTCGCGTGGCGTCCGGCGGCGCGCCGCGCCCGCCGGGACCCCCGACGAGGGGCTGGACGGCACGCCGCGGGTCGGCGACTCGGTCGAGGTGATCAGTCTGGGTCAGGTCGGCGAGCTGCTCGACCTGTCGGCGGACGGCAGCGAGGCCGAGGTGCAGATGGGGTCGATGCGCGTGCGGGCGCGGGTCGAGGACCTGCGCCGGGTGCGCCGGCGTGAGCCGGAGGACCACGCCCGTTCGATCGTGGTGCTGAGGCCCTCTGACCGGGGCGCCGTGTCGCACCAGCTGGACATGCGCGGCTGGCGTGTGGAGGACGCGCTGGAGGAGCTGGAGACGTACCTGAACGACGCGGTGCTGTCGGGCGTCAGCTCGGTTCGCATCCTCCACGGAAAGGGCACGGGCGCGCTCCGCGCCGCCGTCCGCGAGCACCTGGCCCGGCACCCGCTGGTGCAG
This sequence comes from Terriglobales bacterium, assembly GCA_035638495.1. Lineage (GTDB taxonomy): Bacteria > Chloroflexota > Dormibacteria > Dormibacterales > Dormibacteraceae > CF-161. The sequence goes on from DASQZW010000251.1 coordinate 24,289, forward strand.
TCGTCCGAGCCGGCTCCCCAGCGGGAGGGTGGCGACGGGGTGACCATCGTCAAGCTGACCGCCTGAGCACAGGAGGATCACATGAACCCGCAAGAGCAGCAGATGATCGAGTCGCTCTTCCAGCGGCTGACGCAGGCGGCGCCGCAGGCCGGACCCCGCGACCCGGAGGCGGAGGCGCTGATCCAGCAGCGATTCCAGGCGCTGCCGGGCGCGGCCTACTACATGGCGCAGACGCTGCTCATGCAGGAGCGTGCGCTGCAGCAGGCTGAGGCGCGCCTGGCGGCCGGCGGAGGCGCCGCAGGCGGAGGCTCGTTCCTGCCGCCGACCGCGGCGCCGTACGGGCAGCCGTACCAGCAGCCCTACTCGCCGCCGCACCCGTACGCGCCGCCCCAGCAGCAGGGCGGCGGGATGGGCGGCTTCCTCGCCGGGGCCGGCAAGGTCGCGCTCGGGGTGGGTGGCGGCATCCTGGTGGCGGACGCGGTCATGGGCCTCGGGCACGAGCTCTTCGGCGGCGGCGGGTACCAGCAGCAGGGCTTCGACTACGAGCAGGGGCAGGACCGGGACGACGGCGGCTTCGGTCAGGACGCCGACGACGGCGGGTTCGGGCAGCAGGACGACTCCTCGTCCGACTGGGCCGGCGGCTCCGACGACGGCGGCGGCAGCGGCGACTGGTAGAGCCGCGCCGCGCCACCATGGCGGCGACCCGGCCGGACAGGACCCCTACAGCCGCCGGCGCGGTGGGCGCACGCGGCGCAGCACCCGCTCGACGACCTCCGCCTCGCCCTCGTCGAAGAACCGCAGGAAGTGCTCCTCAACGCCCCGGAGGTGCACCGCCGCAGCCCGACGGAATACTCGCCGTCCCTGGTCCGTGAGCACCACGTAGGCTCCCCGGCCGTCCTCCGGCGACGGCTCGCGGGCGATGAGGCCGGCCTCCTCCATGCGCCGGGCCGCTCGGCTGAACCCGCTGCGGCTGATCACGATCGAGTCGGCCAGTTCGCTCATGCGCATCCGGTTGCCGGGGGCCTCGCTGAGCTGCAGCAGGGCGTCGTACCAGGTCAGTGAGATGCCGCGGCGTTCGGTCAGCTCGCGTTCCAGAACGTCCATCACGGCGGTGTGCGCCTCCACGAAGGCGCGCCAGGCCCCGAGCCTCGGGTCCCTGGCGATCCCTCCAGCCACGTCGGGAGAATACTACGAGCACATGATTGCACGTGCAATCATCGGGTGCTATGTTGGCGCGATGGCGATCCTGCATGGCATCCACCACGTCACTGCAATCACCGGCGACGCCCAGCGCAACGTCGACTTCTACGTCGGTCTGCTCGGCCTCCGCCTGGTCAAGAAGACCGTGAACTTCGACGACCCGACCTCATACCACCTCTACTACGGCGACGAGCTCGGACGGCCCGGCTCGGTCATGACGTTCTTCGTCTGGCCGGGCGCACCTCGCGGCCGCCAGGGCCCGGGCCAGGTCACCACGATCGCGTTCTCGGTACCGCAGGGCTCGCTGGACTGGTGGGCCACGCACCTGCGCGCGGCCGGAGTCCCCGCCGGCGAGGCCGGCTCGCGCCTGGGCGACGAGCTGCTGGCCTTCGCCGACCCGGAGGGCATGCTCCTGGAGCTGGTGGCGCCGGCAAGACCGGACACCCGCCCGGCGTGGACAGGAGGCACGGTGCCGGCCGAGCAAGCCATCCGGGGCTTCCACTCGGTCACGCTCAGCCTGATCGGCGAGGAGGAGACCGCGCGGCTGCTCTCAGGCACGCTTGGCTTTCGGCCCGGACCGGCGACGGCGGAGCGCGCGCGGTTCGAGACCGGAGACGCGGCCGGCGTGGTCGACCTGCGCTCGCTGCCCGATGCGCCGCCAGGCGTGACGGCCGCGGGGACCGTGCACCACGTCGCCTGGCGCACGCCGGACGACGCCACGCAGCTGACCTGGCGTGACCTCCTTGCCGAGGCCGGTTTCGACGTAACGCCGGTGCTGGACCGGCAGTACTTTCACTCGATCTACTTCCGCGAGCCGGGCGGCGTGCTCTTCGAGATCGCGACCGATGTGCCCGGGTTCACGTTCGACGAGCCGGCGGCGCACCTGGGAACCGCGCTGCGGCTGCCGCCCCGCCTGGAGCCGCTTCGTTCCGAGCTCGAGCAGCGCCTGCCGCCGTTCACGGTCCCGGCCCGGTGAGCGGGGGAGGGCCGCACGCCGGACTGCCGGTGCTGGCGGCGGGGGAGCCGCTGGAGCGCGCCGCGGCCGCGATGGCGATGCTGCACGGGCGCGGCGCCAGTGCCCAGGACATCCTCACCCTGGTGCCCGAGCTGCAGATGGCGGGCTGGGCCTTCCTGGCCCCGCAGGCTGCCGGCGGCACCTGGTATCCGAACTCGTTCAGAGCGCCGATCGAGAGCAACGAGCCCTGGCTCTCGTCCGCGCTGGACGTGGTGGCCGGTCTGCTGGACCGCCTGGACGCCGCCGGGCTGCCGCCCGAGCGAGTCGTCCTGCTCGGGTTCTCGCAGGGCGCCTGCCTGACGCTGGAGTACGCGGCCCGCAACGCACGCCGGTACGGCGGTGTGGTCGGCCTGAGCGGCGGCGTGATCGGGCCCGACGGCGCGCCGCGAGACGACCACGGGTCGCTCGCCGGCACGCCGGTGTTCCTTGGCTGCAGCGACCACGACCCGCACATCCCGGCGTATCGGGTGCACCACGCTGCCGAGGTGCTGCGCGGCCTGGGTGCCGAGGCGACAGCGGTCCTCTACGCCGACCTCGGGCACACCGTCGACCGCGAGGAGCTCGAGCACGTGCGGGACATCATGAGCCGGCTGGTCGCCGCGGCCGGCACCGGACAGGAGCGAGACGGCGCAGAGCGTTGAACGATCGGAGGATGCTGTCATGGGCACGATCAGCCAGCCCGTCAACACGATGTCGTACGAGGCCAAGCCCCTCGTTCTCGACGTCGTCAAGACCGAGCGGCAGGCCTTCTACGACCTCATCGACGACCCCGCCAACTGGGAGGTCCAGACCCGCTGCAGCGAGTGGGAGGTGCGCGACGTCGTCGGCCACATGATCGACGTGACCGAGGGCTACCTGAGCCGCTGGGACATGGCCCTCAAGGGCGAGACGGCCCCGGATCCGCTGGGTCTGCCGGCCATGGCCAACCTGCTCAACGAGCACGCCCAGGCGTTCCGCGCCTATCCCCGGGACGAGGTGATCGCGCGGCTGAAGACCGGCTCCGAGCGCATGTTCGGCATCTTCGACGCGCTCAGCGAGAACGACTGGAGCAACTTCCTGGTCAACCACCCGTACATGGGTCCGCTGCCGACGTTCTTCTATCCCGCGTTCCAGGTCATCGACTACGGCGTTCACACCTGGGACATCCGGTACGGGCTGGGCGAGAAGCTGCGTAAGCTCGACGAGCGCACGGCCGGCGTCCTGATCCCGTACATGTTCGTGCTCTTCCAGTACACGGTCGACGCCGCGTCGGCGGCCGGTGTGGACACGGTCTACGGCCTCGACGTCTCGAGCGAATGGGGCGGGAAGTGGCGGGTCACCGTCAAGGACGGCCAGTGGTCCGCCCAGCCGGAGGAGGGCGACTTCGCCGGCTGCGAGGCGGTGTTCGAATTCGATCCGTCCGACTTCGTGCTGTCGGCCTACCAGCGATTCCCGGGCGGCTGCGCTCGCGGTGACGAGGACGTCATCCACCGCGTCCGCGGCCTCTTCTTCGCGATCTAGCCTCCAGGGGGGAATTACCTGGCCAGCGCCCTGCGCAGGCGGCCCATCACGAGCACCGTGCTCACGCCGCCTGCCAGGGCCAGCGCCAGGCCAATGGCCAGAGTGTCCAGCAGCGGCGCCCAGGGCGTGGCCGGCAGGCCTGGTGGCGCGGCGGGCGGGGGTGGCGACACCGTCCAGGCGCACTCGGTGCGGTCCTGCGTGCCGTCGGCGCGGGTGATCGTGACGTCGACGTCCAGAGCGCCCGTCGCCACCACCTCTGCGGGCGGGAACTCATAGCCGCCGGCACTGGTCGGCCGCCCGAGCAGCGTCTCAGGCGGATGCCCGCGCTGCATCAGCGTCGCCTGCACCGCGGTCACGGCGGGACCCGGGGCAGCCGCGGCGCGGATCGCGATGGACAGCCTGTTCGGCCCCGGCTGCCCGGGCTCCATCTGCGTGTGGACCAGCAGGTCGCCGACCTGGGAGGTGGTGTCCGCCACGAGCGCCGGCCCGACCGAGGGCGCCGTGCCTGCGGGCGGAGCCGGGGCGGTGGCGCCCAGCGCGGCCGCGCCCCAGAGCACCACGAGCATGGCGCCGACCTCGAACGGCACCGACCTGGCGAGCTTGACCGGTCCCCCCACGCCGCCCCCTCGCGGCGGGCTGAGGAGGAGCGTGTGCCGGATCCCGAACCCGATGGCTGCGGCGCCTGCGATCAGCTTGGCCACCAGCGTGAGCCCGTACGTGGTCGTCGTCAGCTGCGACGCGGAGGCGACGCCGCGGCCCACCAGAAGCAGCCCGCTCACGGTGAGGAGCCCGACGGCGATGAAGGCGAGCCCGGTGAAGCGCCGAAACGCCACCAGCGCGGCCGGCGCCTCCGGGGAACCGCCCCGCAGCGCCCCGGCGAAGAGGAAGACGATCACGGTGAGCCCGCCCACCCAGATGCCGGCCGCTCCCAGGTGGATCACCCGCACCGCGATCAATGGCGGGTCCGGGCCGTCCTGGTTGGCGCCGTGGCTGGTGGCGGTCGACACCACCAGCAGGGCGATCGTCGCCGCCAGAAGCGCGCCGCCGAGCAGCCGCGCCCCCGGGCGCGCGAGCGCGCAGCGGACCGCGACCAGCACGATCGCGGCGCAGGTCATCCCGGCCAGCCAGAGCAGGCCGAAGCGACCCGCGCTCAGGGCGGTCCACATGGCGCCCGGCCAGGAAGTGGCGTCGGCGGGGAGGAGGCCACCGGCGGCCAGCACGAGCTGCCCGGCCTTGCCGACCAGGAAAGCCACGTAGCCGATCGTCGCGATGGTCAGCAGGCGGTGCCGCGTTGAGACCGAGAGCGACCGGCGACGACCGACCGCCGGCAGGATGCCCAGCCAGACGGTCACCATGCCGACGAGCAGGCAGGTCCCCGCCAGCTCCAGCCACCGGATGCCGGTCTCCAGGTAGGACGGCGCCGGTGTCACCGTGGCGGGCACCTGGAGGTCGGCGGCCTGGCCCACACCGAAGACGATGGTCCCCGCCGTCAGGTGGAGGTCGGTGTCGTCGCGCGCCTGGAACACGAGCTGGTACACGCCCGGCCGCAACGGCGGAAGGTCGATGGTCAGCGTGCTGCTGACGCCGGGCAGCGGCTCGATCGTCGGCGCGAGCGCCTGGTTGCCGTTCCGGTCCTCGACCTCGACCTGGCTGAGCCGCGGGTTGACGGGCACGTCGAACTGCAGCTGCACCTGGCCGGGCGATGACGCGAGCACGGCGCCGTTGCCGGGGTTGGACGAGATCAGGGTGGCGTGCGCCAGCGCCGTCGTGGTCGCGGCGCCGGTGAGCGCCAGCGCGAGACCGAGCCCAGCTGTCAGCCGGGCCAGGCGCACCGGCTGACAGCGGAAGTTCATGGCCCCTCCTCGCCATGCGACTGGGCGCCAGCGACCGACCGGGTCCGCCGGCTTGTCCAGCACGCTAGCAGCGGCCAGGCGGCGCCTCAAGCGCCGCCATGCACTCCTAATGGTTGATTAAGGAGCTGATAAGTTCGTGGCTCGGAATTTCGGGGCGTCAGCCGAGTCGCACGTCGACGGTGCCGCGAACCAGTCGTGCGCGCTTGACGAGCGAGTCCAGGTCGAGCACCGTGATCCGTCGCTTCTCGAGGCTGACGGTGCCCCGGTTGCGCTCCGCGCGCAGGATGCGGTTGACGGTCGCCCTGGCGGTGCCCGCGAGGCCGGCGATGTCCTCCTGCGTGAGCGGGATCACCGCCGGCTCTCGGCCGCTGCCGTAGCTGCGGGCAAGCTCGACCAGGCGCCGAAGGATGCGCGTCTGCACCGGCAGGTACAGCGCCTCTTCCAGCTGCACGGACAACCGGAGCACGCGCAGGGTGAGGATGTCGACGAGCAGCTCGGAGAACGCACGGTGACGCTGCCGAAGGTGGTCGAAGTCGCTCCGGTAGATGACCATCGTCTCGGCCGGCTCGAGCGCACGAACGGTCGCGCGCCGCTGGCCCTCCACCGTCAGCAGCGCTAGCTCACCGAACACGTCGTCGCGCTCGATGATCGCCGCGGTGAGCTCGCGTCCGTCGGCGCTCGTCACGGTCATCGCGAGGCGCCCATCCAGGACGACGTGGAACGAGTCGGCGGGGTCACCCTCCTGGAACACGATGTCGCCGGTGTCGTAGGAGCGCACCTTCGCCCGCTCGATGAGCTTTCGATGCTCCTCGGGAGGCAGCCCCTGCAGGAGCCGCGGCTGGCGCACAAATCGAGTCTGTCAGATATCCCGCGACTTGTAACCCGGGCAAAATGCCCCAGTCCTCGTGGTGCCCGAAGCCCTGGACGGCCTACGATTCCGGGCGTGTCGGAGCATGCGACCTACGACGTCGTGGTGGTCGGAGCCGGCATCGTCGGGCTCGCCAGCGCACGCGAGCTGCTTCGCCGGCACCCCGGTCTGCGGCTGGCGCTCGTCGACAAGGAGGCGCGCGTCGGAGCACATCAGACGGGCCACAACAGCGGCGTCATCCACTCCGGAATCTACTATGCGCCAGGTTCCCTCAAGGCACGGCTGTGCGTCGCTGGTGCACGCGAGCTGTACGCGTATTGCGACGCCAACGGCATTCCGACGGAGCGGTGCGGCAAGGTCATCGTGGCCACCGACGAGTCCGAACTGGGAAGGCTGCAGAACCTGTACGAGCGCGGTCTGGCAAACGGCGTCGAGGGTCTGGAGGTGATCGGTCCGGAGCGTCTGCGCGAGATCGAGCCGCACTGCGCCGGCATCCGTGCGCTGTGGTCACCGTGCACCGGTATCGTCGACTTCTCGCAGGTCGCGGCGAGCTATGCGCGAGACGTCCGGGACGTCGGCGGCGAGGTCCACACCGGGCGCGAACTGGTCGGCCTGCGCCGCCTGGCCGACCGGGTCGTGCTGGAGACCACGGCGGGCGAGCTGGAGACGCGCCGCGTGCTGACGTGCGCAGGGCTGCACGCAGACCGCGTCGCGGCGCTCTCGGAGGGGGTACGGGAGCCGCGCGTGGTGCCGTTCCGCGGCGATTACTGGCAGCTCCGCCCGGAGGCGCGGCACCTGAGCAGGAACCTGATCTATCCCGTCCCGGATCCCGCATTCCCGTTCCTGGGCGTGCACGCGACGCGCCGCATCCGCACCGGCGAGGTCTGGCTGGGGCCGAACGCCGTGCTCGCGTTCGCCCGTGAGGGCTATCGCCGGCGCCACGTGCGCGCACGCGACCTCGCTGAGGTCCTGGCCAACCGCGGGTTCCGGCGGCTGGCGCGCCGCTACTGGCGGATGGGCGCGGTGGAGATGTGGCGCGACTGGTCGAAGCGCGCGTTCTGGCGGTCGGTGCGGCGCTACCTGCCCGACACCGAACTGGCCGACCTGGTGCCGGGACCGTCAGGCGTGCGCGCGCAGGCGCTCGACCCCGCGGGCACGCTGGTGGACGACTTCGTCGTGGACGTGCAGGGCGACCGCATCCTGCACGTCCGCAACGCGCCCTCGCCGGCGGCGACGTCGTCGCTGGCCATCGGCCGGCTGGTCGCCGACGCCGCCGAGCGAGCGCTCGCGCTCTAGCCTCGTCCGTGTGCTGCTCAGGCTGCCGCGGCGGAGCGGCTCCGCTGGCCGGCCAGCGCGGCGAGCGCCCAGTACACGACGGCCGTCACCGCGAAGCCGACGACGAACGTGATGTCGCCGAAGGCCGGATTCGCCCTGGGTACCGGGCCGGTGATGATCGCGTTGTTCCAGAAGGGGAACGACGCCACGATGCCGGCGACCATGGCCACCAGGCCCCTCCACGGCAGGTGGTGCGTGTCGAAGAACTCGCGCTCCTCGTAGCTGCCGCCGCGGATCCAGTAGTCGACGAGCACCACTGCCAGGAACGGCGCGATCCAGTAGCTGATCAGCAGCAGGAAGTTCTCGTAGCCGCTGCCCGGGCCGACCCGGCTCTCGAGCACGACGCCGACGATGTAGCCGACGACGCCGGCGCCGAGCGCGACCGCCGCCCGCCGGATGCGGAGCGGGAGCCGAACGCCGAGCGTGAGGAACGAGATCGCGCCGCTGTAGACGTTGATGACGTTGGCCGTCACCGCGCCCAGCGCCACGCCCAGCAGGACCAGGCCGGCGAGAACGCCGGGCAGCGGCTTGATCAGCTGGTCCGTCGGGTTGCTCAGGCCGGCGGTCGAGGGGATGGTCACGACCGCGGCGCCCATCACCTCCAGGATCGCGCAGGAGACGAACACGCCGAGCCCGGCCCACAGGCCGGTCAGCAGGCGGTTCGTATTCGACGGCAGGTACCGCGTGTAGTCGGACGCGTACGGATTCCATCCCACCGCGTAGCCGAACGCGGCGGTGAACGTGAGCGTGAACGCGCCGGTCTCGCCCAGCGGTCCCTGCACCTTGCCGTTGATGCCCTGGGCGAAGTGCGCCTGACCGAAGATCAGGATGGCCGCTACCCCGAAGACGATGGCGAGGTAGGGGAAGGCGTACTTCTCGAACTCGTGCACGAGGTTGTGGCCCGCGAACGCGATCACCACCTGCGCCGCCACGATGATCAGGAACGCCAGCCAGAACGGCAGGGTGAACCAGTGCAGCAGCGGCCCGAACAGGCTGATCAGTGCGAACGCGCCGGCGACGCTGTTGACGATGAACCAGCCCACCGTCGCGGTGAACGTGTTCAGCCCCGCCGGGAGCAGGTTGCCGAGGTAGCCGAAGGCGCCGCGTGACTGGACCATCTGGGGCACGCCGAACTTCGGGCCCCAGCTGGAGAGGATCGCGTGCGTCAGCGACCCCAGCGCGGTGCCCAGGACCAGGGCCAGGGCGGCATCCCAGAAGCCCATGCCGAAGAACGCCACGGGAAGGAAGCCGACGAAGATCGTCGCGAACTCCATGTTCGCCGACATCCACGTCCAGAACAGTTTGATCGGACTGCCGTGGCGCTCGTGTTCGGGGATGTACTCGATCCCGCCCGGCTCGACCGCGACGACGCGGTCGCCGTACTCGCCCTCGCGGACGGGGACGTCTGTGGCATTGATCGCGGAGTCGCTCGTTGCCATTACACCTCCTCTTGTAATGGTCATTCTAACCAGAACCCTCCGGACCCCGGGGGCCTCCTCGCCCGCTAGGGGGAGGGATCTCTGTCTTAGCGACCCCCCCTCCGGGCCCTGGGGGGCCCTCCTCCCCCGCTGGGGGGGAGGGAGCTCTGTCTTAGCGACCCCCCCTCCGGGCCCTGGGGCCCTCCTCCCCCGCTGGGGGGGAGGGAGCTCTGTCTCAGCGATCCCCCCTCCGGGCCCTGGGGGCCCTCCTCCCCCGCTGGGGGGGAGGGAGCTCTGTCTCAGCGACTGCGGCGGGTAGAGTGCAGCGGACATGCTGGATCTGCTGCTGCGAGATGCACGGGTGCTCGGAGCCGAGGGCCTGCGCGACCTCGGCATACGCGAAGGCCGGCTGGTCGCGCCGGAGCCGGACGCGCGCGAAGTGCTCCACCTCGATGGTGCGCTCGTCACGCCGCCGCTCGTGGAGCCGCACGTCCACCTCGATGCCGTGCTGACCGTCGGCGAACCGCGCCCCAACGTGTCCGGCTCGCTGTTCGAGGGCATCGCGATCTGGGCCGAGCGGGTGAGGAGCCTGACCGTCGACGACGTGAAGGCGCGCGTCGGGCGCGTGCTGCGCTGGCAGCTCGCGTGCGGGGTCCAGCACGTGCGCAGCCACGTCGACGTGTGCGACCCGGAGCTCCGGGCGCTGCGCGCCCTGGTCGAGCTGCGCGAGGAGATCGGCGGCCAGATGAACGTGCAGCTGGTGGCGTTCCCGCAGCAGGGCATCCTCTCGTTCGAGGGCGGCGTCGATTTGATGCGGCGCGCGGTCGAGCTCGGCGCCGACGTGGTCGGCGGCATCCCGCACTTCGAGCTCACCCGCGAGATGGGCGTCGAGTCCGTGAAGCTGGCCTTCGCGCTCGCGGCGGAGCACGGGCTGCGTGTCGACATCCACTGCGACGAGACGGACGACGACCACTCGCGGTTCGTCGAGGTGATGGCCGCCGAGACGATTCGATTGGGGATGGCGGGGCGGGTGACCGCCAGCCACACGACCGCGATGCATTCCTACAACAACGCGTACGCGTATCGCGTGATTCGGAACATCGCGCGGGCCGGGATGCACATGGTCACCAACCCGCTCGACAACTCGGTCCTGCAGGGCCGGTTCGACTCGTTCCCGGTGCGGCGCGGGCACACGCGCGTCAAGGACCTGATGGCAGCGGGGGTCAACGTCTGCATCGGCCACGACTCCGTGATGGATCCGTGGTACCCGCTCGGGCAGGGCGACCCGCTCCAGGCCGCCTTCGTGCTCGCCCACTACGGACACATGTCCGGCGCCGAGGAGCTGAAGCAGCTGGTCGAAATGATCACCGTGAACCCGGCGCAGGCGCTCGGTCTGGAAGGCTACGGGCTGGCGGAGGGAGCGCCGGCGAGCCTGGTCGTGTTCGATGCGCCGAGCGAGATGGACGCGCTGCGCCTGCTGCCACGGCGCCGGCTGGTCCTGCGCGATGGCCGCGTGGTGGCCCGGACACGACCGGCCGAGACGACCGTTGTGTGGGACGGGCAGGAGGAGCTCGTCGACTTCCTGCGCTGAACGTCGAACGCTCGCATCCGATCGAACCTGTTCAGCGAGCGAGTCCAGTACCTTTTGCGCCATGTCGCACCGCATCGCGGTCATCCCCGGCGACGGCGTCGGCAAGGAAGTCGTTCCCGTCGGCATCCGGGTGCTGAGCGCCCTCGACGTCCCGTTCACGTTCGACGAGCTGCCGTGGGGCTGCGACTTCCACGCCCGCACCGGACGGATGATGCCCGAGGATGCGCTCGCCACCCTCGCCGGGTACGACGCGATCTACCTCGGGGCCGTGGGGTGGCCGACGGTGCCCGACCACGTCAGCCTGTGGGAGTGCCTGCTGCCGATCCGCAAGACGTTCGAGCAGTACGTCAACCTGCGGCCGGTGCGCCTCCCGCCCGGCGTGCGCGGCCCCCTCGCCGGCCGGGGCCCGGATGAGGTCGACATGCTGTTCGTCCGGGAGAACACCGAGGGCGAGTACTCGGGCACGGGCGGCCGCGTGCACGTCGGGACCGACGCCGAGCTTGCGGTTGAGGTGCCGGTCTTCACCCGTCGCGCGATCGAGCGCTGCGCCCGCTACGCGTTCGCCCGCGCCCTCGAGCGACGGCGACGGCTCATCAGCGTGACCAAGTCCAACGCGAGCCGCTATGCCTACGTGCTCTGGGACGAGGTGATCGCCGCACTGGCCCGCCAGTACCCGGACGTGCAGGTGGAGCGCGTCCACGTCGACGCGATGGCCGCGCGCATGGTGCTGCGGCCGGACACGGTCGACGTCGTCATCGGCTCCAACCTGTTCGCGGACATCCTGACCGACCTGGGCGCCGCCCTCCAGGGCAGCCTCGGCCTCGCCGCGAGCGGCAACCTCAGTGTCGACGGCCGCGGGCCATCGATGTTCGAGCCCGTCCACGGCTCGGCGCCCGACATCGCCGGCCGGAGCCGGGCCAACCCGATCGGCGCCGTCTGGTCGGCGGCGCTGATGCTGCGCCACCTCGGACACCCCGTCCAGGCCGAGCGCGTGGAGCGCGCGATCGACGCGGTGTGCGAGGACGGTCGGGTGCTGACCGCCGACCTGGGCGGGACCGCCTCGACGACCGAAGTGGGCGAGGCCCTCGTATCGGCGCTGGGGTAGCGAATGGGGCCCTGGGACATCGAGTGGTCGGGCCGGCTCGAGACGAGCTGGATCGACAGCCTGCAGCTGCGAGACAACCCGCTCCACGATCCCTCACGGAGGCCGATCTGGACGTACCTGCCGCCGACCTACCACGACCGGGCCGACTGGCGCTACCCGACCATCTACGTCCTGCAGGGCTACACCGCGCAGATCGACATGTGGCGCAACCGGAACCCGTTCCGGCACACGTTTCCCGAGATGGTGGACGAGCTGTTCGCCTCCGGCCAGGCGCCGCAGTGCATCGTGGTCTTCGTCGATTGCTGGACCTCGCTCGGGGGGAGCCAGTTCCTCGACTCGCCGGCCACAGGCCGCTACCACTCGTACCTCTGCGACGACGTCGTGCCCTGGGTCGACGCCCGCTATCGGACGTTGCCGGGGTCCGATCACCGCGGCATCATGGGCCACTCCAGCGGCGGCTACGGGGCCATGGTCACGTCGATGCTGCGCCCTGATCTGTTCGGCGGCTTCGCCAGCCTCGCCGGCGACGCGCTGTTCGAACACTGCTACCTGCCGACCTTCGCCGGCGCGGCGCGTGCGCTTCGCGACCGGTACCAGGGTTCCTACGAGCGGTTCTGGGCCGACCTGCGCGGGCGCCCGTTCGGCGAGAAGGACTTCACGCTGCTGGAGCCCTATGCCATGGCCGCCTGCTACTCGGCCGACGAGGACGGCACCGTGCACCTGCCCTTCGACGTCGAGACCGGCCGGCTGAGGCCGCACGTCTGGGAGCGCTGGCTGGCCTGGGACCCGGTCCGCATGGCCTCCCGCCACGCCCGCGCACTCTCCTCGATGCGCGCGATCTACCTGGACGCGGGGAACCGCGACGAGAACCATCTCGACCTCGGGGCTGCCGCGCTGTACCGCGAGCTCCAGCGGATCGGGGTGTCCGGCGTCCGCTTCGAGCTCTTCGACGGCGGCCACACCGGCAACCAGCACCGCTACCCGGTCCCGCTCCGCTTCCTGGCCGAGCGGCTGGACTGACCGTGTACGAGTCGCCCAACTACCCGTCGGACCCGGCGCAGGTCGAGGCGTTCGTCCGGGATCAGCGGCACGGCACGCTCGTCGCCACGCCGCCCGGCGGCTTCCCCAGCGTGAGCCTCCTGCCCTTCGTCAAGACAGGCGACGTGATCGAGCTGCACTGTGTCCAGGCGGACCCCACGTTCGACGCGCTGCGCCGCAATCCTCGCGTGACGTTCCTGGTCTCCGACTACCTGACCTGGACGCCGCACGACTTCGTCGACGAGCGCGACGCCGGTCGGGCGACGCTGCACTTCCGGGCCGTCGCGTACGAGTGCGAGGCGACCTGGTCGACCGAGCCGGACGACGTGGCCGCCGCGCTCTCGCGCCTGCTGGCCGCGTACGAACCGAATGCGTCGTACGAAGCCCTGCGGGACGGCGAGTTCTACGGCTTCCGGCTACGGCGGCTGGCGGCGCTGCGACTCGAGGTGCGCGCAACCCGGGCCAAGTTCAAGGTTGGGCCGGCCGTGCCGGAGGCGCGCAAGCGCGAGGTGGCGCGCCGGATCCGGGCCAGGGGCAGGCCGGAGGACGGCAGGGCCGCCGACGTGATCGAGGCGTCGCTGGACGGTTAGCGGTTCCGGGCCGCGGCCGCCAGGAACACGACCGAGCGTGGCAGGGGGACTACCCTCCGGCGGGGACCACCGTCCCGCTCTGCGGGAAGGCCGGCCCGAGCCGGATGCCGCCGGGCGTCGTGAGGCGGAGCTGGGTGACGACCTGGGCGCTGTGAGCGTCCACGAACACGAGCTGGCTCGAGGTGAACCCGCCGCGGCCGCCGACGCAGACCTGGTACCCGCCGAGGCCCTGCATGCATGAGGACCGCGTCTGCTGTGTCACGGCGACCCAGGCCAGCAGGTCGTGGCCGAGCGTGGACACCCGGCTGGAGTCGACCAGGGCGAGGACGCTCTCCACGACACGAGTGGTGCCGCTGCCCTGCCGGGCGGCGCCCTCGGCGGCGTTCCGGCTGATCGCGCAGCCGGCGGCCCCCGAGCTCAACCAGCCGTGGCTGACGACGGCGCCGGCCGCGCCGCAGTAGAGCGGCTCGGCGGGCGCGGAGAGCGTGATGCCGAGCCGGGAGAGCGTCGCCGCGGAGACGGTTCTCAGCTGGGGCGCCGGCTGCCTGTGTGGCGCGGCGACATGGTCGACCGCGAATCCGAAGCCTCCGGCGAGCAGCACGGTCGCCAGCGTGGCGACCGCGAAGGGGAGCCACCGACGCATCTGCGCCACGGCCCCATGCTAGCCGGTCTCGGGCGCGACGGGACCCGGCCAGGTTCCCGCCCGTGTCGCCAGGGCGGCAGGCGACCTGCGCGACCCGCCGACCGCGGTGTCCAGCACGGCCACGCACACGTCGATGACGGTCTCCTTGGCCACGTCCTCGGCATCCGCCCACTCCAGCGCCATGACCTCGACGAACCGCACCCAGCTTCGGACCGCCAGGCGCATGAGGTGGTCATCGTCCGATGCGCGCATCCCGGCGAGCAGGGACTCCCAGACCGCCCGCCGCGTGGCTTCCGTGACCTCCGTGACCTCCGGGTCGCATCCGATCCCGCCGCGCACGAAGGCCTGAGTCTTGTCCCGGTTGGCCCGGACGTGGTCCAGGTAGACGGAGAGGCTGCGGCGCACCTGCTCGGCCGGGGGCAGCGACGGGTCGGGTTGGATCAGCCGGCGCAGCTGGAGCGCCGCGGCCCGGACGCAGGCGACGTAGAAGTCGCGCTTGCTCGGGAAGTAGTGGTAGAGCAGGCCCTTCGACATGCCCGCCATCTGGGCGATCTCGCCGATCGAGATCTCGTCGTACGGCTTGGATCCGAAGAGGCGAAGCCCGAGGTCGAGGAGCTGCTCCCGGCGTTCCCCGACCGTGAGCCTGGCTTGCCCTGCCACGCGGGAAGCGTAGCGTCCGGTCCTCGCCCGCTCAACGCGAACCGCTACACGGGCGGGACGCCGTGCTTGCGGTCGGGCGGGGCTTGCCTCCGGGTCGCGTAGGCGTTGAACCGGGCCACCAGCTGGTCGCGCAGCCGGTCCGGGTCGACGACGTCGTCGACCACCAGGTTGGAGGCCAGCTTGTACAGGTCGACATCCTGCCGGTACTCCTCCTCGAGATCGTGCCGGATGGTCTCGCGCTCGTTGGGCGCCAGCCCGGCAAGCCGGTTGTAGAACACCGCGTTCACCGCCGGCTCCGGGCCCATCACCGCGATCTGCGCGGATGGCAGCGCCAGCACGCAGTCGCTGTCGAACGCGGGCCCCGCCATCGCGTACAGGCCCGCTCCATACGCCTTGCGCACGATGACCGAGACCTTGGGCACCGTCGCCTCGGCCACCGCGGTGATCATCTTGGCGCCGTGCCGGATGATGCCGCGGCGCTCCACCTGCGTTCCGATCATGAATCCGGGCACGTCGGCCAGGAACAGCAGCGGGATGTTGAACGCGTCGCAGAGCCAGATGAAGCGTGCAGCCTTGTCGGAGCTGTCGATGAACAGGACCCCGCCTTTCTGCATCGGCTGGTTGGCAAGGATGCCGACCGCGCGGCCGTCGAGACGCGCGAACCCGGTCAGCAGCTCCCTGGCGAACAGCTTCTTCACCTCCAGCCACGAGCCCTCGTCCACCAGCGCCTCGATCACCTTGCGCATGTCGTAGCCGCGCTGGGCCTCGACGGGGACCAGCTCAGCGATGGGCCGGCCGCCCGGGCGCGGCGGCCTGCCCTGGGCCGCCGCGGGCGCCTCCGTGTGGTTCTGCGGGAAGTACGCGAAGTAGGCACGCGCCGTCTCGATCGCCTCGCGATCGTCCGCGACCAGGAAGTCGCCGCAGCCGCTCTCCGAGCAGTGCATGCGCGCCCCGCCGAGCTCTTCCAGGCCGACCCGCTCGCCGACCACCACTTCGACCATGCGTGGCGATCCCAGGTACATGGACGCGTTGCCGTCGACCATGATGACCACGTCGCAGAACGCCGGGATGTACGCGCCGCCGGCCGCGGACGGACCGAACAGCAGGCAGACCTGGGGCACGCGGCCGGAGAGCTGGACCTGGTTGAAGAAGATGCGCCCGGCGTGGCGGCGTCCGGGGAACATGTCGATCTGGTCGGTGATCCGGGCGCCGGCCGAGTCGACCAGATAGAAGAGCGGCACGCGGAGCCGGCCGGCCGTCTCCTGGATGCGCACGATCTTCTCGACGGTGCGCGCGCCCCACGAGCCGGCCTTGACCGTGGGATCGTTTGCCATGACCGCCACCTGGCGACCGCCGATCATGCCCAGTCCGGTGACCACCCCGTCGGCGGGCAGATCGTCGGTCAGCGCGTTGGCGAAGAGGCCGTCCTCAACGAGGGAGGCTTCGTCGAGCAGGAGGTCGAGGCGCTCCCGGACGGTCATCTTCCCCTGCTCGCGCAGCTTGGCAGGTAGCGGACGCCGCCGCGAAGGGCTCGATCGCGCAGCTCCCGGTAGCGCTCCATGCCGTTGCTCATCTTCCCCTGAACTCCGGCTCGCGCTTCTCGAAGAACGCCGCGACGCCCTCCTTCGCATCCTCGCTGAGCGTGACCAGCGTGAGCTGAGCCTGCAGGTACTCCAGCGCGGCCCTGAACTCCATGTCCTGCTGCCGGTAGAAGGAGTCCCGGCCCACGCGCAGGATAGCGGGCGACTTCTTCGCCAGCCGCCCCGCGACATCCTCGACCAGCGCGTCCAGCTCGGCCAGGGTGGGGGCGACGCGGTTGACGAGCCCCACCTCGTGCAGGCGCCGGGCGCTCCAGCGGTCGCCGAGGAGCGCCATCTCGAGCAGCACCTTGCGGGGGAGGTTGCGGGCGAGCACGGCCTGGATCATCGCCGGCCAGACGCCGACGTTGATCTCGGGCGTGCCGAAGCTGGCGGACTCGACCGCCAGCAGGAGGTCGCACGCGCACGCGAGGCCGAACCCGCCCGCGAGGGCGTGGCCGTTGACGCGGCCGACGATCGGCTTTCCCAGGTCCTGCATCTGCAGGAAGAGGTCGACGAACCGGTGGCGGTCGTGGTGGCGCTGCAGTTCCGGCACCTCGGCGTCGAACGAGCCGAGGTCGGCGCCGGCGCAGAACGCGCGATCGCCGGCGCCCGTCAGCACGACCACCCGGACGTCGGGCTCCTCGCGACACCAGCCGAGGGCCGCGCCGAGGTCGCGCAGCATTCCGGACGACAGCGGGTTGCGCTGCTCGGCGCGGTTCAGGGTGACCGTGGCGACCCGGCCGGACCGATCGAGCAGCACGTTCTCCAGGCGTGGGGCATCGGGCACGGGAGTACATCGTAATTCGGCCCCGCGCTTCACCCGGCAGACGGCCCGCAGACGGGCCGGCTGGCCACAATTGCGCAAGGATGCCCAAGCCCGCGCCCTCCCTGAACTGGCTGCTGGTCTTCGTGCCCATCTCCCTCGCGGCCGAGTTCGTCCTCCGCCAGCCCGTGGTGGTGTTCATCACCGCGTGTCTGGCCATCGTCCCGCTCGCGGGCCTGATCGGGGCCGCCACTGAGCAGCTGGCCGACCGCGCGGGGCCCACCGTCGGCGGTCTGCTCAACGCCACGTTCGGCAACGTGACCGAGCTGATCATCGGCATCCTGCTCGTCTGGGCGAGCGAGTTCGAGGTGGTCAAGGCGTCCCTGATCGGCTCGATCCTCGGCAACCTGGTGCTGGTGCTCGGCGCCGCCTACCTGGCGGGGGGTCTTCGCCACCGCAGCGGCGGTCAGCGGTTCGATGCCAAGGCAGCCCGCGCCCACTCCACGTCGCTGCTGCTGGCGGTGGCCGGGATGATCATGCCCGCGGTGTTCGTCCAGTTCTCCCAGGTCGAGACCAGCGCGCAGAAGGAGACGATCAGCCTGGTGGTGGCGGCCGTCCTGATCGTCCTGTACGTGGCCGCGCTCGTCTACTCCCTCCGCGGCAGCGGTTGGAACGGCGACCGCCCGGCCGGCCCGGCCAGGACCCGCCTGACCAGCGAGGACGCGAAGCCGAGGTGGTCGGCCAGGAAGGCGGTCCTCGTGCTGATGGCGACGGCCGTCGTCGTCGGCATCGAGTCGGAGCTCCTGGTCGGGTCGCTGGAGCCCACCCTGCAGGCGCTCCACCTGTCGAAGGTGTTCGTGGGCATGTTCGTGATCGCCTTCGTCGGCAACGTGGCGGAGCATGCCTCGGCCGTCGTCTTCGCCCTCCGCAACAAGATGGACATCGCCATCGAGATCGCGTTCAACTCGTCCACGCAGATCGCGCTCCTGGTGGCGCCCCTCCTCGTCTTCGTCAGCCTGCTGGCACCCCAACACATGGACTTCATCTTCATCTCGATCGAGCTTGCCGCGGTCACGCT
This sequence comes from Terriglobales bacterium, assembly GCA_035638495.1. Lineage (GTDB taxonomy): Bacteria > Chloroflexota > Dormibacteria > Dormibacterales > Dormibacteraceae > CF-161. Next base: position 42,526 of record DASQZW010000251.1, read on the forward strand.
CGCCACGTTGATCGTCTCGGTGATCGCGATGGACGGCCGCAGCAACTGGCTGGAGGGCGCGCAACTGCTCGGCGTGTACGTGATCCTGGCGGTGTCGACGCTGTTCGTCGCTTGAGCGAGCGGATCTCGGGCCGCCGGCTCCTGCTGACCCTGGGCCTGTGGGCGGGCCTGGTCGTCGTCGCGCTCGGCGCCACGATCCTGGCCGGCCGCCTGCTGTTCAGGTCATGGGCGGTCGGCCACCGCGCGGACCTCGGCGCCATCCTCGTCGCCGAGGCCTACCTCGCCCTCCTCGGGGCGCTCCTGCTCGCCTTCGGCGGCCCGCCGGGGCTGCGCGACCGCCTGCGATTCCGGTTCACGTCGTTCGTCGACCTGTCAGTCGCGCTGATGCTCTGGTTCGCGGCGCTGGTCGTGGGCGGCTTCGTGACCGCCGCGCTGACGCCGCTGTTCGGCCGGCCGCAGAGCAACACCGTGGCGCTGCTCGGCCAGTCCTTCGACCCGCTGTTCGTGGCCCTGATCGTGCCCACCGTGTGCCTGCTGGCCCCGGTCTGCGAGGAGCTCCTCTTCCGCGGCGTGCTCTACGGATGGCTCGCGGGGCTTCTGCCGGTGTGGCTGGCGGTGATCGTCACGGCGGCCGTCTTCGCGGGCGCACACCTGCTGCCGCTGCTCTTCCCGGTCCTGTTCGTGTTCGGCCTCGCTGCCACGTTCGTGCGCGCCCGGACCGACTCCACGTTCAACTCCTTCGCCATGCACGCGACCCAGAACACGATCGCGGTCGTGGCCACCTACGCCCTCCTCTCGCAGGGCAGGTGAGTGCGATTCGCACGTTGATGATAGCAATAATGTAATATTTCCCCCTGGGAATCGGAAAAGTTGTTTGCCGCAAGCGAGGGCTCCATCCGCCGGTACACGAGCCGCGTGCTCGCGCCCTGGTCGCCCATCGTCGCGAGCAACCGCGCGCCGTTCGAGCCCGGACCGCGCGGAACCCTCCGGCGGGGGTCCGGGGGCCTGGTCACCGCGCTCCTCACGGTCGCGGAGGCGACGTCAGCCGCGTGGGTGGCCTGCGCCCGGACGCCGGCCGAGCGGGAGCGCGCCAACGCCGGCACGGTGGCCACGGCGCCGGGAGGCGCCGGCACCCTCGAGGTCCACTACGCGAACCCCAGCGCTGACGAGTACCGCCGGTACTACTCCGTCATCGCCAACCCGCTCCTCTGGTTCCTCCACCACTACCTGTGGGGCCTCGTGAACGAGCCGGTGATCGACGACGGGATCTGGACGGCGTGGGATCGCGGCTACGTGGCGGTCAACCGGCTGATGGCCGAGAAGGTGGTGGAGGTGGCCTCGCGGGGCCGGCGCCCGCCGCTGGTCATGACCCAGGACTACCAGCTGTACCTCCTGCCGCGCGACGTCCGGCGGATGCTGCCGCAGGCCACGCTCCAGCAGTTCATCCACATCCCGTGGCCGACTCCCACGTACTGGAAGGTGCTGCCGCACCGGATGCGCGACGCGATCCTGGAAGGGCTGCTCGCAAACGACGTGGTCGGTTTCCAGTCGACCATCGACGTCCGGAACTTCCTCATCAGCTGCGAGGAGTTACTGAACCTGCGGGTCGACCACCGCGAGCGGGCCGTGCTGTACGGCGGCCGGGTGGTGTGGGTGCGCCCCTATCCGATCTCGATCGACGTGCCGGCCCTGGAGCGCCTGGCCGCGTCGCCCGGCGTCGACGGTGAGCTGCGCGAGATCCGCACCAACCGGCCCCAGAAGCTCATCGTGCGGGTCGACCGCACCGACCCGGCCAAGAACATCGTGCGCGGGTTCCTCGCGTACGAGCTGCTCCTCCGCCGCCACCCCGAACTACACCGTGTAGTGCAGTTCTTCGCGTTCCTGCAGCCGTCACGGCAGGACATCGCGGCCTACCGCGACTACCTCGGGGCGATCACCCGGACGGCCGCCCGGATCAATGCCCGCTTCGGCCAGCGGGGCTGGACGCCGATCCGGCTCGAGCTGGCCGAGAACCTCCGGCGGGCCGTTGCCGCATACCGGGACTTCGACGTACTGCTCGTCAACCCGATCTACGACGGCATGAACCTCGTCGCGAAGGAGGCGATGATCGTCAACGAGCGCAACGGCGCGCTCGTGCTCTCCGAGAACGCCGGCGCCCACGAGGAGCTCGGCGAGTGGGCGATCTCGATCAACCCGTTCGACGTCGGCGCCACCGCCGAGGCCCTGCACGCGGCCCTGCACCTGCCGGAAGCCACGCGGCGCGCGAACGGCGAAGGGATCCGCCGGTGGGTGCGCGTCAACGACATCGGCCGCTGGCTCAGCCTGCAGATCCGGGATTTGCGCGATCTCGTCCCGCTGTCGGGCCACGTCGAGGATTGACGAAGTGTTAGATGACTGTCAGAGGCCCCGGCGGGCGTGACTATTTCCCCGGCGAGAACGTTGCCAGAGATGAGAAATATGTGCTCAATTATGACAGTGGCGCCTTCATGATTCGAGTTGACCAGCTGCGGGATTGGGTCGAGACGAGGGCGGAGCGCCTGCGGCCTCGTGCAGTGGCCCTTGTCGGCGGATTCCAAGCATTCCTCGCCACTGTCTGGGCCTGGCTCGCCGCCGCGTGGACGGCCGCGAGCCACCGCGTCCACCCTGTCGCGGCCGCCGCGGCGCCGCAGGCGCGGCGTGCCCGGGCGGTGCTGCCGCAGGCCGCCTCCGAAGCGTTCGACGGCGTCCTGCCCGCCGCGGCCCGGGCCGTGGGCGCCCTGCGCCACCAGGTCGAAGCGGGCCGCGACGCCCGCGGCACCCCTCGCGAGCTGCGCGATTCGCAGGGGCGCCGGCTCCGCGCCAGCGCGTACGCGCTCGGACCGGAGGGCATCAAGCACGGGAAGCGCCGCGTCCGCGGCGGGACACCGCACGTCGCCGGGTCGCTCCTGCCGGCGGCCGTCAAGATCGGGATCGTCGTGCTCGTCGCCGGCTTCGGCTTCCTGGCCTCGTCCAGCGTCTACATCAACTACGCCGCCGACCTGCCCGACGCGCACCAGATCACGAGCAACCCGCTGCCCGAGGACACGATGATCTACGGGTCCGACGGCACGCTGCTGGCGGACGTGCACAAGCCCGATGACCCGCAGCACTACTACGAGTCGCTGGACCAGATGGGGAAGTGGATGCCCGAGGCCTCGGTCGCGGTCGAGGACTCGGGGTTCTGGACCGAGCCCGGCATCGACGTGTTCGCCATGGGCCGGGCCGCCCTCATCGACTGGCGCCAGAAGCAGGCGGTGCAGGGCGCCTCGACCATCACCCAGCAGCTCGTCAAGGTTCGCCTGACGGGCAACGAGGTGTCCATCGACCGCAAGATCCGCGAGGCGGTCCTCGCGATCCAGGTCGAGCACACGTATACCAAGCGCCAGATCCTCGAGGAGTACCTGAACTCGATCGACTTCGGCAACCACGCCCGGGGCAGCCTGGCGGCGTCCCGCGTCTACTTCCACAAGGACACGAAGGACCTGGACCTCGCCCAGGCGTCGATGCTGGCCGGCATCCCGCAGAGCCCGTACAACAACGATCCGTTCACCTACTGGGACCACGCCAAGGCGCGCCAGCTCGAGGTGCTGAAGGCGATGGTCCGCACGCAGAAGATCACGCAGGAGCAGGCGGACGAGGCCTACGCCGAGGACCTGAGCCCGCCCGCGCACATGTTCAGCCCGACCACGCAGGTGCTCGGGGCGCCCGCGTTCGTCGACTGGGTCGCGGCGCAGATCGCCGGCAAGTACGGCACCGAGGCGCTGTACGGCGGCGGGCTCCGCGTGCAGACGACCATCAACATGCAGCTCGAGAGCGAGGCCCAGAAGGCGGTCAGTGACCAGGTCAACCGCTACGGCGCCTCACGCCACGAGACCCAGGGCGCGATGACCGCCATCGACCCGCGGACCGGCGCGGTGCTGGCGATGGTCGGCTCGGCCAACTCCGGCACGCAGTACAACTTCGCGTGGCGGAACCCGCGGAGCCCGGGCTCCTCGTTCAAGATCTACACGTACACGGCCGCGATCGAGAGCGGGAAGTACACGATGGCGACCATGATCCCGGACACCCCGGTCACCATCACGTGCGGTCAGGGCTGTCCGAACTACTCCCCCAAGAACTACGACGGCGGCTCCCACGGCACGATGCAGCTCCAGCAGGCCATGGGCAACTCCTACAACGTGCCCGCGGTGAAGGTCGAGATGTCGATCGGCGTCGACCGGGTCGCGGACATGGCCAAGCGCATGGGCGCCCCTCCGTTCACGCCTCACTACGCGCCCGACGGGAGCGCCACGTACACGACCGACGACCCATCGTCGAGCTTCGGCCCATCCCTGACGCTCGGCGGCTACCCCGAGACGCCGCTCCAGATGGCGACGGGCGCCTCCGTGCTCGGGGCGCAGGGCCTGTACCACCAGCCCTACGGCATCCAGTCCATCTCGGCCAGTGACGGTACGCCGATCTTCAAAGCAGACCCCAACAACGGCGCGCACCAGGTGCTGGACCCGAAGGTGGCCTACATCATGGAGCAGATCATGTCCAACGACGCCAACCGCGTCCGGGCGTTCGGGGCCAACTCGGACCTGACGCTTCCGGGCCGGCGCGTCGGCGCCAAGACGGGAACCGCGGAGGCCTTCAGCGACGGCTGGACGATCGGCTACACGCCGAGCCTGGCGTCAGCGTTCTGGTTCGGCAATCCGGACTACTCGCTGATGGCGGCCGGATGGGACGGCATCTATGCGGCCGCCCCGGCATGGCACCAGTTCATGATGTCCGCGCTGGACACGCTGAACGCGCCGCCCACCGAGTGGTTCTCGGAGCCGCCCGGCCTGGGCCACGCCGTCGTCGGCGGCGAGCCGGTCTGGCTCCTGCCGGGCACCAATGCAAACCAGCCGATGCCGCCGCTGCCGGCGAACGTGCACACTTCCTCCGGATCGCCGTGCCCGCAGCCCGGCCAGAACGGAAATCCGAACAACGGAAACAACCAGAACCCGAACAACCAGGCCTGCCCCGCGCGACCGACCGGCTGACCCCGACCGAGCGAGTTCGACGGTGGCCCCGCGCTGGCCACGGCGTGGCCCGTGGTGAACTTGTGGAGACGTCGTTGGGGCCGAACGCGTAGGGACGAATGTACTCCACGCTATCGGCGTTCCTTAACAAAAAATGCTTGCCCGATTGAGGCTTCACCTGGCACCATCGACTACAAAAGTAGTCTGTGCGCCTGTAACCCAAGGTTAGGCTGAGAGGCTGGCCAAAGGAGAGAGAAGACAGCCCCATGAAGACGAAGCAACGCGAGCCGGTCTCAGAGGTGAAGCCTCCCGCGGCCGGCGACGGGACCAGCATCCACCTCGACAAGCCGATCTACACGCTCAGCGTCGCGTCCGAGATCCTCGAGACCCATCCGCGGACGCTAATGATGTACGAGCACCTCAACATGATCAAGCCGAAGCGCACGGTGACCAACCGGCGCCGGTACTCGCAGCGGGACCTCATGAAGCTGCAGGCGATCCAGACGCTCACCCGGAAGCACGGCGTGAACCTGGCGGGCGTCCGCTACATCCTCGCGCTCCTGAAGACGCTCCAGCTCAGCGGCCTCGAGCCGCCCGAGGGCCTGAAGGACCTCGACGTCACCCTTCTGGAGGTCTAGAGCCTCCGAGCTCGCCCGCGACGCTCGCCAAGAGGTGTCCGGTCCACCAGGGGACCGGACGCGGGGGGCCGCAGACGAAGACATTTCCATTCGCGGAGTCCCTGCGACGATGGTGACTTCGTATGGTTCTTTCATGGCCCTAGCCAAATTGTTGCCATTTTGTTAGCATGGCCGTCCCCGTTCAAATCCTCTCTCTCTGCGAGTCGAGCCATGTCAAAGAGGCGGCGCAAGGCGGAGATCAAGGTCATGGCGCTTCCAAACGCCTTCCAGAGCGAGACCGCGGCGTGCCCGGTCTGCGGGAAGGACGCGCTGGCCTTTGGTCGCCGCGCGATGCAGATCGTGTTCCGGTGCCCGGGGTGCAAAGTGCTGTTCAAGCGCGCCCACAACCTGTCGTTCGACTTCTGAAGCCGGCCGTACCGCCGGCGCGGAGCGGCCTATGAGGCGAGGGTTCAGGCGCGGCCTGGCGATGGGCGCCCTGTCCGGCCTCGTCGCCGTGATGGTGGCAGAAGCCATGCGACCGCGCGGGGGCAGCACGCTGCTGCTCGACTGGGACGAGGTCACCCGACTGGCGACCGCCGGCCTGCGCGAGGAGCGCGTGCCTCCGGACCGGCTGACCGCCATCACGACCGCGTACAACGGCCTGGCGGCCGGCCTCAGGGCGCCGCTGCTGGAGACCGTGGGCGGCCTGCCGGCCGGTGCCCGGCTGCCGGACTTTCAGGCTCTCGACCGGGCCAGCTGGCTGGATCTGAACGTCGGCATCCTGCGTCGCGTCATGGAGCCGCTGGCGGCCGTGACGCGCGTGCCGGAGTCCTGGCTCGCCGTGGCGGGCCGAGCGGGCCTGAACCGGTACGTCGCGCTCATGCTCGTGTACCTGGGCCGGCGCGTGCTCGGCCAGTTCGACCCGCAGCTGCTCGGACGGGAGCCGGTCCACCCGGCCCTGTACCTCGTCGAGCCCAACGTGGCGGCCTGGGAGGACCAGGCGAAGCTGGACGGCACGGACCTCCGGCGCTGGCTGATCCTGCATGAGATGACGCACGCATGGCAGTTCGCCGGCCACCCCTGGCTGCGCGACCACCTGGACAGCCAGATCGACGCGCTGGTCGGCCTGGCCGTCCGCACCGCGACAGGAGGCGGACTGCAGCGCCTCCGTGCGGTCGCCGGCGCTCCGTCGCAGTGGGACCTGGTGCGGCACATGCAGGCGACGATGTCGCTGGTGGAGGGGCACGGCAACCTCGTGATGAGCCTGGTGGGGCAGCGGGCGCTGCCCTCGTTCGCGCGACTGGACGCGGCCTACCGCCGGCGCAGCGGCGAGCGGGGCCCGCTCGAACGGCTGCTCTGGCGCGTGACCGGACTGGAGATGAAGATGGAGCAGTACCGGGTGGGCGAGCGGTTCGCGCGGGACGTGCACGACCACTACGGCATGGAGGTGCTGAACCGCGCGTGGGACGGCCCCGAGGCGCTGCCGCGACCCGATGAGCTGAGCGCGCCCGACCGCTGGTACCGCCGCGTCGTCCGCGCAGGCGCGCCGCGGTGAGAACGATGTCCCTCTCCCCTTGCGGGAGAGGTGGGTCCGCCAGGACCCGGAGGGGGGTTTGCTGAGACGAGCCGGCGATTCGGTGCCGTCCGTTCCGAGCGACCCCCCCTCCGGCCCGTGACCGGGCCACCTCCCCCGCGAGGGGGGAGGGATCGTGTCTACACGACGCGGCCCGCGATCGAGCGAAGCCTCCGGGCCGCCAGTCCGGACCTGACCGGCGACCAGCTCCGCGACAGCGTCACGTACGGATACTTCTCCTCGTGGGTGCTCGTCGCGGTCGTTCTGGCGGTGCTCGCGGTCGGCGCCGTGCAGCTGCCCACGAACGCTCTCGCGCTTGCGAGCCCGGCGAGAACGATGTCCCTCCCCCCTTGCGGGGGAGGTGGGTCCGCCAGGACCCGGAGGGGGGTTTGCTGAGACGAGCCGGCGATTCGGTGCCGTCCGTTCCAAGCGACCCCCCCTCCGGCCCGTGACCGGGCCACCTCCCCCGCGAGGGGGGAGGGATCGCGTCCACACCGCCTGGACGCTGCCGCTGCGCGGGGCCACCGCCGGCTACCTGCTGCTCGCCGCGCTCGTGGAGCTGGTCACGAACGCCCTCTACGAGACGCGACCCGCGATCGAGCGAAGCCTCCGGGCGGCCAGTCCGGACCTGACCGGCGACCAGCTCCGCGACAGCGTCACGTTCGGATACGTCTCGTCGTGGGTGCTCGTCGCGGCCGTGGTCGCGGGCGCCGCGGTGCTGTCGCTCGGCGCCTACCGCGGCTGGCGGTGGGCGTTCTGGGTCAGTCTGGCGGTGCTCGCCGTCGGCGCCGTGCAGCTCCCCACGAACGCTCTCGCGCTTGCGAGCCCGGCCACACAGATCCAGCCGCCGGCGGCGATCGCCGTCGAACTGGGCTTCTCCCTCCTGGCGCTCGGCCTGCTCGTCTGGTCAATTCTGGCCGCTGCCCGATACGGCCCCTGGGCGATGCGACGGCCCGGTTAGTCCCGGATCTCCTCCTCCGCAGTCTCGGCGGAGATGGGCAGGACCGCGACCGGCAGCTCCGAGATGTCGAAGTAGCGAACGGGCTTGCTCATACGCTTGGCGATGCCGACCTGCACCTTCACGCCCAGTGAGATGCGCCCGAACACCCAGACCTCGTCACTGCGGGCCAGGAGGTTGTTCATCGCCTCCCGCACCACGGTCTTGGGCACTGTGTGGAGCAGGTAGTAGTCGAAGAGCATGAACGGACTGACAGGCACCATCCCCGAGTCCAGGACGAACTTCTGGACGTGGTTGCGCCAGTAGAAGTTGCGATTGGACATCGCGACGTAGACCAGGCGCTTGGGGTGCCTGAGCGTCTGCTCGGCCTGGTCCAGGGCGCTCGGCTTGGTGGTGGGCCGGAAGATCCGCTCGAGGATGTCCTCGGCAAACCTGCCCGAAACGACTTCCATTGGCGCTTATCCTATCCATCCGTGCCGAACTTCCAACTCACTGAGCGTGTGGCGATCGTCACGGGAGCCAGTCGGGGCCTCGGCAGTGCGATCGCCGAGGGTCTGGCGGAGCACGGCGCCAGGGTGGTCCTCAGCAGCCGCAAGCAGGACGACCTCGACCGCGAGGCGGCCCGGATCAACGAGCGTTTCCCCGGCTCGTCGGCTGCGATCGCGGCGCACGCGGGACGTCACGACGACCTCAGGCGCCTGGTCGACAGCACCGTGGAGCGGTTCGGCCGTGTCGACATCCTGGTCAACAACGCAGGCACCAACCCGTACTTCGGGCCGCTGATCGACGCGGACCCGGCGGTCTGGGACAAGACGTTCGAGGTCAACCTCCGCGGCTACTTCCTGCTCACACAGCTCGTCTATCGCGCGTCGATGGAGCAGAACGGCGGCGCCGTGCTGAACATTGCCAGCACCGGCGGCCTGCGGCCCAGCATCGGACTCGGCGTCTACGACGTGACGAAGGCGGGGGTGATCATGCTGACGCGCCAGCTCGCCCGCGAGCTGGGTGGGCGCGTACGGGTCAACTGCATCGCGCCCGGCCTCTTCAAGACCCGGTTCGCGGAGGCGCTGTGGAGCAACGAGGCGGTTCTCGACCGCGTGGTCCAGAGCAACCCGTTCGGACGCATCGGCAGCCCGGAGGAGATCGCGGGGGCCGCGGTATTCCTCGTCTCTGATGCCGCGAGCTACGTCAACGGCCAGGTGCTGGTCGTCGACGGCGGAGGCACGGGCGAGGGCTGAGCCCGCGCGGCAGCGAGGCGGCCGCCGGGCGACCCGGCGACCGCCTGCGTCGGATGAGAGGAACCGACCGGGACTGGACCTCAGTAGACCGGCGCGATGTCCAGGATCGTCACGGAGCGCAGGCCGCCCGGGGCGCGCACCTTGACCTGGTCGCCGGCGGTGTGGCCGAGCAGCGCCACGGCGAGCGGCGACTCCGTGGAGATGCGCCTCGACGCGGCGTCGGCCTCCTCGCCGCCGACGATCGTGTACTCGTCCTCGCCGTCAGAGAAGAGCACGCGAACCCGCGAACCGACCCTGACAGTGTCGCCGTCACAGACTGTCGATGTCATTTCACCCTCTTCATCATGGGAGTGAGCTGTTGATATGTGAGACGTGTGGACAACGTATGACACCGCAAACCCGATGCACTGGGAAAGGGCCAGAGCGGGGCCGTTCAGGGCGCCCACAATCACTCGTCAGTCATTTGACAATCATGTTCGGTCGCCTTGCTGGATGTGGGGGTTCAACATTGTGAAGATCCGACGTCTGGATGCCGAACGCGATCTGAGTGGCTATCTCGATGTGGTGCACCAGGTCGACCGCTTCACGCGCTCCGCCGAAGAGTGGCGGGAGCGGCAGCGACTGGCCGGACCGGGCGCATTCCGACGCTACCTGGTCGGCGAGGGGACGGTCGGATCGTCGCCGCGGCCGCGCTCCTCGACAGCCAGACGGCGCCGAAACGGTCATGGCGACGCGCTCTCCAACGACTTCACGGGCGTGTCGCCGGGGCATCGGGGAGGGGCGTCGCCCGCGCGCTGAAGGTGCTCGTGAGCGAGGAGCTGGTCGCCCGCGGCACCGGCTGGGTCGAGACCACCGACAACGCGCTGAACGCCCCGATGCTGGCCGTCAACCGCGCGCTCGGCTACCGTCCAGCGGAAGGTCAGCTCTACCCGCGGCGTGCGCTACGCTGACCCCTGGACCTGGTGAGGGATGACGGGCGAGGGCCCGGAGGGAGGTCGTGGATGACCGAAGGCGTTGATGCGAAGAGGGGCGGACTGCTGGACGACGTCCGCTGGAGGTTGGTCGGACCGTTCCGCGCGGGCAGGGTGGTGGCAGTCGCCGGCGACCCGGGCGAACGGCGGACGTTCTACTTCGGTTCGACCGGTGGCGGGGTGTGGAAGACCCAGGACGGCGGACTCTCCTGGCGCAACCTGTCGGACGGGTTCTTCCGCCGCGCCTCGGTGGGCGCCCTGGCGGTCGCCGCGTCCGACCCGAACGTGCTGTACGCCGGGATGGGCGAGTGCTGCATCCGCTCGAACGTTTCCCACGGCGACGGCGTGTACCGCTCGACGGACGGCGGAGCCACGTGGACACACCGCGGGCTGGAGGCGACCCGGCACATCGGCCGCGTCCGCGTGCACCCGGCGGACCCGGACCTGGTCTACGCCGCGGCCCTCGGCCACGCGCACGGGCCCAACGACGAGCGTGGTGTCTACCGCTCGCGCGACGGTGGCGGGACGTGGGACCTGGTCCTGCACCGCGGCCCCGACGCCGGCGCGGTCGACCTGGTCATGGACCCGCACAACCCCCGGGTCCTGTACGCCGGCTTCTGGGAGACGCGGCGCCTGCCCTGGCGGCTGGACAGCGGCGGTCCCGGCAGCGGCCTCTGGCGCACGACCGACGGCGGCGACACCTGGACGGACCTGTCGCGCCGGCCCGGGCTGCCCAAGGGGCGGCTGGGCAGGATCGGCGTGGCGGCGTCGCCGGCGCGGCGGGGCCGTCTGTGGGCGATCGTGGAGGCCGACGACGGCGCCGTCTTCCGGTCGGACGACGGGGGCGAGCACTGGGAGCGGCTCTCGGAGCAGCCGGAGCTGCGCCACCGGGCCTGGTACTACCAGCACATCTTCGCCGACCCGCTGGACCCGGAGACCGTCTGGGCGCTGGACATGGACGTGTGGAGATCCGTCGACGGCGGCCGCGTCTTCGCGAGCGTGCCCGTGCCTCACGGCGACGCGCACGACGTGTGGTTCGACCCGGCCGACCCGAGCCGGCTGATCCTGGGCAGCGACGGCGGCGCCAACGTCAGCTACGACGGCGGGGCCAACTGGTCTAGCTGCTTCAACCAGCCGACTGCCGAGCTGTACCACGTGACGACGGACAGCCGCGACCCGTACCGCGTCTACGCGGCCCAGCAGGACAACACCACGATCTCACTGCCCAGCCACTCGGAGCTCGGCGCGATCACGCAGGTCGATCTCTACGACGTGGGCGGGGGCGAGAGCGGGTACATCGCCGTGCGCCCGGACGACCCGGACGTCGTGTTCGCCGGCAACTACCTGGGCACGATCACCCGCTACGACCACCGCACGCGCTCGTCGCGGCCGATCAACGTGTGGCCCGAGTCGACGATCGGCGCCGGGGCGGTCGAGGCGCGGTACCGCTTCAACTGGACGGCGCCGATCATGCTGTCGCCGCACGACCCGAACGTGCTCTACCAGGGCGGGAACCGCGTCTTCCGCTCCAGCGACGAGGGGCAGACCTGGACGGCGATCAGCCCGGACCTGACGCGCGCGGACGCCGAGAAGCTCGCCAGCTCCGGCGGCGACCTCACGGCCGACAACACAGGCGCCGAGTACTACTGCACCGTGTTCGCGCTGACGGAGTCGGTGCTGCAGCCGGGCCTCCTGTGGGCCGGGACCGACGACGGGCTCGTCCACGTCACCCGCGACGGCGGCGCGACGTGGACGAACGTGACTCCTCCCGACATGCCCGAGTGGGCGCTGATCAGCATCGTCGAGGCGTCGCCGCACGACCCCGGGACGGCGTACGTCGCCGCGGAGCGACACCGGCTTGACGACTTCCGACCGCTGCTGTGGCGCACTCGCGACCACGGCGCCACGTGGGAGCGGCTCGACGGCGGCCTGCCCGAGAACGAGTTTTGCCGTGTCATCCGGGAGGACACCCGGCGCCGCGATCTGCTCTACTGCGGCACCGAGACCGGCATCCACGTGTCGTTCGATGGCGGCGGGTCGTGGCGTTCGCTGCGCGGCACCCTGCCGGTCGTGCCGGTCCACGACCTGGTCGTCCAGGGCGACGACCTGGTGGCCGCCACCCACGGCCGCTCGATCTGGATCCTCGACGACCTCCCGGCCGTGCGCCAGCACCAGGCCGAGCACGAGGGCGCGGACGTCCATCTCTACGAACCGCGGCGAGCGGTCCAGCTCCCTTCGCGGATGGGCTTCGTCAACGCCCAGGGCGCGTCGCGCGCGTTCCGATACATCGGCGCGGTCGTGATCCCGGCCGACGCCCGGCCGCGTCCGGGCGAGGAGGGGCGGGACACGGTGCTGGTCGACGCGGGCGAGAACCGGGCCAGCGGCGTCACGGTGCTGTACGTCCTGCGAGACCCCGGCGAGCACGAGGTCCGGCTGACGTTCCTGGACGCGGCCGGCGAGGAGATCCGCACGTGCAGCGCCGGACCGGGGGACGAGGGCGAGCAGAAGCCCGAACCCGGCAAGCCGCGCGAGCCCCGGCCGCGGCGGCGGCCCGGGCTCAACCGCTTCGTGTGGGACATGCGGCACGCGCCGCCTGCCCCGATCCGCATCGATCCGCCCAAGGACGAGGGTCAGGGCTGGGCGCAGGCGCAGGGCCCGGTCGTCCCGCCCGGCCGATACCAGGTCCGACTCCAGCTCGGAGACGAAAGCAGGACCGCGACCTTCGAGATCGCCAATGACCCGCGCAACCGGGCCACGCAGGAGGCTCTCGAGGCGCAGTACCGGCACGCGCTGGCGGTCTGGAGGCGGCTGTCCGACGTGAACGAGGCGGTCAACACCATCCGCGAGCTGAAGCGGCAGGCCGATCATTGGTCCGGCGTGAACGAGGAGATCGCCGCCGCGGCCAGGGAGGTCAAGGAGGCGCTGACGGAGGTCGAGGGCGACCTCGTCCAGGTCGACCCCAAGGGAAGCGGCCGGCTCAGCAATCCCGACCGGCTCGACGGCAAGCTCCGCGTGCTGCTCCAGCACGCGAGCTTCCCGGGCCCGCCGACCCAGGCGTCGGTCGAGCTCGCGGCCGAGCTCGGACGGCAGCTGGAGGGCGTGCTCGGCCGTCTGGACGCGATCCTGGAGGGTCGCGTCCAGGAGTTCAACGAGCTCGTCCGGCGGGCCGCGGCGCCCGCGCTCGCACCGCGGCCGGCCGCGACGCCGCCGCCGCCCGTCGCGGCGGCCGCCGACACGAACGATCCCGGTGGTTCCTGAGTGGGAGGTTTGGAATGGGCCTGTTCGAAGAGCAGCCGTGGCTCCTCGTGCCGTTCGTCCTCGTCGTGGTCGTGGGATACGACATCGTGAAGTGGGGCGTACGTCGGCTGCTCGACCGCGGTGAGCGGTCGCGGGAGCGCGCGTCGTAGATGCCGCTGGATCCACAGGCGGAGGCGATCCTCCGCCTGTTCAAGGACATGGGGTTCCGCGGCTTCGCGGCGCTGGGCGTGGAGCAGGCCCGAGCGCTCTTCGGTGAGGTGGAGCGCCCGCCGGGCGAGTCGGTCGCCGTGATCGAGGACCGCTCGGTGCCGGGACCGGACGGCGACATCCCGGTGCGCCTGTATCGCCCGGACGTCAGCCCCGCGCCGCCGCTGGTCCTGTACTTCCACGGTGGCGGCTGGACCATCGGGAGCATCGAGGGCCACGACCCGGTGTGCCGTGCGCTGGCCAACCGCACGGGATCCGCGGTCCTGTCGGTCGAGTACCGGCTGGGTCCGGAGCACCGCTTCCCGGCCGCCATCGACGACGCGTGGGCGGCCACCACCTGGGCGGCGTCGCACGCCGCGGATCTGGGCGCCGACCCGGAGCGCCTGGCGGTGGCCGGCGACAGCGCGGGCGGCAACCTGGCCGCGGTGGTCGCGCTGCAGGCGCGCGACGCCGGCGGGCCCCGGATCGCGTTCCAGTACCTGATCTATCCGGCGACGGACATGCGCACCCTGGACTGGCCCTCGTACCGCGAGAACGGCGAGGGCTACTTCCTCGAGCTCCGCGACATGGAGTGGTTCTCGGGCCACTACCTGTCGTCGCAGGCCGACGCCCAGGACTGGCGCGTGTCGCCGGCCGGGGCTGCCAGTCACGCCGGCCTGCCGCCAGCACTGATCCAGACGGCCGAGTACGACCCGCTGCGCGACCAGGGCGAAGCGTACGGCGAGCTGCTGCGAGCCGCCGGCGTGCCGGTCCGCGTCACGAGATACCCGGGCATGATCCACGGCTTCCTGAGCCTGGAGGGCATGAACGCGGCGCAGACGGCGCTGGACGAGGCGGGATCGGAGCTGCGCGCGGCGCTCGGCCTCGAGGAGGCGGCGCCCGCCTAGATTCGGAGCCGCCGGCCTCCTGTGCCACAACCCACCGACCTACCCTCCCCCTCACGCGGGGGAGGGTGGTTTGTGGGGGAAGGGATGTCAGTCGTCGCCGCCGCTGCGGCCGGCGCTCACGTGTGCCGCCGGTGATCCCGGCGCCCCGGCAAGCGCGCCCACGAGACCAGCCGTGGCCGCGCGAGCTGGCGGAGGACCGGCAGCAAAGGGGAACCCCTCCCGACTAGCGTCCCTCTCTCTCTTCGACGGCCACAGCCTAGCCGGGGGGTTCTCGAACGTCAAACGAGAACTACGTCTGCTACGTGCGCTTGATGACGTCGCGTTCCATGGCCTGCACCGCGCTGCGGATCGCGCCATGGAGGGGGAGCCTGGCCTGACGCAGCGCGAACTCGAGCTGCCGCAGCATCGAGTACAGGCCCTTCATCGCCTTGATCGCGTCGCCGATGTCGACGTTGGCCGGCAGTGGGATCGTGTCCATCGCCTCACCCGAAGCCCAGCGGTGCGCGAAGTCGATGTAGTCGTACGACGGCGGGCGCAGGTTGGGTTCGTCCAGGTCCTGCTCCAGGTCTGCGAAGCGGAAGTACAGGGCGCGCAGGAGCCGCGCCGTCTGGCCCACCGCCGGCGTCGGGTAGCGGCGCACCTGCCGGGGACCGCGGTCCCGACCGCGGTCCTCCGTGGCCAGCATGGCCAGCGCCGCGCACAGGTCCGCCGGCCCCAGCCCGTCCAGCCAGCCGTTCCACACGGCCTCGGTGACCAGGAGCGTGTTCTCGCCGTAGACCCGAGCCGCCAGCAGGCCCTTGTCGGTGGGCTTGTCATCCGCGAGGAACCCGGTCTCGGACAGGATCCGGCAGAGCCGGCGCAGCTTGCGCTGGTACTCGTCTGCCTGCTCCCTGATCGCGCGCTCGCCGTCACGCAGCTCGCGCTCGAGCGCCCGGCGCTCCCCGTATGCCGCGAGGTGTTCGGTGAACCGGGGGCACTGCACCACCGGGAGCTTGCGCTGCCGCGCCTGCACCTGCTTGCGCTCCTCCTCCAGCTGGTGGAGCTGCCGCCCAGCCGCTCCGTGGGGCCGGCCCTTGAACCCGCCCCTGCCGCGGCCGCGGCGCGGCACCGGCACCGCCTCGCGGCGCAGCCGGCGGATCTCGATCCGGATCGCGCGGAGGCGGTCCTCGATCCTGAAGTACTCGCTCACGTCCTCCGGGCGGCAGCGCGTGCAGTCCCACGTCGCGTCGAGGTCGTGGAGCCGCGCCCGGATGTTCTCGAGCCGGTCGACCGTGTGGTCCGCGGCCAGGCGTTTCTGGAACTGGCCGAACGACCGCTCCATCAGCTCGTCGGCCTGCTCGGGCGTGTAGAGGCGGAGCAGGTTGAGCGCCATGTTGTAGCTGGGCAGGAACCGCGACTCGACCACGAGTCCCTCGCCCATCGCGACCTCGTAGATCGTGCCGATCTCGACGTCCGCCTCCTTGAGGATGACGCCGTGGCCAATCGTGTCGATGCCGCGCCGGCCGGCCCTGCCCATGAGCTGCGTCAGCTCGCCGGTGGTCAGCGTCGCGAAGTTGACGCCGTCGAACTTGGTGAAGGATGACACCACGACGGCCCTGGCGGGCATGTTGATCCCGAGCGACAGTGTCTCGGTAGCGAACACTACCTTGAGCAGCCCGGCCTGGAAGAGCTCCTCCACCAGCTCCTTGTGGTAGGGGAGCAGGCCGGCGTGGTGCACCGCCAGGCCACGCCGGAGCATGTCGGCGTCGGCCATCTGCTGGAACAGCGCCGCCTCGTCCGGGTCCGTCAGCGAGCGCAGGCGCTCGGCGGCCAGCTGATCGATCATGCGCTTCTCGCGGCCCGTCGTCAGGTCGAACTCGTGGAAGGCGCAGCGCTGCAGCGCCTCCCGGCAGCCCCGCCGCGAGAAGATGAAATAGATCGCGGGAACCATGTCCAGCCGGCGCAGCTCGCCGATGACGCGCAGCATGTCGTTGGACGGCAGGTGGCGGAACCCACGCACGCGGAAGCTGGCCTCCTCCTCTTCGGCCGCGCGGGACCACGTCTCCTGGTCGATGCCGCCGTCCGGCGCGAACAGCCTGTGGAAGCGATTGCGCATGGCGAGCCAGAGTCGGAGCTCAGTCGGTCGCTCCTCGTGGAAGACGGTGGCGACCGGCCCGCGGTTCTCGGACATCCAGCGCGCCAGCTCCGCGTAGTTGCCGATGGTGGCGGACAGCCCCACGAGCTTGATGTGGCTGGGCGCCTGGATGATGACCTCCTCCCAGACCGAGCCGCGGGGGAAGTCGTCGATGTAGTGGACCTCGTCCAGCACGACGTACCCGACCGGGTCGAGGCGGGGCAGGTCCTCGTAGATGACGTTGCGCAGGATCTCGGTCGTCATGACCACGATCGGCGCCTCGTCGTTGATGGTGTTCTCGCCGGTCACCAGGCCGATGTGCTCCTCGCCGAACTCGCGCTGGAAGTCGCGGTACTTCTGGTTGCTCAGCGCCTTGAGCGGCGTGGTGTAGATGACCTTGGTGCCCTCGCGCCGCGCCCGGAAGTTGCAGTAGTCGGCCACCACCGTCTTGCCGCTGGAGGTGGGCGCGCTCACGAGGACGCCCCGGTGGGTGTCCAGCTTTTCGATCGCCTCGACCTGGAACGCGTCCAGCGGCCAGGGCCGGGTCGCGCGGAACTCGTCCAGGGAGGTGCGGGTCTCGGTCTCGATGGGAGTGATGCTACAAGGGCGCGCGCACGGGCCTGACAGGTCCCTCCCCCTTCGCGGGGGAGGTGGGTCCCCGAAGGGACCCGGAGGGGGGTCGCTCGGAGAACCGAATCGGTGCGCCGAGTAAGGAGCGGGGTCTTGTCTTGGCGACCCCCCCCACCGGCCGCTGGGGCGGCCACCTCCCCCGCGACGGGGGAGGGACTCTGTGGGGCGGGTCCCCAAGCGTACGCTAACGGGCATCGTGGGCCAGGACGAGTCGAACCCCGCCCCCCAGCCGCTGGCCGGCATCAGGGTGCTCGACCTCACGCACGCGCTCGCCGGACCGTACTGCACGATGCTGCTCGGCGACCTCGGGGCGGACGTGATCAAGGTGGAGGCCCCGGGCGACGGCGATCACGCGCGCCGCTGGGGCCCGCCATTCGTCAACGGCGAGTCGAGCTACTTCCTCTCGGTCAACCGGAACAAGCGCAGCGTGGCCCTGGACCTGAAGCACGAGGCGGGCCTCCAGGCGGCGGTGGACCTGGCGCTCGCCAGTGACGTCCTGGTCGAGAACTTCCGTCCCGGGACTGCCGCCCGGCTCGGGCTCGGCTGGGACGCGCTTCACGAGCGCCGGCCGCAGCTCGTGTACGCCTCGATCAGTGGATTCGGGCAGGGCCGGCCTCAGCTGGCCGGATATGACCAGATCGCCCAGGGCACGTCCGGCCTGATGAGCATCACCGGCGAGCCCAAGGGCCAGCCGGTCAAGAGCGGCGTCCCGGTCGGGGACATCGTGGCCGGCATGTTCGCCGCCCACGCGATCCTGGCCGCCCTCGTGGAGCGGGCGACGTCGGGTTCCGGCCGGTACATCGACGTCGCGCTGAACGACAGCCTCCTGGCCATCCTCACATACCAGGCCGGGCGCTACTTCGCCACGGGGGCGCCGCCCGGCCGGGACGGCAACCACCACCCGACCGTCGCGCCGTACGGCACGTTCGCGACCAGGGACGGTCACGTGAACCTGGCGGTCGGCTCGGACGAGCAGTACCGGCGTTTTTGCGAGACGCTGCAGGCGCCGGAGCTCGCCGGCGACCCGCGCTTCGCGACAAACGCCGACCGGCAGACGGCTCGGGCCGAGCTCGTGATCGAGATCGAGCGCCGGTTGACGCGGCGCACCACGGGCGAGTGGCTCGCGCGGATGGAGGCGGCGGGCATCCCGGCCGGCCCCATCCTCGACCTGGCAACCGCGTTCTCCGACCCCGTCGCGGTCGGGCGGGACATGCACGTCGAGGTCGAGCACCCGGTGGCGGGGCGGATCGGCCAGGTCGGAGCGCCATGGAAGCTGGATGGCCGGTCGGCTCCGATCCGGACGCCGCCACCGCTGCTGGGCCAGCACACGGCGGAGGTGCTGACCGACGTGCTGGGCTACACAGCGGACCAAATCGGGGCCGTCCGGCCGGACTGACGCCGCGCGGCGCTTGACGCGCGCCCCTGCTGCATGCATGCTGCGCCGCGAGGGGCGGGAACGGCCGGGCCGTACCACGCCCGGGGTCGTCCCCCGGGTTGGTCCGCACTAACCAATAGATGACGTCGAGGTGGTTAGATTGAGTTGGCGGCTCATGGCCGGAGAGGCCCGATGGCCCAACCAATTCCGGACTTTGACGTTCCGAGCCCCGAGATCCATAATCCGGCGATCTCCGGCCGCACGCCAGCCGGGATGAGAGCGCGAATGGAGGGGAAGCGTAGGTGAGCAACAGCGACTCGGAAAGGCAGTTCGACCGGTTCCTGGCCGAATGGTCGCGCCGGGACTTCCTGCGCGGCATGGGAGGCGCGCTCGCCTTCTCGGCGTTCCTGGCCGGCGGCGTCGAGTTCCTCGAGGCCTGCGGCGGCAACTCGGCGCAGAGCAGTACGCAGAACGCGGTGAAGGGCGGTCACATCGTCGAGGGTGTGATCTCGGACATCGGCAACGTCAACCCCATCTTCATCAACGACACCGCCAGTTCCACGATCGGCTACCTGGCGTACGCCCGGCTGATCACGGTTGACGCGTACACCGCCAACCTGCTGCCCGAGATGGCGACCGCCGTCCCCAAGGTCGAGGCCGACCAGGTGACGTACAAGGTCACCCTCAAGGACGGCATCAAGTGGTCGGACGGCCAGCCGATCACGGCCGACGACGTGGTCTTCACGTTCCAGCTGATGTACGACCCGCAGTACAAGGCGGTCACGTCCCGCTTCCGGTCACAGCTGGAGGCGCACCTCGAGAGCGTCACGGCGCCGGACCAGAAGACCGTCATCTTCAAGACCAAGGGCCCGTACGCCCCGTTCATCATCAGCTTCCTGGGGATCGGGATCCTGCCCAAGCACGTGTGGTCCACGCTCGCGCCTGCGGCGATCAACTCGAGCCCGATGAACCAGGTGCCGACCGTGGTCAGCGGAGCCATGATCCCCGTCAAGTGGGACAAGGGCACCCAGTACGAGATGAAGCGCAACGACCTGTTCTTCAAGGGCAAGACCCATCTCGACAGCTACTTCTTCAAGGTCGTGGCCGACGCCGTCCAGGTCGCCAACCAGCTCAAGACCGGCGAGATCGACGTCGGTTCCCCCGACCTCGGGCAGTGGGACTCCCTCGCCAGCGTCCAGAACATCGACCGCCTCAGCTACGTGGCGCCATCGTTCGACTACTACATCCACAACCTCGACCCGGCGAAGACGCCGAAGGCGGCCATCTTCGGCGACGTGCAGGTGCGCCGTGCGCTGCTGACCGCGCTCGACCGGAAGGCGGTCGCGGCGAAGGTGTACTTCGGCCTGGCGGCCCCGGCGGACTCGTCGGTGAGCGGCGCGCAGTGGGTCCACACCACCCCCAAGACGCAGTACCCCTTCAGCATCTCGAAGGCCGAGCAGATGCTCGACGCGGCGGGCTGGGTCAAGGGCTCCGACGGCGTCCGGGCCAAGAACGGCGTGCGCATGGAGTGGGAGCTCCGGACCAACACGGGCAACAAGGTCCGCGAGACCCTGATCACGGTGCTCGCCGACCAGTGGAAGCAGATCGGCGCCAACGTCACCACCAACCCGGTGCAGTTCCCGCAGCTGGTCACGCAGCTCAGCCAGACGCGCGAGTTCGAGATGATCCTGATCGGCATCTCGGAGGGCCTCGACCCCGACACGACGCAGCTCTGGAGCTCGAAGTCCATCGGCGGCGGGGCGCTGAACGGCGCCGGCTACAAGAACTCGAAGGTCGACGACCTGCTCGACCAGGCGGTCGTGACCCTCGACCGTGAGAAGCGCAAGGGCCTGTACCAGCAGCTCCAGGAGATCCTCATGGAGGACCTGCCCGCGCCGCTGGTCACCTACCCCAAATCGGTGTGGGGCATCAGCAAGCGCGTCAAGAACTGGGGCGTCGGCCCCTGGAACGGCGCCTCGCCGCGGCCCTGGTTCAACACGGTCTACGTCACGGACGGCAAGTAGAGCCGGTCTCGAGCACAATGCTCGCCAAGTTCGTCCTGCGGAGGGCGCTGGCCGCGATCCCGGTCGTGGTCGGCGTCACCGTGATCACGTTCGTCCTGATGCACAGCACGGCCGGGGCCTACGTCCCCGGCCTTTCCCTCAACCCCAACCTGACGGCGGCGCAGGTCTCGCTGCTGCGCTCGCAGCTCGGCCTCGACCAGCCGCTCTGGATCCAGTACCTGGACTGGACCGGGGTGGCCTGGCTGATGCAGCACGCAGGTCTGGGCGGGCTGCTGGTCGGCGCCCACGACATCACGCCGGGAATGCTGGAGGGCAGCTTCGGCCAGTCGATGGTGGACGGCACGGCGGTGAGCAGCCAGGTCTTCGACCGCCTGCCCAACACCATCCTGCTCACGGTCACGGCGATCCTGATCGGCATCGTGCTGTCCATTCCGCTGGGGGTCATCGCCGCGACGCGGCGCGGCACGCGCACCGACCACGTCCTGACGGGCGTGTCGGTGGCGGGCGTCGCCGTTCCGCAGTTCTGGCTGGGACTGCTCCTGATCCTGCTCTTCTCGGTGCAGCTCCACGCCTGGGGTCTGCCGTTCCTGCCCTCGGGCGGCGTGATGACGCCGTTCACGGGCGGTGACATGATCGACCGGCTCGCGCACCTGCTCATGCCGGCCACCGTCCTTTCGTTCGTGTACCTCGCCATCTGGTCCCGCTTCACGCGGTCGAGCATGGTCGAGGTCCTCTCCCAGGACTACGTCCGCACAGCGCGCGCGAAGGGCATGGGGGACCGGCGGGTGCGGTACGTCCACGCGCTGCGCAACGCGATCATCCCGCTGGTGACCCTGGTCGGGCTCGAGCTGCCCGGCCTGGTCAGCGGCGCCCTGGTGGTCGAGGTGGTGTTCAGCTGGCCGGGCATCGGGCTGCTCGCCTACCAGCGCGCGCTGGCCTACGACTACACGATGGTGCTCGGCATCGTCACCTTCGCGTCGATCCTGGTCGTCGCGGGCAACCTCATCGCGGACCTGATGTACGCGGTCCTCGACCCGAGGATCCGGCTCGCATGATCGGCCAGGGAACCGTCGAGGAGCTCCAGCTCGCCGGCGCCGAATTGGCCGGAATGGTCGGGCGTCCCGCCCAGAGCTACTGGTCGGAGTCGGTCGAGCGCCTGCGCGCCAACCACATCGGGATGGCCGCCGGCTACCTGATCCTGTTCCTGGCGGTGGTCGCCGTCATGGCTCCCCTCGCCTCGCAGTTCGTCACCCACTACGACCCGACGAAGCAGGACCTCTACAGCCAGTTCCTGGGGCCGGGCCGCCAGCACTGGCTCGGCGCGGACGAGACCGGGCGCGACACGTTCACCCGGCTCGTCTGGGGGGCACGCGTCTCGCTGGGCGTCGGCTTCCTGACGGTCGGCATGCAGATCGTGGTCGGCGGAGGGGTCGGTCTCCTCGCCGGCTTCTTCGGCGGCTGGATCGACAACCTGCTCATGCGCATCGTCGACATGGTGCTGGCCATCCCGGCCATCTTCCTCTTCATCCTGATGAGCATCCTGTTCACGCCGAACACCCTGACGCTCTCGATGATCATCGCCTCGGTGGGATGGGGCGGCGTGGCGAGGCTCGTGCGGGGCGAGACCCTGTCCGTGCGCGGCCGTGACTTCATGCTGGCGACGCGCTCACTGGGGGCGTCCAACCTGCGGCTGATGCTGCGGCACCTCCTGCCGAACGTCCTGCCCGTGATGATCGTGGCCGCGAGCCTGGGCGTCGGGGCCATCATCCTGGCGGAGGCGGCGCTCGACTTCCTCGGGTTCGGCATCCACCCGCCCACGGCGAGTTGGGGAAACATGCTGTCGAACGCGCAGACCTACTTCGCCCACTCGATCTGGCTCGTCATCTTTCCCGGGATCATGATCTTCGTCACCGTCCTCGCCGCGAACCTGTTCGGCAACGCGGTGCGTGACGCGTTCGACCCGAGGTTGCGGTGACCGTTCGCCGACATCCCCCACCCCGACCCTCCCCCCGGCGGGGGAGGGCGGCGGGGCGGACCTACATGCGGATCAGCTCCGTCGAGACATCGGCCACCCGGGCCTCGACCGCGGACCGCTCCACGAAGGACAGGATGTGTGCGAGCACCTCGTCGCAGTGCGCGCCCTCGGCGCTGACGCAGGCGATGCCCAGGTGGGCCAGCTGCCAGCGGTCCCGCTCGCCGATTTCCGCTGCCGCGACCTGGAACTGCTGCCGGACGCGCCGGAGCAGGCCGCCGACCACCTGGCGCTTGGCCTTCAGGGAACCACTATTTGGGAGGTGAAGGGTTAGTCTGAGTATGCCGATGACCATGATGGGGCCGTCCTGCGGGATTTTGACGAGCCGTCGAGACAGGTTCCATAATGCCGGGGATTCCCGCCTGATCGTTGGGCGGACGTTGGTTGATCATGGGGGAGGGGACTGGAGGATCCAATGGGGAGCAGCACGCCCGACGGTTTCGACAACTTTGAGAGGTTTCTGAAGGAGTGGTCCCGTAGGGACTTCCTTCGGGGGATGGGAGGCGCCGCGGCGTTCGCGGCCTTCACGGCCGGCGGTCTGGAGTTCCTGGAGGCCTGCGGGAACAGCGGCTCCTCGGCGAGCCCGACCACGCCGACCGGCAAGAAGGGCGGCCACCTGGTCGAGGGCAACTTCAGCGACATCTCGAAGTTGAACTCGGTCCTCTCGTCCGACACCGCCAGCGGCCAGGTCATCTCGATGCTGTTCGAGGGACTGCTGGTGAGCAAGCCGAACGGCGACCTGGTGCCGGGCCTGGCGTCGGCGATGCCGCAGGTCTCGTCCGACGGCACGACCTACACGTTCAAGCTCCGGTCCAACCTGAAGTGGTCGGACGGCCAGCCGCTGACGAGCGACGACGTCCTGTTCACGTTCAACATGATGTTCGCGCCCGACTACAAGGACGTGAACTCGCCGCGGCGCTCCGACCTCGAGCTCAACATGCAGAGCATCGCCGCGCCGGACCCGCAGACGATCGTCTTCAAGACGAAGACCGTCTGGGCGCCGTTCCTCGCCCTGCACGCGCAGCGCGAGATCATGCCCAAGCACGTGCTCGGCAGCCTGGCGCCGAAGGACATCAACACCGCCGACTTCAACAGTGGCCCGAGCGCCACGAACGGCGCGTTCAAGTTCGTCCGCTGGGACAAGGGCCAGCAGGTGGTGCTCGGCCGGAACGAGAACTACTGGCGCGGCCAGACCTTCCTCGACCAGTACGTCTACAAGGTGCTGCCCGACTCGGTGACGGTGGCCAACCAGCTCAAGACCGGCGAGCTCGACTTCGGGCCGGTGGACCCTTCTCTGTGGGACAGCCTGGCGACGGTCGACACGATCAACCGGGTGGAGCCGTTCGGCGTGCCCACGTTCACCTTCTACGCCTACAACCTCGACCCGGCAAAGCCGGCGGGCAAGCTGTTCGCCGACAAGGCGGTGCGGCAGGCGCTCCTCCTCGCCCTGGACCGGAAGGCGATGGCGGACCGCGTCTACTTCGGTCAGGCCACGGTCGCCGACTCGGTCGAGCCGCCCATCTCCTGGGCGCACAGCAACGCCAAGCCGCAGTTCGGCTTCGACAAGAGCAAGGCGGAGTCGATGCTCGACGCGGCCGGCTGGGCCAAGGGCGCGGACGGCATCCGCGCCAAGGGCGGCGTGCCGCTGAAGTTCGCGATGATCACCAACCAGGGCAACAAGCAGCGCGAGAGCCTGCTCCAGATCATGCAGCAGTCCTGGTCGGACATCGGCGTCTCCGCGAC
Source organism: Terriglobales bacterium (assembly GCA_035638495.1). Classification (GTDB taxonomy): domain Bacteria; phylum Chloroflexota; class Dormibacteria; order Dormibacterales; family Dormibacteraceae; genus CF-161. Next base: position 67,176 of record DASQZW010000251.1, read on the forward strand.
GCCCCAGCTCATCCAGTTCCCGCAGCTCGTCACCCAGATCACGAACCAGCGCACCTTCGACGTCTTCCTGGTCGGCTTCAACTTCACCCAGGACCCCGACGAGTCGCAGCTCTTCGCCAGCACGTCCAGCAACCCCGGCGGGTTCAACGGCTTCCTCTTCAAGAACCCGCAGGTCGACCAGGTGCTGAGCCAGGCGGCCAGCACCCTGGACCAGGGCAAGCGCAAGCAGCTGTACGCGCAGTTCCAGGACCTGATGGCCGACCAGCAGCCGGCGCCGATCCTCGTGTTCAACAAGGGCCTCTGGGCCGTCAGCAAGCGCGTGCTGGGACTCACGAACAGCGTCTTCGGCCCGTTCAACCAGTACGGCTCGCGGTCCCTGTTCTTCAAGGACGTGTCGGTCAGCGACCAGAAGTGATCTGCAGTGACCGGACCCTCCCCCGTGACCGGGGGAGGGTGATCTTCCTTCCGGTGGTGCCGGAGTGGGCGACCCCCACCCCCTCCCCCGTCCCCCGGGGCGGAGGTGGGGAAGGCTCGCTCGCTTCGCGTCGCTCGATCGTTGCGGTTCTGTCGGTGGTGCACCGTGCTCGCTAAGTACGTGCTGAGGCGGCTGGCGGCTGCCATCCCGGTCGTGCTGGGCGTGACGATCCTGACCTTTCTCGTGATGCACGCGACGGCCGGCAACTACGTGCCGGGCCTCGATTACAACCCCAACCTCAAGGCCGCCGACATCGCGCGCATCCGGGCGAACCTGGGGCTGGACCGGCCGATCTGGGTCCAGTACCTGTCGTGGCTGGGCGGGATGCTGCACGGCGACTTCGGTCGCTCGCTCATCGACGGCAGCCCGGTCATGAGCCACATCCTCGAGCGCCTCCCCAACACCCTGGAGCTGACGATCACCGCGATCCTGCTGGGGGTCCTGATCTCGATCCCGCTCGGGGTCACCGGCGCGCTGCGCCGGGGCGGCAAGGTCGACAACTTCTTCACGGTGCTGTCGACCGCCGGCTTCGCGATCCCGCAGTTCTGGTTGGGCCTGATCCTCATCCTCTTCTTCTCCGTGCAGCTGCATGCCTGGGGCCTGCCGTGGATGCCGTCGAGCGGCGCCTTCAGCGCGTTCAACGGCGGCGACCCGCTCGACCGACTCCTACACCTGGTCATGCCGGCCGTCGTCCTGTCCTTCTTCTACCTGTCCGTGTGGTCACGCTTCGTCCGCTCGAGCATGGTCGAGGTGCTGTCCCTGGACTACGTGCGGACTGCTCGGGCCAAGGGCATGCCCGAGCGGCGGGTCGTATACCAGCACGCGCTGCGCAACGCGATCATCCCGCTGGTCACGCTGGTCGGCCTCGAGCTGCCCGCCCTGGTGAGCGGCGGCCTCGTCGTCGAGGTGGTCTTCGGCTGGCCCGGAATCGGCAGGCTGCTGTACGAACGGGCGCTCCAGCTCGACTACACGACGGTGATGGGCATCACCACGTTCGCCGCACTGCTGGTCGTCATCGGCAACCTGCTTGCCGACGTGCTGTACGCGGTCCTGGACCCGCGAGTCCGCTACTCATGATCGACGAGACGCTGACCAAGATCGATGTCGCGCCCGAGCGCGTGGCTCCGCACCCGGAGCGACCGGCCAAGAGCTTCTGGCGCGAGTCGCTGGAGCGCCTGCGTGAGAACCGGCTCGGGATGGTCGCGGGCGGCCTGATCGCGCTGCTCGCCCTGATCGCCATCTGCGCGCCGCTGATCTCCGCCCTCATCACGCATTACGACCCCGCCCGGCAGGACCTCGAGAACAACTTCGCGATGCCCGGACGCCTCCACTGGCTGGGGTCCGACGAGCTGGGCCGGGACACGCTGACCAGGCTCGTCTGGGGCGCGCGGATCTCGCTCGGCGTCGGTTTTCTGACCGTCGGCATCCAGCTCACGTTCGGGGCCGCGATCGGACTGATCGCGGGCTACTACGGTCGGGTCGTGGACGACGTGTCGATGCGCGTGGTGGACGTCGTCCTCGCCTTCCCGCCCATCTTCCTGTTCATCGGCCTGTCGATCCTGTTCCGGCCCAGCACGCTGACGCTGTCGCTCATCATCGCGTTCGTCGGCTGGAGCGTGGTCGCACGCCTGGTGCGGGGCGAGGTGCTCTCGATCAAGAACCGCGACTTCATGATGGCGACCCGTTCGATCGGCGCCCGCGACCTGCGCCTCATCGTCGCCCACCTGCTGCCCAACGCCATGCCGGTGATGATCGTGTCGGCCAGCCTCGCGCTCGGTCAGATCATCCTGATCGAGGCGGCGCTGGACTTCCTCGGCCTCGGCATCCAGCCGCCGACCGCGAGCTGGGGCAACATGCTCACGAACGCGCAGACGTATTTCGTGCATTCGGTGTGGCTGGTGATCTTCCCGGGCATTACGATCTTCGTCACCGTGCTCGCCGCGAACCTGTTCGGCAACGCCGTCCGCGACGCGTTCGACCCCAGGCTGCGGTGAGTCTGCAAGTGGGGGCACATTCGCTCGGGCGGAGCCCGTTGCTGCGCCCTGTGCCCGGTGTCGCGAAGTGACGAAGAGGGGGGACTACGATGCCTGAGCACCTGCTCGAGGTACGGGGACTGAAGACGCAGTTCCCGATGAAGGACGGCCTCGTGAAAGCCGTCGACGGCGTCGACTTCCACGTCGACCCGGGCGAGACGCTCGGGATCGTCGGCGAGTCCGGGTCGGGCAAGTCGATGACGGTGCTCAGCCTGATGCGCCTCCTGCCTCGGCCGGGCCGCATCGTGGAGGGCAGGGTGCTGTACAAGGGCCGCGAACTCACGACCGCCTCGGAGCCCGAGATGCAGGAGATCCGCGGAGCCGAGATCGCGATGATCTTCCAGGACCCGATGACCTCGCTCAACCCCGTCTACCGGACGGGCTGGCAGGTGGGCGAGCCGCTGCGGCTGCACAAGGCGATGGACCTGGGGCGATCGCTGAAGGAGGCGATCGCGATGTTCCTGAAGGTGGGCATCCCGGAGCCGAACAACCGCATCCAGAGCTATCCGCACGAGTTCTCGGGCGGCATGCGGCAGCGCGCCATGATCGCCATGGGCCTGACCACGGCGCCCTCCGTGCTGATCGCCGACGAGCCGACCACGGCGCTGGACGTGACGATCCAGGCGCAGATCCTCGAACTGCTGAAGCAGGTCAACCGGGAATTCGGCACCGCGACGATCCTGATCACGCACAACCTGGGCGTCGTGGCCGGGATGTGCGAGCGGGTGATGGTCATGTACGCGGGCCGGGTGGTCGAGGAGGGACCGACTGAGGACGTCTTCGCGAGCCCCAAGCACCCGTACACCTGGTCGCTCCTGCAGTCGATCCCCCGGCTCGACGCCGAAGAGCACGAGGTGCTGCGCGCGATCGAGGGGCTGCCGCCGGACCTGAGCAGCCTGCCCACCGGCTGTGCGTTCCACCCGCGGTGTCCCTTCCGCGTGGATCGCTGCGTGGAGCAGACGCCCGCGCTCGAGCAGGTGGGCTCGACGCAGCGCGCGGCGTGCTGGGTGACCCAGGGCGGCGGCGAGCTCGCGGCGGTGGCCTCGCGCAAGGAGGGAGGTGAGACCGGTGCCTGAGACGGCGACGAAACCCCAGCTCACCCGGGCCTGGACGGCGGCCGACCCGCTGGTCGAGATCCGCGGCCTGAAGACGTGGTTCCCGATCACGGCCGGCGTGCTCCAGCGTACGGTCGCCCATGTCAGGGCGGTCGACGGCGTCGACCTCAGCATCCGCCAGGGCGAGACCCTGGGGCTGGTGGGCGAGTCGGGCTGCGGCAAGTCCACCCTCGGACGCACGATCCTTCGGCTGGTCGAGCCCACCGCCGGGGAGGTCCTGTTCAAGGGCCAGCAGCTCAACCGGCTCTCCGGACCCGAGATGCGGCGGATGCGGCGCGAGCTGGCCATGATCTTCCAGGATCCATTCGCGTCGCTCGATCCCCGGCAGACGGTTGGTGAGATCGTGGGCGAGCCGCTCGACATCCACGGCCTGGCACAGAACCGCCGGCAGCGGCAGGAGCGGATCCAGGAACTGCTGCACGTCGTCGGGCTCAACCCCAACTTCGCGAACCGCTATCCGCACGAGTTCTCGGGCGGCCAGCGCCAGCGCATCGGCATCGCCAGGGCCCTCGCCGTGGACCCGTCCTTCATCGTCTGCGACGAGCCGATCAGCGCGCTGGACGTGTCCATCCAGGCGCAGATCATCAACCTGCTGGAGCGGCTCCAGGACCAGTTCAACCTGACGTACCTGTTCATCGCGCACGACCTCTCCGTCGTGAAGCACATCTCCGACCGGATCGCGGTGATGTACCTGGGCAAGATCGTCGAGGTGTCGGGCGCCAACGAGCTGTACCGGCGGCCCAAGCACCCGTACACGACCTCACTGCTGTCGGCGATCCCGATCCCCGACCCCCGGGTCGAGCGCGACCGCCGGCGCATCATCCTGACCGGCGACGTTCCGTCGCCGGTGAACCCGCCGTCCGGCTGCCGCTTCCGGACGCGCTGCTTCAAGGCGCAGCCGCGCTGCGCGGAGAGCGAGCCGCCACTGGACACCGTCAAGCTCGACGGCCACGAGGCCGCCTGTTTCTTCCCGGTCGAGTAAGGAGCGTCGTCCCTGATGAGCCTCGAACGTGCCCTGGACCTTGCGCGCGCCGGTCGCGGCGTCGCCGAAGCCGACTTCTTCGAGGAGCTGCGCATCCCGAGCGTCAGCACGCTCCCCTCACATCGTGACGACGTCCGCCGCAACTGCGAGTGGCTGGCGGACCGCTTCCGGTCGCTGGGCCTGGACGCGAGCATCACGGACGTGGTGGACGGCGGGCACCCGGTGCTGCGCGCGGACTGGCGCGGGGCTGGCGAGGCGCCCACGCTGACGCTCTACGGCCACTACGACGTCCAGCCGCCGGACCCCGTCGAGGAGTGGGTGTCGCCTCCGTTCGAGCCGACGGTGCGCGATGGGCTCGTGTACGCCCGTGGCTCGGCCGACAACAAGGGCAACCACATGGCGGCGCTGAAGGCGGCCGAGCACGCGCTGGCCGCCGGCGGTCCGCCGGTCAACTTGCGGTTCCTGCTGGAGGGTGAGGAGGAGATCACCGGCCCGTCGCTGCCGACGTACGTCCGGCAGCACGCCGCCGACCTGGCGACCGACTACGTGCTGGTGTGGGACGGTGGCTTCTCGCCCGACGGCCGTCCCGAGCTGGTGACGGGTCTCCGCGGGATCCTCTACGTCGAACTGGAGGCCGCGGGTCCGGCCATCGACCTGCACTCCGGCGGCTTCGGGGGCAACGCGCCCAACCCGCTCAACACGCTGGCGCGCATCCTCGGGGAGCTGAAGGACCGCGACGGGAGGATCACGATCCCGGGGTTCTACGACGGCGTCCGGCCGCCGGAGACCGGGGAGATGGCGGACTGGGACCGGAGCGCGGAGTTCGGCGAGACGCTTCGCGGCCTGATGCGGGCCAGCGTGCTGGAGGGCGAGTCCGAGTACAGCGCCGCCGAGCGGGCGTGGTCGCGGCCGACGCTCGACGTCAACGGCTTCGTCGGCGGGTTCACGGGCGAGGGCAAGAAGACCGTCATCCCGGCGAGGGGCAGCGCCAAGGTCTCCATGCGGCTGGTGCCCGGACAGGACCCGATGCGGATCCTCGACGCGCTTCGCGAGTACGTGGACGAGCTGACGACGCCCGGCGTCCGGGTCGAGGTGAAGCTGCTGGGCGCGGCCCCGCCGGTGCTGACGGGGGCGTCACACCCGGGCGCGGTGGCGCTCGCCTCGGCGTTCGAGGCGTCCTTCGGCTTGCCCGCCGCCCGGCTGCGAACGGGTGGGTCGATCCCGGTGGCCATCGACTTCCAGGAGGCGCTGGGCGCGCCGATGATGATCAGCGGCCTGTCGCAGCCGGGGTCGGGGGCGCACTCGCCGAACGAGAAGTTCAGCCTGGACCACTTCCACCGCGGCACCGAGGCGCTCATCCGCCTCATGTGGTCCCTGGGGCCGACCTAGGTCGATCTCTCGCACCTGGTGGCGCGCTGGTCACCCCGCCAGAAGCCGGCGGTCGACCCCGACTGCCGCGTACGTCGCGGCCGCCCGGCGATCGCGTGAGACCAGCGTCAGGCCGGCTCGACTGGCGACCGTTGCGATGAAGGCGTCGAACACCGCGCCACCGACGATGCCGAGCTCGGGCGCCTGCTCGACCAGCGCCCAGTATTCGTCGGGCGGCAGGCTCACCAGCGCGCCCGGAAGAGACTCAGGGAGCGTTTCCGCGACCGTGCGGGGGCGGCGAGCGCCGATACGGTCGAACTCGCGTCAGCACATGGTAGGCCTCGAGCGCGACATGCGCAATCAGCCGCAGCTCGCCGGCCTCCTCGATGACTGCGGCCGCCTGCTCGTGCGGTTCGTGACTCGTGTCGAGCGCCGGGATGACGACGCTGCCGTCGGGCGTCAGCATCAGTCGCTCCGGCGAGCGTCCGGGTCACGTGAACGATCGATGGCATCGCGGACCTCGGTGTCGGTCAGCTGTGGGACGGATCCGTCCGACCTTGTCGATCCGCGCCTTCATGACGCGCTCACGTACCACTGCCACATGCCATGGATGAGTGGCAGTCCAATGTGCCATTCCTGAGCGATCAGCCGAGCACGGCCTCGGCCTCGATCTCGACCTTCCAGCGCGGGTCGAGCAGGCCCGCCACCACCACCATGGTGCTCGCCGGACGCACCGCGCCGAAGACGCGGCCGTGTTCGGCTCCGACCGCGCCGGCGTCCGCGCGATCGGTCAGGTACATCCGCGTCCTGACCACGTGCTCTGGCCGGGCGCCGGCCTCCGCCAGCGCGGCCACGATGATCTCCAGGCAGCGGGCGGCCTGCACCCCCACGTCGGGGTCGCACGAACCGTCCGGCCAGACCGGGGCGGTGCCCGCTACCACCACACGGTCGCCTGCGCGCACCGCGCGGCTGAAGCCGATCCGCGGCTCGAACGGCGAGCCCGACGCCACCAATTTGCGTTCGACCATGGTGAGTACCCTATGCGGATGCTCGACCAGGTGCTCGAACGCGCTCGAGGGCGGCGCGCCGAGGCGGAGGCCGCCCTATTCGAACTGATCTCGATCCCCAGCGTGTCCGCGCTTCCCGATCATCGCGACGACTGCCGGAGGGCGGCCGAGTGGGTGGCCTCCCGGCTGCGCGCGGCCGGGATGGAGGCGCGACTGGTCGACGTCCGCGAGGGCGGGCACCCGGTCGTCGTGGCGGAATGGCTCGGCCGGCCCGGGGCGCCCACCCTGACCATCTACGGCCACTACGACGTCCAGCCGCCGGACCCGCTCGACGAGTGGCGCACGCCGCCCTTCGAGCCCACCGTCAGGGAGGGCTTCGTCTACGGCCGGGGCGCCGACGACAACAAGGCGCAGCACCTGGCCGGGATCCTGGCGATCGACCACTGGTTCGCGAGCGGCGGCCCGCCCGTGAACCTCCGCTTCCTGGTCGAGGGCGAGGAGGAGATCGGCGGCCGCAGCCTGCCCGACTACGTGCGGGCCAACGCGACCGACCTCGCTGCCGACTACCTGATCGTGGCGGACGGCAGCTTCGTCGCGCCCGGGCAGCCGGTCCTGGTCACGGGCCTGCGGGGGCTGCTCTACACCGAGATCGAGGTGGTCGGGCCGGCCGTCGACCTCCACTCGGGCATCTTCGGCGGCGTGGCGCCCAACCCGTTCAACTCGCTGGCCCACGTGCTGGCCGGCCTCAAGGACCGCGACGGGAAGGTCCGGATCCCGGGCTTCTACGACGACGTCGAGCGGCCCACCGCGGAAGAGCTGCGCGACTGGGAGAGCCTGCCCATTACGGCCGACGAGCAGCGGCAGGCGATGGGCGTGACGGAGCTGGCGGGCGAGCCGGGCTACTCGCTGCTGGAGCGGAAGTGGACAAGGCCGACCCTCGACGTCCACGGCGTGATCGGCGGGTTCACCAGCGCCGGCGCCAAGACGGTGATCCCGGCGCGCGCGACCGCGAAGGTGTCGATGCGCCTGGTGCCCAGGCAGGATCCGGCGAGGGTGCTGGCCGGCCTGCGCGAGGCGGTCGCCGCGCTCGCCACACCGGGCACCCGCGCGGCCGTGCGCGAGATCAGCTCGTCCGCCGCCGTCCTCATGGACACCGACCACCCCGGCGTCCGCGCCCTGCGGCGGGCGTTCGCCGCGTCGTTCGGCGCCGAGCCTGTGCTCATGCGGGAGGGCGGCTCCGTGCCCGTCACGGTCGAGTTCCAGTCCGCGCTCGACGCGAAGCTGCTCGTCACGGGCTTCGGGCTCCCCGACGACGGCCTGCACTCGCCCAACGAGCGCATGAGCCTGGACCAGTACCATCGATCCGTCGAGACGATGATCCACCTGCTGCATGAGCTCGCTGTCGCAGAGCGCTGAGCTCGAGCAGCTCGGCCGGGACATCGTCGCGGCCTCGTGGCTCGAGGGCGACTTCGTCCTGAGTTCGGGCCGCCGCTCGCGCTACTACGTGGACAAGTACCTGTTCGAGACCCAGCCCGGCATCCTGCGCCGGGTCGGGCGTCATCTCGGCCACCTGGTGCCGGCGGGGACCGGCCGGCTGGCGGCGCCCGAGCTGGGCGCGGTGCTCCTGGGCGCTGCGGTCTCGATGGAGCTGGACCTGCCGCTCGTCCTCGTCCGGAAGGAGGCCAAGCAGTACGGCACCGGGCGGGCGATCGAGGGCGTGCTCGAGGCGGGAGACCGGGTGACGGTCATCGAGGACGTGATCACGACCGGCGGCGAGGCGATTCGTGCGATCGAGAAGGTCCGAGCGGCCGGCGCGACCGTGGTCGGATTGGTCGCCGTGCTGGATCGAGAGGAGGGCGGAGCGGAGCAGCTGCACCGGGCCGGCGTGCCGTTCACGCCGCTGTTCAGGAAGTCCGATCTCCAGGTTTGATCTCGTCCTGCGGGGCGGGACCGTCTGCATGCCGGACGGCCTCCGCGAGGCGGACGTCGGCGTCTCGGCCGGCCTCGTCGAAGCCGTAGGGCCGGGTGCCGGGCCGGCGGCGGACGAGGTCGACGCGCGCGGGCTGCTCGTGCTGCCGGGCGGCGTCGACGCCCACGTCCACAGCCGGGACCCCGGCTTCCCCGAGAAGGAGGACTTCGCGTCCCTGACGGCGGCGGCCGCCGCGGGCGGCATCACGACCGTCGTGGACATGCCGAACACGGTCCCCGCCGTCGAGAGCGCCGCCGTGTTCGAGCACAAGGCGGAGCTGGCGTCATCGCGGGCGATCGTGGACTTCGCTCTCTGGGGCCTGATGGGCGCCGCCGCCCGCAGCGAGGACGTGGACGGGCTCATCGACGCCGGCGCGGTCGGCCTCAAGGCCTTCCTGGGCTACGCGATGCGCCGGTCCAACCGGCAGATCGTGTACCTGCCCGGCGCGGATGACCCGGACCTGGAGCCGCCGCCCGACTACGGGACGGTGGCCAGGCTGGCGCCCGACCTGGCCCGCCGCGGCGCGCCGCTTTCCGCGCACTGCGAGGACCCCGGCGTCCTGCGCGCGTTCCACCGCCCGCTGGAGCGGTATCGGGACCTGCTCGCCTCGCGGCCGGCGCTGGCCGAGGCGGTCGCCATCGCCGCGCTGGGCGTGATCTCGCAGCGGACCGGCCTCGAGGTGCACGTCGTCCACCTGTCCAGCGCGCTCGGCCTGGCGGCCGCGCGCGACGCCGGCCGGGCCGGCGCCCGGATCGTGCTCGAGACCTGCCCCCAGTACCTCTGGCTCACGGACGAGGTCGCGGAGCGACTCGGCCCCGTCGCGAAGATGTACCCGGCCATCCGGACGGCGGCCGACCGGGCGGCGCTGCGCGAGGCGCTGCGGGCCGGCGCCATCCAGCGGGTGGCGACCGACCACGCCCCGCACGCGGACGCCGAGAAGCTGGGCCAATCGCTGGAGGAGTCGCCGCCCGGCAGCCCCGGCGTGGAGACGCTGTACGTGAGCTGCCTGGAGCTCGCCCGCCGCCAGGGCGACGTGGCCGCCGCCGCCCGGTGGGTCGCCGAAGCGCCGGCGAGGACGCTGCGGCTGCACCCGCGCAAGGGGGCCATCCAGGCGGGCGCGGACGCGGACCTGGTGCTCGTCGACCCCAACGCGGAGACCATCGTCAGCGCGGCCGCGATGCACTCGCGCCAGCGCCACGGCGCGCTGGAGGGGCAGCGGTTCGGCTTCGCGGTCCGCGCGGTCTACTCGCGCGGGGAGCTGGTCGCCCGCGACGGCGAGCCCGTCGCGCGTCCGGGGCGCGGGCGCCTGGTGCGGCCGGCGCGGTAGGCGGTGGCGGGGGCCTCTTCCCCGGCTTGAGACGCATGGCTCTGCTGCTGCGTCTGGGTGTGCGAGGCCGGCGAAGGGGGCCAGCGGGCTCGCACCGGCTCGCTTTTAGGTGGTAACTGTACCTCTATAGAACGGAAAGTGGACCAAATGTAGGCCAATCGCCCTATCAAAGTCCTTCGAAAGCGCGATTTGCATACATTTGGTTCAGTTGAGGGCCAGGTGAAACCCAGAAGGGGGACGGTGTTGGCCCACCGGTCCCCTTCGCCCGCTCGTCCGCGCGGACACGTCCCTTTCACGATCGGTCGTCCCCCCCCGCCGCCGGAGTCCCGGGCGCCCGCCGAGGTCAGCGCCCGACCGGCTGGAACACCGGGTTCGAGCGAAGTTCGTTGGAGAGGTTGGTCACCGGCCCGTGGCCCGGGTAGATCGCCGTGCTGACCGGTAGGCGGGCGATCTTCGTGTGGATCGACACGAGCTGGAGGCGCACGTCCGTGTGCGGCCGCTCCTTGCCGATGCCCCCGGCCAGCAGCGTGTCACCCGTGAACAGGTGGTTCCCGACCAGGAAGCTCAGGCTGCCGGGCGAGTGGCCGGGCGTGTGGATCACGCGCAGCGTGAACTGGCCGAACCCGAGCTCCTCCTCGTCGACCAGGTACCGATCGGCCGAGCGGAGGAACGCCTTGGCGTCCGCCATGTGCATCGCGCTCGTTGCGCCGGTCGCGTCCTTCACGGCGTCCTTGCCCGCCAGGTGGCCGGGATGGCCGTGCGTCGCCAGCACCCAGCGCACGCGCAGCCCGGTGAGCTGGTCGAGCAGCTTCTCGGCCGGCAGCACCGGGTCGATGACCACCGCCTCGTGCGTGGCCGCGCACGAGACCACGTAGGCGTTGACGTCGTTGTCGCCCTTGACCTTGACGATCCCCAGCTTCGCCACGGGAGCATTATTGAACGATGCAGGTGGCCGCCGTCGCGTTCGCGATCGTCCTCACGCTGGTCTGCGTGTGGTGGACGTTCGGCTACGTGTGGCGGCGCTCGCGTGCCCGGCGCCGCTGACCCCTGCCTGCTACCAGCCGTTCCAGTGCGTGATGCTCTCCAGCGGCAGGCGCGCGGCCGGCGCGAAGTCCTCGCCCTTGTAGTAGGCGATCGGGGTCAGCCCCGCCTGGGTGTACTCGCCGTAGGGGATGCGCAGGATCTCGGCGACCTCGCGCTCGTACACGAGGTGGAGCGTCGTGTACGCGGTGCCCAGGCCACGCGCGCGGGCGGCCAGCAGGAAGCTCCAGAAGGCGGGCACGATCGAGCCCCACAGTCCGGCATGAGCCACGGACGGCGCTCCCTCGGGCACGCGGCCGCGGATGCAGGGGATCAGCAGCCACGGCGCCTCGTGCATGCGCTGCCGCAGGTAGTGGGCGGAGCTGACCACGCGCGGCTGGTGCTCCCGCCGGACGTCGCCCACGGCGTACTGCGGGCGGGGCAGGGCGCTGTACGCGTCCCAGGACCGCCCGTAGTGATCGGCGATCGCACGCTTCCGTTCCGCGTCGTCGACGAACACGAACTGCCACTCCTGGCGGTTGGACCCCGTCGGCGCCTGGACCGCCACGTGCAGGCACTCGAGCAGCAGTTCGCGCGGGACCGGACGGTCGAAGTCCAGCCGCTTGCGCACGGCGCGGGTCGTGGTGAGCACGTCGTCGGCCGTCAGCACGAGGGGATCCGCGCTCATTGACGCTCCTTCTGCAGGCGGTCGCGCAGGGCGTCGTACCGCTCGAACTTCTCCAGCGGCAGGGGCCGCTTGGCCCGCTCCGGGTACTTCGCGGCGTGGATCGCCTCCAGCAGGAGGTCGATGTCCTCCGCGGTGAGGCCGACGCGGCGCTGGTTGCCGTGCTCGACCACCTCGGTGATCGCATCGGTGACCTCGACGGTCGGCTCGTCCTCGACCACGCGGGGACGCGCCGTCGGCCGGAAGAGCTCCTCCGAGCCGGCGAGTGTGACGCGTTTGAACTTGCTCATGCCGGAGACCTCACGCGTGATTGCTGCTCAGCACCGCCTCCGCGAGGCGACGGTACGCCTGCGCCCCCGCCGAGCCGCTGGCGTACTGGAGGATGGACACCGCCGCGAGGGGTGACTCCGCGAACCGGATCGAGTCGTTGACGGCGAAGTCGTAGACCAGGTCGCCGAAGTGCTGGCGCACCAGCTCCAGGACCTCCTGCGAGTGGAGCGTGCGAGCCTTGAAGATCGTGGGCAGGATTCCCGCCACGTGCAGCTTCGGGTTCAACTTGACGCGGACCCGCTCCACGCTGCGCTGGAGCTGTTGCATGCCCTTCAGGCCGAAGTACTCGCACTGGAGAGGAATGATCACCTGGTCGGACGCCACGAAGGCGTTGATGGTGATCAGGCTGAGCGCCGGCGGGCAGTCGATGATCACGAAGTCGTACTGCCGGGTGATGGGCCGGAGCTTCTCCTTGAGGATCGTCTCCCGCCCGATCTCGTTGATCAGCTGGGTCTCGGCCCCGGACAGCTCGATGTTGGACGGCATGTAGTGGACGCCGATGAGCGGGTTTTCGCGGACGATCTCGGCCGCCGCCACGTCCGGATGGACGAGGAGGTTGTAGACCGTCGGCTCCAGCTCGTCGGGCAGCTTGACGCCCATGTTGATGGTCAGGTGCGCCTGCGGGTCGAGGTCGACGAGGAGAACGCGCTGCTCGCGCTCGGCCAGGGCCGCGCCGAGATTGACGGCTGTGGTGGTCTTCCCCACTCCGCCCTTCTGATTGGCGATCGCTATCGTATTCGCCACGCGAATGGCCCCGAGTCTAACCGATGGGCGAGACGACTACCATGCTGTGGTTGCCGGCCGCCCGGCCGGCCGGAGAGGGAATCGAGGCTGGTGATCATTGACGTCCTGATCGTACTGGTGGTGGTCGGCGCGGCATGGGTCGGGTTCCAGCGCGGACTGGTGCAGCCGCTCCTTGCTGAGCTGTTCGCGCTCGTCACCGTCCTCGTGATCCTGCACAACCGTTCGGCCTTCGCGGCGACCACCGACGCCCTCTTCCACACGGGCGCGGTCCTGGCCGTGATCGTCGGGCTGATCCTCGCCGGTCTGACGGGCTACCTGGGCGCCAGGCTGGGCGGTTCCATCCACCGGATGCCCGTCGTCCGCGGCGTCGACGGCTTCCTGGGGGTGTGGGTGCAGGCGCTGATCGGGATCGCGATCTGCTACCTGCTGATCTCGGGCATCATCGTCTCGGACCGCGCGTTCACCGCCTTGACCGCGCCAACGGTCAACGCGGCGCAGCTGCGGACGCTGGAGAACCAGCTCTCGTCGAACCTGTTCACCTCGACGGTCCTCGACGGTCCCGACGTGCAGACGTTCAACGCGCGCGCGTCGAGGCCGGGCGGCGTTCAGCTCAGCGACGTGCCGGGCCTCGGGCCGCTCCAGAGCATCTCGCGCGACATCCTGGAGCCGCAGCTGGCCGGCTCGCACCTCGCGCCGTTCGTGATGTCCGTGGGCCACCGGATCCCCGGTCTGGGCCCGTTCGGATCCAGGGATCTCCCGAGGCGCCGGTGACCACCCTCGTAGTCGCCGCGGAACGGCCCAGGCGGCTGCGGCAGATCGACTTCGTCGTCCTGGCCCTCTACTGGGTCGCCATCGGCTATCTCTGGCAGAGCCTGGGCACCCTGATCCTGCCCAGGATCGTGCAGGACCTGGTCGGCTCCGCGCACAAGGGCACCGCCCTCAGCGTCCTGGAGGGGATCGGGACGGTGATGGCCGTCGTCTGGCAGCCGATGATGGGCGCGGTCTCGGACCGGACCCATAGTCGCTTCGGTCGCCGCCGGCCGTTCATCTTCGGCGGGACGGTGGGCGACGTGATCTTCCTCGCCGGCCTCGCCCTGTCCGGCAGCTACTGGCTGCTCGTGGTCTTCTACTTCCTGCTGCAGACCGCGTCGAACACGGCGCAGGGGCCCTACCAGGGGCTTCAGCCGGACGTCGTGCCCGAGGCGCAGCGCGGCACCGCGTCGGGGTACTACGGGCTGGCCAACCTGTTCGGCACGCTGGCGGGGACGCTCGTGGTGGGGATCATCCTCTCGGTCTCCGGCGTGCCCGCGGCCTTCGCGAGCATCGCGCTGCTGCTGCTGGCGACGATGCTGCTCACCGTCTTGCTGGTGCCCGACCGCGTTCCGCCGAGCCAGGACGCCTACCACTCGGCGGGCGATGTGGTCCGCTCGACGTTCACGACGCCGCTCAAGTACCCGGCCTTCATGTGGCTGATGGGCTCGCGCCTGCTGATCCTGATGGGCGTGGTCGGCATCCAGAGCTTCGCGTTCTTCTACTTCAGCGACGCGTTCTTCCACGGCAACGTGAACGCGGCGAACAACGCGACGACGGCGGTCGTCGGCCTGGTGGTCGGGCTCGCCATCCTGGTCACCTGGCCGGCGGCCCGCCTGTCCGATCGGGTCGGCCGCCGCCCGCTGATCGTCGCGGGCGGCCTGCTCGCCTCCGCGGGGACGCTGATCCTGTTCTTCGGCGGCTTCCAGTGGATTCCCGGCGCGCTGCTGGCGCCGATCGCGGCGGCCATCGGGCTGCCGGAGATCGTGGCCCAGACGCTGGTCGGCGGCATGCTGATCGGATCCGGACTCGGCGCCTTCCTGTCGGTGGACTGGGCGTTCATCACGGACGTGATCCCGCTCGACCAGGCCGGGCTGTTCTTCGGCTTCTCCAACATCGCCACCGCCGGCTCTGGCGTGATCGCGCGCTTCGCCGCGGGCTTCCTGCTCGACCACTTCAACGCCGGCCCGCACCTGCTCCAGCTTCCCGGCGGGTACCCGGTCATCTTCGGCGTCTTCGTGGTATGGCTGCTGCTCGGGACGCTGCTGATCCTGAAAGTGCCCGAGCGGCGGCACGCGGCCGCCGGATGATCGACGTCACGGGCCTCCCGGTGTGGGGAGGCCTTCCGGAGGCCGAGCCGGAGGAGGCATCGATCGTGGTCGCCGGCATTCCCTACGACCGCTCGGCGGTCTACCGGGGCGGCGCGGCCGAGGCGCCGGCCGCGATCCGCCGGCTCAGCGCCGTGATGCCGCCGCTGGACGAGCGCGGCCGCCACCTCGACGGCCTCACCCTGCACGACCTGGGCGACCTCGACCTGGGCGCGTCCGTCGAGCATGGCTGGCGTGCCGTCGCGGACAGGCTGGCCGCCGTCCCGACCCGCGCGTTCCTCACGGTCCTGGGCGGCGACCACTGCTCGGCAATCCCCGTGCTGGTGGCTCAGACGCGCCGGCACGCCGGCCTCGCCGTGCTCTGGGTGGACGCCCATCCCGACCTCTGCGACATCTCCCGGGGCGGTCGGTGGACCGTCGGGTGCGCGCTCCGGCGCGCGGTCGAGCTGGGCGGTCTCGACCCGGGATCGATCGTCCTCGCCGGGTGCCGCGACTTCGACGCCGAGGAGGTCGCGTACGTGCGCTCCCGGGGCATCCTTCTGGTGACGGCCGCGGAGCTGGCGGCCGAGCCGGCCGCTGCGGTCTCCCGCGTGACCCGCGCGCTGCAGGGCCGGCGGCTCCACGTCTCGTTCGACATCGACGTGCTCGACCCGGCGTTCGCGCCCGGCACCGAGGTGCCGGCCGCCGGTGGGCTCAGCACGCGCGAGGCGCTCCGCCTGCTCGAGACGGCGACGCGTCTCAGCCGTCCGGTCGGGCTCGACGTGTGCGAGGTTTCGCCGCCGCTCGACCAGGCGGGCGTGACCAGCCTCGCCGCGCTCAAGGTCGTCTTCGAGACCTGGAGCCGGCTGCCGCGCGAGGGGCGGGGGAGCCAGCGTGGAGACCGCTGACGCGGTCGTCGCCGGCGGCGGCGTGGTCGGCTGCTCCCTCGCATACCAGCTCGCTCGGCGGGGGCTGGACGTGGTGCTGCTCGAACGCGAGGAGCTGGGGTCGCAGTCGACCGCTCGATGCGCGGGTGGCGTCCGGCAGCAGTTCTCGAGCGAGACGAACGTGCGGCTCCAGCGGCTGGCGGTTCAGCAGCTCCTCGACTTCCACGAGGAGACCGGCGGCCACGCCGACTTCCACCAGATCGGCTACCTGTTCCTGCTGACGCGGCCGGAGCACGAGATGGACTTCCGGAAGCTGCTGTGCACGTGGCACGGCATCGGCCTGACCGAGGCGCGCTGGGTCGACGCCGCCGAGGCGCGCGAGCTGGTGCCGGTGCTGGCCGTCGACGATGTGCTGGGCGGGACGTTCTGCCCCAGCGACGGGCTGGCCAGCCCGGCCGATGTCACGGCGGGCTACGCGGCCGCCGCCAGGCGCCACGGGGCCCGGCTGCGGGAGCACGTCGCCGTGACGGGCATCGACGTGGCGGAGGGACGCGTGCGGATGGTCCGGACGGCAACGGGGGACATCGCCACGCCGATCGTGTTCGACTGCGCGGGCGCCTGGTCATCCGAGGTCGGCCGGATGGCGGGTGTGGACGTCCCGGTCCGGCCGTTCCGACGCCACGTGCTCGTGACGGACGCCTTCCCAGAGGTGCCGCGCACCACGCCGATGACCGTCGACTTCGCCACGTCGCTCTACTTCCACCCGGAGGGCGACGGCGTCCTGATCGGGATGAGCGATCGCCAGGAGGCGTCGACCTACCGGATCGACGTCAACTGGGACTTCCTGGAGCGGATCGTCGAGGCCGCCGCCCGCCGCGCGCCGGCCCTGGAGCGCGCGGGGATCCACACGGCCTGGGCGGGGCTGTACGAGAGCACGCCGGACCACCAGGCGATCCTCGGGCCGGTCGCGGACGTCGAGGGCTTCTGGTGCGCGTGCGGCTTCTCGGGACACGGGTTCATGCAGGCGCCGGCGGTGGGCCTGGTGCTCGCGCAGCTCCTGCTGGACGGCCGCTCGGACGTCGACGTCAGCCGGTTCGGGCACGACCGGTTCGCGCGCGGCGAGCTGGTCGCCGAGCGGAACGTGATCTGAGTGGCGCGCTCGGCGGTCGGGTTCGCCGTTCTCATCGTGCTCTGCGCCTGCGGCGGTGGCGGGCCGGCATCGGCCGCGCATCCCAGCGCCACGCCGACGTCCCTGGTCACCACGCTCCCGCCCGGCGCGGCCCCCTCCGGGCCGTCGGCGGCGGGGCCGGACCGCTGCCACACGGGCGGGCTGTCCCTGGCCACGCTGAGCACGCCGAACGGCGGAGCCGGGAACTTCGTTCAGGAGTTCGGCCTGACCAACCGCACCGGAGTCGCGTGCTGGGTTTACGGCTACGTCGGCATGGCGCTCCTCGACGCCGGCGGGAACCTGCTCCCGACCCGGGTCGTCCGCGACACCGGCAGCCGGTTCGCCTTCGCGCACGTCGGCCAGTACACCGTGCAGCCGGGTGCGACGGCGCCGTTCTGGGTGCACTGGGAGGACGTGCCCGTCGGCTCGCAGTCGGCCTGCACGACGTCCGCCGGGCTCACCCTCACGCCGCCGGACGAGACGACGCAGCTGCGCCTGAACGGGGTCCGGATCACGGCGTGCAACGGCGGGGAGCTGGACGTGTCGCCCGTCACGGCGCCGGGCACGATCGGGCCTGGCTGAAGCCCGCAGCTAACGAGAGCTGCCCGCTCCGCCGGCCAGCATCAGCCCGAAGATTCCGATCCCGGCCAGGATCAGCAGGCCCGCGCAGCCGATCTGGAAGATGGTGTAGACGACGCCGCCGGTGGCGGTGTAGGTGGCGGCGGTCAGGGCGCGCTCGCGCTGGCGCCTCAGCGCGCCGAACACCCAGGCGACGCCCACCAGGACGGTGAGACCGCCCAGGACCAGCCCTCCGAGCAGATGCAGGTTCATGCGTGCGCCTCAGTATCGTCGTTTAACCTTGGCGACCGTGGCGGGCCGCATCCGCTCCTTCGTCGCCCTGGCCCTGCCGGAGCAGAACCTGGCGGCGCTCGAAGGTCACCTGGCCGACTGCGCGCGGGAGGCGCCGGGGTACCGGTGGGTCGAGCCGGACTCGATCCACCTGACGCTGCGCTTCCTGGGGAACCTGGAGCCAGCGGCCCTCGAGCGCGTGCGCGCGGAGCTCTCGTCGGTCGGCGGCGCGCCGTTCGACCTGGCGCTCGACGGCCGGGGGACGTTCGGTCCGCGCACGACGCCACGCGTGGTGTGGATCGGCGTCAGCGCGGGCCTGGAGACGTGCGCCGCGCTCGCCGGGCGGATCGAGGCCGCGTGCCAGCAGGCGGGGCTGGAGCCGGAGCCGCGCCAGTTCCGGGCCCACGTGACGCTCGCGCGCGCTCGTGCCGAGGGCGAGCGGCTGCCGGCGCTGCCGGATCCGCCGCGGCTGGTGCCCTGGACCGTCGAGGACTTCGCGCTGTACGAGAGCCGGCTGCGCCAGCAGCCGCGGTACGTGGTCCTGGAGCGCTATGCGCTTTCGAGACAACCGTAGCAAATCTGCTACGATTGCGGCATGACCACGATCGCCCAGCGGGAGCTCCGGAACCGCGTGTCCGACGTACTGCGACGAGCGGAACGGGGCGAGCAGTTCCTGATCACCGTCGATGGCAGGCCGGTCGCGGAACTGGGGCCACATCGGCCCAGGCGCTGGGTCGGGCGTGACCGGCTGCTCAGGTTGATGTCCGAACCGGTGGTGCCGACACTGCTGGACGACGTGAGGCGCCTGGAGGGCGGACTCAGCGACCCATTCGATCGATGAGGGCCATCCTCGACACCTCCGTCCTGATCAGCGACGACCCGGCACTGGTTCCTGAGGAAGCGTCCATCAGCGTGGTTTCGCTGGCGGAGCTGCACGTCGGCCTGCTGCTCGCCCGCGATCCAGCCGAGCGAGCGCGACGCCTCCGCCGGCTGGGGTTCGTCGAGGCCGAATTCGACCCGATTCCCATCGATGCCGAGATCGCGCGCGAATGGGGCGCACTCGCGAGCCTCAGCGCGGCGCGGGGAATCCAGTCTCGCCGCCGGGCGATGGACCTGCTCATCGCCGCAACCGCCAGGGCGCTCGATCTCCCACTCATCACGCTCGACCACGACCTGGAGCCCCTGGCCGACGTCGTGGACGTTCGATGGACTGGCGGTTCAGCCGGAAAGTGAGGTCAGGCTCGCCTCGCCGCACTCGCGGTCCTGCTCGGGCAGGCCGCCGCTGACGCCGACCGCACCGAGGATCGCCCCCGAGCGGCGAATCAGCACCGAGCCAGCGCCCGGGATCAGCGGCATGCGCACCATCCGATCGACCTGCGAGAAGAAGGCGGGACGCCCCTCGTGGAGAAGGTGCAGCGCGTCGCCGTCGCGGTGCCAGACCGCGGCGCCAACCGCCTTCGACTCCGCGATCTGCGCCGACAGCGGCGGCGCGCCGTCCATGCGGGCAAGGGCCTGGAGGTGGCCGCCCTCGTCGACCACCGCAACCGTGACGCGGATCCCGAGCTGGTTGGCGTGCTCCTGCGCGCCGGCGACAACGGTCTGGGCCTCTTCGAGCGTCAATGGCATGGCAGTACCCTAGCCGCTATGCAGTTGGGAGGCGCCGTCGCGATCGTCACGGGAGGGGGCACCGGCATCGGCCGGGCGGTGGGCGAGTGCCTGGCTCGCGCGGGTGCCAGAGCGGTCGTCGTCAACTACTCGCGATCCGTGGAGGAGGCCCGGTCCACCGCGGCGGCCCTCTCGGAACTTGGGTGCGAGGGTGTGCCGTACCAGGCCTCCGTCGCGGACGAGGACGCCGTGAAGGCCATGGTCGGAGACACCGTCGAACGCTTCGGCCGGCTGGACGTGCTGGTCAACAACGCCGGGACGACGCGGTTCATCCCGCACGCCGACCTGAACGCGCTGACGCGCGAAGTCTGGGACGAGGTGCTGTCCGTCAACCTCCTGGGCACGTTCTACTGCTGCCGCGCCGCCGCCCCCGCCTTGAAGGAGGCGCGCGGTGCCATCGTCAACATCGCCTCCATCGCCGGCGTCCGCGCCAGCGGCTCGTCGATCGTGTACGGCGTCTCGAAGGCGGCCGTGCTCCAGCTCACGCGCAACCTCGCGGTCGCTCTGGCCCCGGAGGTGCGGGTCAATGCGGTCGCGCCCGGGCTGGTCTCCACCCGCTGGTTCCGCAACCCGTTCGGCGAGGAAGCGGCCGCCGCGCAGGAGGAGCGGATCGCGTCCGGCACGCCGATGGGCCAGGTCTCCAGTGCCGACCACGTGGCTCAGGCGGTCATGGGCTTTCTGGGTGCCGACCTGGTGAGCGGCGAATCGGTCGTCGTCGACGGCGGCCGTCACGTGGTCTACTGACCGACGAACCGGACGTTCGGGCTCGGTAGGACGACCTCGAACAGCTCCGGCGCGGGCCACGAGGCCGGCGTGGGGCCGCCGACACGCTTCCAGCGCTCGGTGAGCACGAGGACCCGCGGCAGCGCCGCCAACAGGCGGGAGGTGCCGCGACGGTTCACGAAGCCGCCGTCCGCGAAGACGGCGTCGCAGCCCACGACCGCCACGGCGGCCGAGGGCCGGCCCACCGCGCGGGCGGCGACGCCCGTCGCGGCCAGCTCGGCGAGCAGCAGGTGGCCCTCGTCGCGGTCATCCTCGACGACCACCTCGACCAGCGGCGGCCGCGTGAGCACCAGGGCCCGTGCCACGAGCGAGCTGTTGCTGATTGTGGCGACCCGCTCCGCGCCGCGCAGCAGGTCCGCTGCGGCGCCCGCCACGAGCCGGCGCTCGGAATCGGCGCGGCGCAGCACCGCCTGCACGTCTCCGACCTCGAGCGCCTCGCGGGCCGCCGCGGCCAGCGCCGGCATCTCCGGACGTATGCGCTCGATGCCGGCGACCAGGCCCGGCCAATCCGCCCGAGGGCGGCTGGCGAGCACGCCGAGCGCCCGCCTGGCCAGCCAGCCGGCGCCGTGGACGCGGTCCTCCGCGATCGCGCGCAGCCGGGAATCCGGTGCGTAACACATGCGCGACGACCGACGTTACTATTTCCTGGAACGAGAGGGACTCGGGGTTCCTGCCGGCTATCTTCCGTAGCGCGCTATCGAACGTGCTTTCGGACTTGCTAGCTCACTCCGCCAGAATCTAAGCTGGTCAAGGGACCCCGAGGGAAGCATTGCGAAGGAGTCTGGCGCCAGGTGGCGAGACTGGTTCCGGTTCCGGAGCGTGATCCGTCGGGGTCCGTAGTTTTCCCCGGTTTTCCCCTGTTTCCACCGTATTTCCACAGGCCTGTTCGTCAGCTACATTTGGTTGCCTGGCGGCGAACCTCCGTTCGGTAGCCGCCTAGAAGCGGCGGCCGCGGACCCGGTCGATCGAGAACTTCGCTGTCTCGGCGATGAGCATGACAGCCATCACGCCGGCCTCCAGCGGGTCGCTGACGACCAGGTCGGCCGCCTCCACGAGTGAGCCGGCCATGCTGGTGCAGACCACGATGATGCCCGCCTCCTGGATCTCGCGCGCGGCGGCCGTGATGTCGCCGCCCATCAGCGCCCCGGCCAGCACCAGGACGCGCGCGCGGTGCAGGCGCGCCACCGCGCGGACCGCGGTTGCCAGGCGCTCCTCGCCGACGAGCGGGATCGTGTCGACCGAGATCCGTTCGCCGCGGATGTTGTGACGGTCCGCCTCCGAGATCGCGCCCTGCGCGACCATGCCGACCTGCGCACCGCCGCCGATCACGATCACGCGCTTGCCGAAGACCTGCTGGAAGGACGGCACGCGCAGCACCTCGCTGACGACGTCCAGCTCGGCGATCTCGGCGACGAGGGCGTCGGCGTCCGCCATCCCCTCCATCTCCAGCTGCGTCTCCGCGACGGCGCTGGTCGCGATGTACGTGATGTTGGCGCGGTGCCGGTAGATCACCTCAGCCACGCGGTAGAGGGCGCCCGGTTCGTCGCGCGTGGTGACGAGGAGTGCGAGCTGCTCGCTCACGAATCGCACATCCGCCGGGATGTGCGGTTCTCAGGCCTCGTGCGCCGCACATCCGTCCGGATGTGCATTTCCGGCATCAAGAGGTGGGCTCGCGCGTGCGCTCTTCCAGCCGCAGCAGCACCTCGCGCAGGGCCAGCCGCTCGTCGGACGTCAGCCCGCGCACCGCGGGGCTGTCGTCCACCAGGCGCGCCTCCAGGCGGCGCCGGAGCGCCGCGCCGGCCGCGGTCAGGAGCACGCCCCGGACCCGGCGGTCGTCGGCGCCCTGGCGGCTGACCAGCCCCCGCGCCTCCAGCCGGCCGACGGCCACCGTGACGTTGGACGGGTTCGCGTTCAGCACCGCGGAGAGCTCGCGCATCGAGAGGCAGCAGTCCGGCTCCAGGTTCAGCAGCGCCTTCGCCTCCGGCTGCGACAGGTCGAACTCCGCGACCCGCGCCTGGTGGTGCGCCCACATCCGGCTCACGAGGCCGGTCGCCAGCGCGACGACCTCGCGCGTGAGTTCGTCGGGTGCCTGGGCCGTGGGAGCTCGCGCGTCCTGCCTCTGCACGTTGGTCAGCAGCTTACCTTTTCAGTAGACGGGCGTCTCGCCCGAAACGGACTCGAGCCAGCGCCGGCAGCTGGTCAGGAACCGCGCCGCCTCCAGGCCGTCCAGCACCCGGTGATCGAAGCTGAAGCACAGGTACATCATCGGCTTGATCCCGATCATGCCGTTGACGGCCACCGGCCGATCGACGATGGCCTCCATCGTCAGGATGCCGGCCTGCCCCGGGTTGATGACCGAGTAGCTGAAGAGCGTGCCGAACGTGCCGGAATTGTTGACGGTGAACGTCCCGCCCTGGAGCTCGTCCGCCCGCAGCTTGCGGTTCCGCGCACGCGTCGCGACGTCGTTCACCGCGCGCGCGATGCCGGCCAGCGAGAGGCCGTCGGCGCCCCGGATGACCGGCACCAGCAGCGTGTCCTCGAAGCCGACCGAGATGCCGAGGTCGATGCGGCGGTGAACGATGATCTCGGTCTCGTTGAACGTCGCATTCACCTCGGGGTGCTCCCGCAGGGACGCGACCGCGGCCGCGATGACGTAGGGCAGGTAGGTCAGCGAGAAGCCCTCCCGCTGCTGGAAGGACCCCTTGTTCGCGTTCCGGCTGGCGACCACCCCGCTCATGTCCACTTCCTGGGTCTGCCAGGCGTGGGGAATGGTTGTCTTGGAGCGCGTCATGTTCTCGCCGATGAGGCGGCGCACCCGGGTGAGCGGCACCACCTCGTCGCCCTGGGTCGGCGCGGCAGACGGCGCCGGTGCCTCACGCGGAGCCGGCGGCGGCGGGGCCTTCGCCGCGCGCGCCTCCACGAACTGACGCACGTCGCGTTTCGTCACCCGACCGCCGAGACCGGTGCCGGCGACCTCCGCGAGGTCGACTCCCTGCTCCTCCGCGAGCAGCGTGACGCCCGGCGAGTAGCGGTGCTCCCCGCCTTCGTCACGCTGGGGCGCGGCCGCGGCCGCCCGCGCCGGCTCGGGTTCCGGCTCGCTCGCCGGCGGCCGCGGGGCGGCAGGCTCGACCGGCGTCGCCTCGTCGGCTCGCAGCTCGACCCGCGCCGGGACCTCGCCGTCACCCTCCACCTCGACCACCGCGATCTCGCTCCCGGCCTCGACGGTGTCCCCCTCCTGCGCCAGGATCTCCTTCAGCACCCCGGTCACGGGTGCCGGCACCTCGGCGTTCACCTTGTCGGTGTCGACCTCCAGCATCGGCTCGAACTCGACCACCTGGTCGCCGGGCTTGACCAGCCAGCGGGAGATCGTGCCCTCGTGGACGGACTCCCCGAGCTGCGGCATCGTGACGCGCGTCGTGGCCATCAGAACTCAGCCAGTTCGCGCAGTTGGGCAGTGACTTTTTCGGGGTTCGGCATGAAGAAGTCCTCCATCGGCTGCGCGTACGGCATCGCGGGCACGTCCAGCCCGCCGAGCCGCTTCACAGGCGCGTCGAGCCAGCGCCAGGCCCCGTCCGCGATGAGCGCCGCGACCTCCGAGCCGACCGAGACGCTGAAGTTGTCCTCGTAGAGAACCAGGCATTTCCCGGTCTTGCGGGCCGACGTCAGGATCGCGTCACGATCGAGCGGGTACACCGTGCGCAGGTCGACGACCTCGACGCTCCAGCCCTCGCGCTCCAGGTTGCCGGCCGCCTCCAGCGCGTAGTGCACCATGAGCCCGTAGCAGAAGACCGACAGGTCGTCGCCCTGCCGTGCAACCCGTGCCTGCTGCAGCGGAATCAGGTAGTCGCCCTTCGGGACGGGCTCCTTGAACATCCGGTACAGGCGCTTGTGCTCGAAGAAGAGCACCGGGTCGGGATCGCGCATCGCGGCGATCAGCAGTCCCTTGGCCTCGTACGGCGTCGAAGGGACCACGATCTTGAGTCCCGGCGTGGCGAACCGCGCCTCGATCGACTGCGAGTGGTACAGCGCGCCGTGCGAGTGACCGCCCATCGGCGCACGGATCACCAGCGGCGCGCCCCAATCGCCGTTCGTCCGGTACCGGAATTTGGCGATCTCGTTCGTGATCTGGTTGAAGGCCATGTGCGCGAAGTCGGTGAACTGCATCTCGGCCACCGGGCGCTTGCCGGCGAGCGACAGGCCCAGCGCGATGCCGGCGATGGACGACTCCGCGATGGGCGTGTCGATCACCCGCTCCGCGCCGAACCGGGCGTACAGCCCGTCGGTGACGAGGAAGACGCCGCCCTTCGGGCCGACGTCCTCGCCGAGCACGATGACGCGCTCGTTGCGCTCCATCTCCTGCGCCAGCGCGTCGCGCACGGCCTGGACCATGTTCATGTCCTCGGTCTCGGCCGGGGAACCGGGAACGAAAGCCGCGGGGAGGTCGACGGAGTACACGTTCGTCAGCGCGTCCTCCGGCCTGGCATCGGCGGCGTCGAGCCCCTGGCGGGTCGCCCGCGTGACCTCGTCCTTGACCTGCTCGTCGTACTCGTCGGCGGTCTTCTCGTCGAGGAGGCCCTCTTCGAGCAGGCGCGTCCGGAAGCGCGCGAGGCCGTCGTTGGCCGCCAGCTGGTCGAGCTCCTCCTGGCTGCGGTAGCGGCGCTGGTCGTCCTCGGACGAGTGCGCACCCAGCCGGTCGACCAGGCACTCGATCAGCGTCGGCCCGTCGCCCGCGCGCGCCCGCGCGACCGCCTGCTTGCCCACGTGATAGCACGTCACCGGGTCGCGGCCGTCGACCGTCACGCCGGGGAAGCCATAGCCGGCCGACCGCTGCGCGGCGTGCTCGATCGCGTACTGCTTGTCGAACGGGACCGAGATCGCGAACCCGTTGTTCTGGCAGACGAAGACCATTGGCAGCCGGTAGATCGCCGCGAAGTTGAACGCCTCGTGTGCGTCGCCCTCCGAGCCCGCCCCTTCGCCGTAGCAGGTCATGACGACCTTGTCGGTGCGGTCCATCTTCAGCGCGTACGCGACGCCGGCGGCGTGCACCATTTGCGTCGAGAGGGGCGAGCCGCCCGACACGATGTTCAGGCGCGTGTCGGAGAAGTGGCCGGGCGTCTGCTTGCCGCCCGAGGCCGGGTCATCCGGCTTCGCCAGCACCGAGAGCATCAGGTCGAGCGGCGTCAGGCCCATGCGGAAGCACAGGACGATGTCGCGGTAGTACGGGGCGATCCAGTCGTACTTGGGTCGGAGCGGCCAGCTCACGCCGACCTGCGCCGCCTCGTGGCCGGCAACCGAGATGATGAACGGCGCGCGGCCCTGCCGGTTCAGCACCTGGCAGCGGTAGTCGATCTGCCGGCCCAGCAGCATGAGGTGGAACCACTCCAGGAGCGTCTGCTCGTCGAGGTCCGTATCACGCCAGTCGACCGGCTCCTGGAACCGCCAGTCGGGATGGAACGCCTTCCGTTTCGCGACCTGTGCTTTCGTCTCTGCCATCGGTCTTCTAGATGTTGAGCGCCACGCCGTCGACTGCGAGGGAGGCTTCGCCGATCGCCTCGCTGAGGGTCGGATGCGGATGGATGTTGCGGCCGATCTCCCAGGGATCGCCCCGGAACAGCTGCGCCAGCGCCGGCTCGGCGATCAGCTCGGTGGCCTGGACGCCGATCACGTGGGCGCCCAGCAGCTGACCGGTCTTCGCGTCCGCGACGATCTTGGCGAAGCCGGCGGTCTCGCCGTGGATGATCGCGCGCGCGTTGGCCACGAACGGGAACCTCCCGACGCGGACCTCGCGGCCCCGCTCCCGCGCCTGGGCCTCGGTCAGCCCCACCGACGCGATCTCCGGCGTGGAGTAGGTGCAGCGCGTCACGAGCTCCTGCTCCATCGGCGTGACGCGCCGGCCGGCGACGTCCTCCGCGGCCACGATGCCCTCGTGGGCAGCGGCGTGGGCGAGCTGGTAGCCGCCGACCACGTCGCCGATCGCCCACACGCCGGGCGCCGAGGTCCGCATCCACTCGTCGACCTTCACGACGCCGCGCTCGTCGACCTCTACGCCCGCTTGCTCCAGGCCGATGTCCCGGCTGTTCGGGCCGCGGCCCACCGCGACCAGCAGCTGCTCCGTACGGACCTCGCCGTCCGCCAGCCGGACGGCGACCTCGCCTTCTTCGACGCGGGCCCCCTCGACGCGGGCCCCGACGCGGCAGTCGATGCCGGAGCGCTTGAACGCCTGAAGCAGCACACGCGAGACCTCCTCGTCCTCGAGGGGCACGAGCCGGTCCAGCGCCTCGATGAGCGTCACGGCCGCGCCCATCTGCCGGTAGAACGTCGCGAACTCGACGCCGACGGCGCCGGCGCCGATGATCGCGACCGAGGCGGGCAGGCGCCGCGCCTTCGTGGCGTGGTCGGAGTTGACGATGCGCTCGCCGTCGAAGTCGAGGCCGGGCAGCGATCGAGGCGAGGAGCCCGTCGCGACGATGATCGCGGCCGCCTGGATCGCACGATCGTCGACGCGGATGCGTCCCTCGCCCTCGAGCCGCCCGCATCCGTACACGACCTCGATCTTGTTCTTGCGCATCAGGCCCTGCACGCCCTTCCAGAGCTGGTCCACCACCGCGTCGCGGCGCACGGCGATGCGCTCGTAGTCGAAGGCGACGTCGCCTGCCTCGATGCCGTACTCCTGGCGGCGGGCGTGCAGCTTGTTGAACAGGCCCGACGTCTCGAGGAGCGCCTTGGTCGGGATGCAGCCGATGTGCAGGCACGTGCCGCCCAGCTTGGCGACCTCCACGATGACCGTGCGCTTGCCCAGCTGAGCCGCGCGGATCGCCGCGGTGTAGCCGCCGGTGCCGCTGCCCAGCACGGCCACGTCGAATTCGTTGTCGGGCACGAAGCTCAGTGTAGGGTGGCTCGCTCGCCGGAAACCGGCGGGCGGCCCCCGCCGGTTTCCGACGGCGACCGCTAGGTCGTCAGGACGGCCGCTCGCTTCTCCGGGTCGGGCCCGACCCACTCCGACGCGGGCCGGATGATCCGGCCGTCCTTGGACGTGTACTCGAGCACGTGGGCGGTCCAGCCCGCCATCCTCGAGGCGGCGAAAACGCTCGCGAAAAACTCCGTGGGGAAGCCAGCCGCCGCCAGCACGCCCGCCGAGTAGTAGTCGACGTTCGTCGCATTGGGCCGCTCGGGGTGGCGCGCCACGAGCTCCCGCAGCGCTACCTCCTCGACCCTGAACGCCACGTCGTAGAACTCGCGGTTGGCCTCGCGGCACAGGTCGCGCAGGATCTTGGCGCGGGGATCGTACGTGCGGTAGACGCGGTGCCCGAAGCCCATCAGCCGCTCCTTGCGGTCGAGGGCGTCCATGACGAACCGCTCGGCGTGGTCGGGGCCGCCGACCCGCTCGATCATGTTCATCGCGGCCGTCGCGGCGCCCCCGTGGGAGGGGCCCTTCAGCGCGCCGACCGCGCCGACGACCGATGACCACATGTCGCTGCCGGTCGAGCAGATCACGCGTGCGGTGAACGTCGACGCGTTGAGGCCGTGGTCGGCCAGCAGAACGAGATACGACTGCAGGTAGCGCACGCGATCGGGGTCCGGGTCCCGGCCGTCGAGCATGTAGAGGAAGTTCGCCGCGTGGCCGAGGTCGGTGCGCGGCTCGACCGGCTGCTGACCACGCTGGTGCCGGTAGTACGCGGCGATCGCTGTCGGCGTCACCGCGGTGGCGGCGATCGCGTCGTCGAGGCTCGGCTTGGGGCAGCCGGGAGCCGCCCCCTGTGCCGACAGCAGCGTGCGCAGGGCGTCCATTGGATCCACGTCCGCCGGCAGCCCTCCCAGCGCGGCGCGCGCGGCGCCGTTCAGCGCGCGCCGGGCCGTGAGTTTGCCGTTGAAGTCGCGAAGCTGTGCGTCGTCGGCCAGCTCGCCGTTCCAGAGGAGGTAGGCGATATCCTCGAAGGAGCGACCTGCGACCTCCTGGATCAGATAGCCGCCACGGTAGATGAGCCGACCATTCTGCCCGTCTACCTCACTGATCTCGGTCTGGGCGGCGACGACGCCTTCGAGTCCAGGACTGTACGGCACGGTCATCAGTACTCAAGTGTACGCTCCACCGAAAGTCGCCAGGAACGTGCGTCGGCGAGGATCCGGCGGCCTCCTGACCGCGCGCCTAGTGGTCGTGGCCGGCGTGCTCGTGCGCCTCGATCCCGGGGTCCATGTGGATGTCGACCGTGGCCCCCGGCACCGCGTGCGCCACCTCGTGCTCGACGTGCTGGGCGATCGCGTGCGCGTCTTTCAGTGAGATGCTCGCGTCGAGGTCCACGTGCATGACCGCGACCAGTTCGCGGCCGACCCAGCGGGCGCGGACGTGGTGGACGCCCAGCACCCCGTCCGTGTGACCGGCCGCCGCGGTGAGCTCGTCGATGAGCTGCGGGTCGACCGCGTCCATCATCCGGAGGACGAGCTTGCGCAGCGTGCCGCCCAGGATGTACAGGATCGCGCCCGTGATGACGAGGCCGGCGATCGGGTCCGCCAGCGGGAGGCCGAGCCCCGCCAGCCCGATGCCGGCGAACGCGCCCGCGGAGACGAGCGCGTCGGCGCGCGAGTGGATGCCGTCCGCCTCCAGCGCGGTCGACCCGACCCCGCGGCCCACCCGCACCTTGTACTCCGACACGGACAGGTTGGCGACGATGCCGAGCGCCGCCGCGAACAGGCTGAACGCGATGTCGTGGTACTGCTCCGGCTGGAACAGCTTGCGGACGGACTCGAACCCGGCGATGGCGGCGGTCACCACGATGACGACGACGATCACCAGCGTGGCGATGTCCTCGATGCGGCCGTAGCCGGACGGGAAGCGGCGGGTGGCCGGCCGGCGGGCCAGGGCGAACGCGAACAGCAGGACGAACGTGGTGAGAACGTCGCCCGAGTTGTGGAGGCCGTCGGCCATGACGCTCGCCGAGCCGCTGAACACCGCCGCCACGATCTCGACGACGGCGGCGACCCCGAGGACGATCGCGCTCACGATCACCGCTCGCACCGCGTCACGGTCGTGGTAGACGCCGTGGGAGTGCCCGCCGCTCACGCGAGGAAGCCTAGAACGGCCGCGCCACCCCGCCGGCAACTGCAAGCAGTTCGTCGGCCTCGATGCGGCCGGCTGTGGCCCCGGACCGGACCTTCGCCTCCAGTGCTCGCCGCACGGTCTCGGCCACGTCCGCGCCGCTGAAGCCCTTCGAGGCATCCAGCAGCGCGTCCCACTGCTCTGCGTCGAGCTCCGCGAAGAGCGGCCGCGCGGCCTTGCGCTCGGCCCGCCGCATGTGGACGCGGAAGATGGCGCGGCGGTCCTCACGGACGGGCAGCGGCACCTCCACCAGGCGGTCGAACCTGCCGGGCCGCAGCAGGGCCTCGTCCACCGCCTCGGGCCGGTTGGTGGCGGCGAGCACGATCACGCCCTCGACCTCGCGAAGGCCGTCCATGTTCTCGAGGAACGTGCTGACGATCCGGTGGGTGGCCTCGTGGGCCAGTTCCCGGTTCCGCGCCAGCGCGTCGATCTCGTCGAAGAACATCACGGTCGGCGCCTCGGCACGGGCCCGGTCGAACGCCGACTGCATCCGCTTCTCGGCCTCGCCGTACCACTTGGACACCACGTCGGACGCGCGCACGTGCAGGAATCGCGCTCCCGCCTCGTGCGCGAGCGCCCGGGCCAGCAGCGTCTTGCCGGTGCCGGGGGGACCGTACAGGAGGACGCCTCGCGGCGGGCGCGCGCCCCAGGCGCGGAAGGCGTCCGGCTGCTTGACCGCCAGACAGATGGTCTCG
Organism: Terriglobales bacterium; assembly: GCA_035638495.1. Taxonomy (GTDB): domain Bacteria; phylum Chloroflexota; class Dormibacteria; order Dormibacterales; family Dormibacteraceae; genus CF-161. Next base: position 97,489 of record DASQZW010000251.1, read on the forward strand.
AGCTCGGTGCGCGCCGCCTCCTGGCCGCCCACGTCGGCGAAGCTGGTCGGCTCCTCGCCCGTCGGCGCGTCCGAGGACGGGTCGAACACCTCGCCGGGCGCGCGGTTGGTGGGCAGACGCGACAGCGTCGACCTGGTCAGCTTGCGCAGGCCCGACACTGCGCCCTCCACGCTCGCCGCAGTGGGCCGCAGCACCACGTCGAGCGGCGGCACCGGGAGATCCTGGGCCTCGTACATCGCCCCGACGACCGCGTCGAGCACCTCACAGAGGCGGTCGAGATCGGCGGCCACCGACCCCAGGTCGCCGCTCGGCAGCGCCGGCGCCCGGGCTCCGATGAGAGGGAGCAGCAGCGGCCACGAGCCGCAGGTGACCGTCACGTGGCGCATCAGGCCGGGCGCGACCAGGAAGCGGTCCTCGCCGTCCGGCCCGGGCACGAAGAAGCCGCCGGCCGCCGGCCGTCCGGAGAACCGCTCCGCGACGGCGACCGGGATGCGCGTGGCGCCGGCCCGGCCGAGCCCGAGCGGGCTGAGAACTGCCGTGCCGCCCGCGGCCGTCGGCACGAGGACGGCGGCGAGCGCCATCTTGCCGTCGGGCGGCGAGTCGCTGCGTCCGAGCACGAGGAGACGCGCGAGCGGCTCCGGCAGCGCGAGCTGGCCGAGCACGCTCAGCGACAGTCCGCGAACCAGGCGATCCGCCAGCGGCCGGTCCCAGGTGATGCCGGTGGGCATGCACCTTCATCTTGCAGCGCCGAGGGGCCGCCGTGCCGCCGACGGCGCGTCTACGCGATGGTCGTCCTGGCAAGCCGCTCGTAGACCTTGAGCATCGAGGAGTTGTCGAGCTCGCCGTCCCCGTCCGCGATCAGGGCGTTGAAGTGCTGTGCGGCGAGGGCCGAGACGGGAGCGGCGACCCCGAGGCCGCGGGCCATGTCGAGCACGATGTGCAGGTCCTTGTCGTGCAGCTTCACGAAGAAGCCGGGGTCGAAGGCGTGGTCGATCATGCGCTGGCCGTGCACCTCGAGCAGTCTGCTGCCCGCGTAGCCCCCGAGCAGGGCCTGGCGGATCAGCGACGGATCCACACCCGCCTTGGCGCCCAGGACCAGGGCCTCGGCGATGCCGGCCAGGGTCGCCGCGATCACGACCTGGTTGCACGCCTTCGTCACCTGCCCGGCACCGAGATCGCCGACGCGCGTGATCGTCTTGCCCATCGTCTGGAGCAGGGGCAGGCAGGCGTCGAAGACCTCCTGGTCGCCCCCGACCATGATCGAGAGCGTGCCGGCCTCGGCGCCCGGTGGGCCGCCGCTCACGGGGGCGTCGAGGGCGGCCACGCCACGTTCGGCCGCCGCCGCTCCGAGCCGGCGGGTGACCTCCGGAGAGATCGTGCTCATGTCGATCCAGGTCGAGCCGGCCGTCGCGCCGCTGAGCACGCCGTCCGCGCTCCCGACCACCGCCTCGACGTCGGGGCTGTCGGTGACGATCGTGACGACCACGTCGGAGACCCGGGCGACGTCGGCAGCGCTGCCGGCCTGCCGCGCGCCGCCCGCGACCAGCGGCGCCGCCTTGGCCGCGGTCCGGTTCCAGACCGTGAGGTGGTAGCCGGCGTTCAGGATGTTGCGGGCCATGGGCAGGCCCATCAGGCCCAGGCCCACGAAGCCAACCCTCGTCTTGCCCGGCTCGGCAGCGTTCATGGTCCGACAGGGTATATGCCGGCGTCGTATAGCCGTGTCAAGCGATCGGGCATACAATTGTTCGGTGGGCGCAAGGCTCACGGATAGGGGGCAGATCACCATCCCGAAGCAGGTCCGCGACGAGCTGGGCCTCCGAACGGGAGACGAGGTGGAGTTCGTCGCCGAGCCGAACGGCAGCTACCGGCTGCGCAAGGTGCTGCGGACCAACCCGTTCTCTCGGTATCGGGGACACCTGACGGGACTGGCCGGGCGCCGGCCGGACGACCTGCTGAACGAGCAGCGGGGCGCCGGGTGATCACGGCGGTCGATTCGCCGGTCCTGCTGGACGTCCTGGTCCCGGAGGCCGAGCACGGCGCCGAGTCGGAGCAGCGCCTGGCGAAGGCGGCCGAGGCCGGGGCGCTTGTGATCTCGCCGACGGTCGTAGCCGAGCTGGGCGCCTACTTCAACCGGGAGTTCGAGCTCAAGCTGTTCCTGCGCGACACGGGCCTGAAGCTGGTCCCGTTCGGCCTGGCCTCGCTGCACATGGCCGGCCAGACGTGGAAGGCGTACCAGCGGAAGGGAGGCGCGCCCCTGAACGGGCGCCAACAGCAGGTGGTGGCCGACTTCCTGGTGGGTGCGCACGCCATGGTGCACGCGGAGCGGCTGCTGACGCGCGACCGCGGGTTCTACCGCGCGTGCTTCCCGAAGCTGAAGCTGGGGCCGTAGGACCGGCGCCCTCTGCCTCCGAGTACAGTGCAGCCCGGACCGCACATCGGGACCGATGTGCGGTTCCCGGCGCTCGGGAACTGCACATGGGGACCGATGTGCGAAAAGGCGGGACGCGGCGGCGGCCGCGTCAGACCATGCCCAGCTCCCAGCGGGCGTCCTCGGTCATCCGCTCCGGCGTCCACGGCGGTTCGTAGACCAGCTCCACCCCCGCCTCCTCCACGCCCGGGATCTGGAGCAGGTGGTCGCGGACGTCCGTCATCACCTCGCCCGCCATCGGGCAGCCCAGGGCGGTCAGCGTCATCTTCACATCCACACGCTTCGGCTGGATGGCGACCTCGTAGATCAGGCCCAGGTCCACGATGTTGACCGGGATCTCCGGGTCGTAGCACTCTCGAAGTGCGTCGTAGACCTCCTCCTCCCTGACGGTCGCCGCCTGCTGTTCCTGAGTCATCTCGCTCAGCTCCCCATCTCCAGCGGCAGCCCCGCCTCGCGCCACGCCTTGGTGCCGCCGCGGAAGTTGACGACGTCCTTCACGCCCAGCGCGATCGCCATCTCCGAGGCGACCGCCGACCGCTCACCGATCTCGCAGACGAAGATCGTCCTGTCCCGGAACTGCACGCCCTGCGGATTCGCGAGGATCCGGGCCAGAACGACGTGCCGCGATCCGGGGATGTGGCCGCGCTCGCGCTCCCAGCCCTCACGGACGTCGACGACCTCGTACTCCCCGCCGTCGATCATCGGCTTGATCTCGTCAAGCTTCAGGTCGCGAAACGAGGTTCCGGTCTCGCTCATTCGTCGTCCTCCTCGTCGCCCGCCAGGCCGTAGGCGCCGACCTTCAGCACCTTCAGCGTGAGCAGCGCGCACTTCAGCCGGGCCGGTGAGATGTCGATGCCGAGCTCGCCCAGCACGTCGTCCTTGGAGATCTGGCGGGCCTCGTCCACGGACATGCCCTTCAGCCGCTCCGTCATCAGCGAAGCGGAGGCCTGGGAGATCGCACAGCCGCGGCCGTGGAACCGGACATCCTCGATCACGCCGTCCTCGATCCGGAAGTCCATGCCGACCAGATCACCGCAGAGCGGGTTGTACTCCTCGTGGGAGACGCTCGCGCCCTCGAGCCGCCCGAAGTTCCGGGGGTTCTTGTAATGGTCCAGGATGAACTCGCGGTAGAACTGGTCGTCAGCCGCCATCAGGCGAAGATCCTCTTCGCATCGTGCAATCCCACCACGAGGCGATCGATTTCGTCCTTCGTCGTGTAGAGGAAGAAGGAGGCCCTGGCAAGCGCTGCCACGTCCAGCCGGTGCATCAACGGCATCGCGCAGTTGTGGCCCGCCCGCAGGCACACGTCGTGCCGGTCCAGGATCGTGGCCAGGTCGTGCGGGTGGATGCCCTCGATGTCGAACGGAACCACGCCGGCCCGGCGCGCGGCCGGCGGCCCGAACATCCGCAGGCCGTCGATCTCGCCGAGCGCCCCCATCGCGTATTCGGTCAGCTCTCGCTCGTGGGCCCGGATGGCGTCCAGCCCGACTTCGCGCAGGTAGTCGATCGCGGCGCCCAGCCCGATCACCTCGGCGATGGCGGGCGTGCCGGCCTCGAACTTCGCGGGCAGGTCGGCGTACTCGGTGTGATCCAGGAACACGGCCTTGATCATGTCGCCGCCGCCCTCGAACGGGGGCATCGCCTCCAGCAGGTCGCGACGCCCGTAGAGGACGCCGACCCCGGTGGGCCCCAGGACCTTGTGGCCGGTGAACCCGTAGAAGTCGCAGCCTACCTCGCGAACGTCCACACCGACGTGCTGAACGCCCTGCGCGCCGTCGATCAGCACCACGGCGCCGGCGTCGTGGGCGGCCGCCGTCATCTCGCGATACGGCGTGATCGTGCCCAGCGTGTTCGAGACGTGCGCGAAGGCGACCAGCTTCGGCCGCTGCTCCAGCAGGGCATGGAACTGGTCGAGCCGCAGCTCCCCCGCGTCGTCGATGTCGACGTACTCGATGCGCGCGCCCTTCTCTTGAGCCAGGATCTGCCAGGGCACCAGGTTCGAGTGGTGCTCCATGACCGTCAGCACGATCAGGTCGCCCTCCCGGATGTTCGTCCGGCCCCAGGAGTAGGCGACCAGGTTGATGCTGTCGGTTACGTTGCGTGTGAAGATGACTTCCTTCGACGACGCGGCGTTGATGAACTCGCGGACCTTGCGACGGGCCTGGTCGTAGTGCTCCGTCGCCTCCATCGAGGTGCGATACACCGAGCGATGGATGTTGGAGTTGTAGCGCGTGAAGTAGTCCTGCATGGCGTCGAGCACCTGGCGCGGCCGCTGCGAGGTGTTGGCCGAGTCGAGGTAGGCGATCCCGCTCTCGAAGAAGGGAAAGTCCTTCCGGATGGCCTCGACGTCGAGCGCCGGGGGCGCCTCAGATCTCGATGTAGACATCGTCACCCTCCACCGTGACGGGGTAGGTCCGGGCGGGCACCACGGCCGGCAGCCCGGTGACCTCACCGGTGAGCAGGTTGAACCGCGAGCCGTGAGCCGGGCACTCGACGTCGAGCCCCCACAGCTCACCCTCGCTCAAGGAGTACTCCTCGTGCGTGCAGATATCGCCGAGCGCGTAGTACTGCCCGTCCTCCGCGTGGGCGAGGCAGATCTCCTGCCCGTCCACGACGACCTTCCGCATGGTGTCGACCTCGAGGTCGTCGATCTTCCCCACCAGGTGCTTGCTCATCTAGCCGATCCGCGCCTCCAACTCGTGCTCCACGAGGTCCCGTGCCTGCTGCACGGGAATGCGGTCGAGCACCTCGCCGAAGAAGCCGTGCACGATCATCCGCTCGGCCGTGGCGGCCGGGATGCCGCGGCTCTCCAGGTAGAAGAGGTGCTCCGGGTCCACCGGCGCCACGGTCGCGCCGTGGGTGCACCGGACGTCGTTGTTCAGGATCTCCAGCATCGGGATCGAGTGCGCCCTGGCGGCTTTCGACAGCAGCAGGTTCCGGTTGGCCTGGTACGCGTCGGAGCGGCTCGCCCCGGGATCGATGCGGATCAGCCCTGCGTACACGCTGCGGGCCTCGTCGCGGAGCGCGCCCTTGAACAGGAGGTCGCTCGTCGTGTTGCCGACACGGTGCTCCTGGAGCGTGTGGAAGTCGAAGAACTGCTGCCCGGAACCGAAGAACAGCGCCTTCAGCTCGGCGCTCGCGCCCGGTCCGGCGAGCGTCGCCTCGATCCGGTTCTTGGCGAAGCGCCCGCCCAGGCCGACCGCCACCAGCCGGACCGTGGCGTCGCGCTCGGCCCGGACCCGCTGGTCGGCGAACTGCCAGGCGTGCCGGCCCCACCGCTGCAGCGACAGGTAGCCGACGTTCGCGCCCTCGCCGGCGATGACTTCCGCGGAACCGCTGGTCAGCGCGGGACGGTCGAGGTCCGGCGACAGGTACTCGTCGAGGTAGTTGAAGCTGCTGCCCCGCCCGGCCACGATCAGCGTGTGCGGCAGAACCGCGGCGCCGCCGCCGGAGGACCAGAACTGCGAGATCAGCGGCCGCTCCACCGCGACCCCGTCCGGTACGTACAGGAACGTGCCGCCGCTGAACAGTGCGGCGTGCAGCGCCGAGAACTTGTCGCGATCGGGCCGCGCCTCGCTGAACAGGTGCGGCCGCACCAGGTCGGCGTGCTCCGTCACCGCGCGCGACAGCGGCATCAGCAGGACGCCGCGGGCGGCGACCGCCGGGTCGAGCTCCACGACGCCCGGCTCGGAGCCGCGCTGGCGCAGCACCCCGGCCGTGTCCTCGATGGGGTCAGTGGGCGCGCTGCCGTCGCCCCGCTCGAACGCCTCGAACGCGCCGAGGTCCAGGCCCCGGATGTCGGTCCGCCGCCACTCCTCGTCGGAGCGCGACGGCATGGGCAGCCGCTCGTACGCGGCGAACGCCTCCCGCCGGCGGGCACGCACCCACTCCGGCTCGCCGTGGAGCGAGGCGAGTTCCTCCACGGCCTCGATCGTGAACGCCATCAGCCGACCGACCCCTCCATCTCGAGCTGGATCAGCCGGTTGAGTTCCACCGCGTACTCGAGCGGCAGTTCCTTCGTGAAGGGCTCGATGAACCCGTTCACGATCATCGTCTCGGCCTCGGCCTGCGGGATGCCCCGGCTCTGCAGGTAGAACAGCTGCTCGTCCGAGACCTTGCTCACCGTCGCTTCATGGGCGAGGTTCACCTGCGGCTCGTCGCACTCGATGTACGGGTACGTGTCACTGATGGACTCGTCGTCCAGCAGGAGCGCGTCGCACTTCACGAAGGACTTCACGTCGTGGCAGTTCGGATGGACCTTGACGAGGCCCCGGTAGGACGTGCGGCCCCCGGCCTTCGAGATCGACTTGGACGTGATGGTCGAGGTCGTGTACGGCGCGACGTGCACCATCTTGCCGCCGGCGTCCTGGTGCTGACCCCTGCCGGCGAACGCCACGCTGAGCACATCGCCCTTGGCGCCCGGCTCCATCAGGAAGACGGAGGGGTACTTCATCGTGATCTGTGAGCCCAGGTTGCCGTCGACCCACTCCATGGTGGCGTCGCCGTAGGCGGCCGCGCGCTTCGTGACGAGGTTGTAGACGTTCGTCGACCAGTTCTGGATCGTGGTGTAGCGGCAGCGAGCGCCTCGCTTGACGACGATCTCGACGACTGCCGAGTGCAGGGAGTCCGTCGTGTAGATCGGGGCGGTGCAGCCCTCGATGTAGTGGACGAACGAGCCCTCGTCGCAGATGATCAGCGTCCGCTCGAACTGGCCCATGTTCTCGGCGTTGATGCGGAAGTACGCCTGCAGCGGGATGTCCACCCGGACGCCCTTGGGCACGTAGATGAACGAGCCGCCCGACCAGACCGCCGTGTTCAGCGCGGAGAACTTGTTGTCCGCCGGCGGGATGATCGTGCCGAAGTACTCCTTGAAGAGGTCGGGGTGCTCGCGGAGAGCGGTGTCGGTGTCCAGGAAGACGACGCCCTTCTTCTCCAGCTCCTGGTGCAGCGAGTGGTAGACCACCTCCGACTCGTACTGGGCGGCCACCCCGGCCAGGAACTTGCGCTCGGCCTCGGGCACGCCGAGCCGGTCGAAGGTGCGCTTGATGTCGTCCGGCACCTCGTCCCAGGACTTGCCCTGCTTCTCGGTCGACTTCAGGTAGTAGAAGATGTTGTCGAAGTCGATCCGCGACAGGTCGGCGCCCCAGGTCGGCATGGCCTTCCTCTCGAAGATCCGGAGCGACCGAAGCCGCAGCTCCGTCATCCACTCGGGCTCGCCCTTCATCCAGGAGATCTCCCTGACGATCTCCTCGCTCAGGCCCCGCTTGGCCTTGAAGACGTACTTCTCGGGGTCGAAGAACCCGTACTTCTCGCGGTAGTCCTCGCCGACGCTGATCTGTGGCACGACGGCCATGGCTACCTCACCTCCTTGGAATCGCTGACGGCGGCCGCGGCGGGCTCGTCCGCCCACTCCGCGTACCCGGTCCGCTCGAGCGCGTCGGCCACCTCCGAGCCGCCTGAGCGCACGACCTGCCCGTTCACGAGCACGTGCACGACGTCCGGCTTGATGAACTGGAGGATCCGGGTGTAGTGGGTGATGATGAGCACGCCCAGGTCCGGGCCGCGCATCGAGTTGATCGCCTCGCTCACGAACTTGATGGAGTCGATGTCGAGGCCGGAGTCCGTCTCGTCGAGGATCGCGATCTCCGGCTTGAGCACCGCCATCTGGAGGATCTCGGCGCGCTTCTTCTCGCCGCCGGAGAACCCCTCGTTGATGTAGCGGGAGAGGAAGCTGTCGTCCATCCGGAGCGTCTGCATGGGCTCCTTCAGGAGCGCGCGGAACTCGCGCGGCGAGATTGCCTTGGACTTGTCCTTGCCGTCGTAGCCTCGCCTGGCGTTCAGCGCCGTGCGCAGGAAGTTCGCCATGGTCACGCCGGGCACGACGGTCGGGTACTGGAAGGCGAGGTAGACGCCCAGGCGGGCCCGCTCGTCGGGCTCCAGCTCCAGCAGGTCGCGACCCCCGAACAGCACCTCACCGGCCGTCACCTCGTAGCCGGGGTGGCCCATCAGGGTGTTCGAGAGCGTGCTCTTGCCGGATCCGTTGGGCCCCATGACCGCGTGTACCTCGCCCCGGCTCAGGCCCAGGGAGACGCCGCGCAGGATCTCGCGCCCCTCGACGGAGACGTGCAGGTCCTTGATCTCGAAGTCAGCCAATGTGTTTCCTCTCAGCGTTGGTGATGTCGTAGGTGCAGCTCGCGTCGCCGTCGCCGAGCCAGCTCGAACGGACGACCGGGGCCCCGAGGAGCCGCCGGTACAGGTCCTGCTCCTGCCGGCACGGATGGCCGCCTCGGGCGGCGACGTCCTGGATGGGGCAGTTGCAGTGTCGAAGCTGGAGCCCGCCGTCTTCCGCCTCCAGCAGCTCGGTCATGTGACCGCGCTCGCTCGTCAGCCGGACCAGTTCGCGGACGCGCCCCGCGAAGTCTAGGCCGGCCAGCCGCGCACCGTACTCGGCCTCCAGCCGCCGCGCGCGAGCGGCGAAGAAGCGCTCCAGCTCCGCCTGGTCGAGGAACTCGACCAGCTCCCCGGCGAGCTCGCGGTGGCCGCTGGGGAAGTGGTCGCCGGCGGCGGGCGTCAGCCGGTAGACGTGGCCGGGTCGTCCCGGTCCCCGGTGCTCGTCCGTCGACACTTCCACCAGACCCCGGGCCAGCAGCGTCTCCAGGTGCCGGAGCGCGCCCTGCTTGCTCACGCCCAGGTGCTCCGCCACGTCCGCCAGGCCGGCCGAGCCCCTGGCCTTCAGCAGCGCGAGGACGTCCTGCTTGCGGTCCATCGATGCTGTGGATTGTACCGATTTGTCAACAAGAATGTTGATAAACCCTGACGGCGCTCGTCGAGCGGGCCTGGTCGGGGATGGGCATGTCGCACCGGTGCCTCAGATGGGGGTCACACGGGATACCCTTCGTTGGGATCGTGGTCGACGTGGGCCTGGGCGTGGGGTGACGGACCCGCCGGCGGCGTTCGCGGCGCCCGCCTCCGCGCGGTCGGCGCGTGACCTCGGCTGGCGGCGCGTGCTGGTCGTCGGTTCGTCCGGTGCCGGCAAGACCACCTTCGCCGTACGCCTGGCCGAGGTGCTCGGCCTGCCCGTGATCCACCTCGACGCGGAGTACTGGCGGCCTGGCTGGCAGCACACGCCCGCCGACGAATGGCCGGCTCGGGTCGACGACCTCACCGCTCGCGACGGGTGGGTCATGGACGGCAACTACGGGGGCACGCTCGAGCGGCGGCTCTCGCGCGCCGAGGCCGTAGTCTTCCTCGACGTGCCCCGTCTGACCTGCCTCCGGCGGGTGATCGTGCGTTCCTGGCGCTATCGAGGCCGGCCCGGCCCCGGTCTCCCGGACGGCTGCCCCGAGCGCCTCGAGTGGCAGTTCCTGATGTGGGTGTGGAACTACGAGCGCCGGTCCCGCGGGCGAGTCGTCTCGCTGCTCTCAGCGTCGGGCCTGCCGGTCGTGCACGTGCGCGGGAAGCGGGAGGCGGACCGGTGGCTGACGACCTGACGGCGCTCTCCGGCGAGGAGATCGAGGCGCGGGTGGCCGGCGTGCGCGCCAGGATGCGGCCGGTCGAGCAGCAGCTCGCGGAGCTGCGCGCGGAGCGCGACGTGCTCCTGACCGAGCTGCGGCGCCGGGACCGGCTGGCCAGCCGGGAGCGCCGCGCCGGCCTGCGTGAGGCGATGCGGGCCGGCGACCTGCCGACGCTGGGTCAGCTGGTCGCTACCGCCGAGGCTGGCTCACTCGACGACTACCGCTATCACTTGAAGACAGGCGGTGAGGTGCGCCTCGGCTTTCCGGGGGCGCGGCCGAGCCTCACCTTCACCGACGGCCGGCGCGCGGTCCAGGCGCACGACCTCGCCCGGGCGGCCGAGCTGTACGCCGCCGGGTGGGAGCTCGGCAGTCCGGGCCGGCCCGGCACGCGCGTGCACTTTCCAGGCACGCGGCAGGAACGCCTGGTCGACCCGGACGAATTGCACGTCAGCCCTTCCAGTGGTGCTTGAACAAAAACCTGTACAGGTTTTGCGCGATTTCCCGAGCAACACGCAGGAACCAAACTTGATAGCCTACGCGCATGGGCAACGCAAGTAGGTGGCGGGCTGAGCGGGCGCTGGACACGGCGATCGGCGCGCTCGACTCGGCCCGCGGAACTCTGGTACAGCGTCTCGACGAACTCGACATCGAAGCCATGCGCAGGCGTGGAATCCGTTTCGCCGGCTCCCTCCGCACCGACCTGACGCGGCGGCTGCAGCCCCGCAGGCGGCGCGTGTCGCCATGGGGCGTGGCCGGCATCGCCGGCGTCGTGCTGCTGGGCGCGGCCGCCGTGGGCATCGGCTTCGTCGTCTACGACCGGGAGCGCCGGGAGGGCGCGCGCCGGCGCCTGAACGACGTGCAGTCACGAGCCCGCGAGCGCTACGCGGAGCTGACCGGCGGGCGCACGCGGGCCGAGGCGGACCTGGAGGAGAGGGTCCGGCAGGCGGTCGCGAACGGAGGCGCGGCGCCACAGGACCTCGACATCGTGGTCGAGGGCCGGACCGTGTACCTGCGCGGCAAGGTGGCGGACCCCGCCGCGGTGGATGCCGCGGCCGAGCGCATCCACGGCGTCCCCGGCGTGGTGGCCGTGGTCAACCTGACCACGAGCGCCCGCGAGCAGACCCCCACCAGC
>DASQZW010000252.1:0-12930 GCA_035638495.1 Terriglobales bacterium
ACTCCTCGGACGTCAGCCGGTCGTACACGCCGAAGAAGTCGGGCATGTACCCGATGAGCTCGCGCACGCCGTGTGGGTCGTCCGTCACGGGGATGCCGCCGACCGTGGCGGTGCCCGAGTCGGGGACCGCGAGGGTCGCCAGGATCCGGATGGTGGTGGTCTTGCCGGCCCCGTTGGGGCCGACGAAGCCGAAGATCTCGGCCCTTGGAACGATGAAGTCGACCGACTCCAGAGCGACCTGGCTGCCGAACCGTTTGTGCAGCGCCTGGACCTCGATCACGAGAGCAGTCGCTCCCCCCTCGCGGTGGAGGAGGCCCGGCCACGGGCCGCAGGGGGGGTCGGGATGGAAGGTGCGTACCACACTCGTCGAGGTTCTTCCTGAGCGACCCCCCTCCGGGCCCTGGGGGGCCCTCCTCCCCCGCGAGGGGGGAGGGACGTCTGGAGCGATCCGCACCCGCACGTTCTCATCCCGACGGCTGGTCTCCGACCGCCAGGTTGGGGCCGTTCGTCGCGAACCCCTCGACCACCCGGACCCTGACCTCGCCCTGCGCCGTCTCCCCCGGCTGCAGCGCCGCCGGGGCCTGGCTCCGCGCAGTCACGGACTGCTTCGGCAGCGCCCGCCACGTGTGGGCGTTCCAGTCGTACACCTCCACCGAGCGCACGTTGGGCTGCGACATGTCGGGCATCTGGTAGCTCAGGACGGTCGGCGTCGCCAGGCCGTTGGGCAGGTCGAAGTCGTACACGTCGACGTTCGTGCTGCCGTCCGCGCTGCGGTAGTTGGACACCAGGCGCGGTCGCGGCGCGATCCCCGACAGCGCGTCCGCCGACTGCAGCGTGACCGGCTCGACCACCGCCGCCACCACCGAGCGGCCGGGCTGGGCGCCGTCGACGCTCATCGAGTCCGTCGCCTGCGTGAAGCCGACCACCGCGAGCGCGCCCGGGACGCCGTTGACCGCCTGGCTGGAGGCCAGGCGGATCATCGCCTCCCGCGAGTTCTCCGTCACCCCCGGGATCGCGGTCGCCACTGCGTGCGAGCTCGCGATCGGCCCCGTCGGGCCGGCGCTGAGCTCCACGTCCACCGACTCGCTGCCGCCGGGCAGCAGCCTGGTCGCGAGCACCGCCTCGGAGCCGGAGGCGCTGACCAGCTCCAGGTCGCTGATCGGCCGCTGGCTGAGATTGACGATCTTGCCCACCACGTGGCCCTTCTGGACCTTCAGCTGCGCGTCGATCGGCAGCGACTGCCCGGGCTGGTAGGTGAACGGGTGCGCGACCGTCAGCGTCTGCACCGGCCGCTGCGTCCAGACCGCCACGTTGCTCAGCAGCACGTCGGGGTGGGCGCCGAGGGTGATCAGCGCGTCGCCGCGGCTGTCACCGTAGGACCCGACCGCCACCGCAGTGGACACCAGCGTGTTGGCAGGCAGGCTCAGCGTCACGTCGCCCTTGCGCGGCGGGTACACGCCCTCGAAGCTGTAGGACTCCACCGCGCCCTCGGGGGCGAGCCGCTGGACCTGGACCTCGGTGACCAGGAAGTCGGAACCGCGGCTGCCGAAGCCGACCCCGTATGCCGCGACCGTGAACACCACCGCGATCAGCGGCACGCTGATCCACATGAGCTGGCGCCGGCCCGCGGCCTTCAGGAAGAGGTAGTTCAGCGCGCCCGCGAGCAGCACGTACGCGACCAGCAGTCCGCCGAGCAGGCCCACTGGCGGCGGCGCCAGCGACGGCTCGTCGGACAGGATGTTGAAGATCTGGTCCGAGCTGCTGGTGAAGCCAGGCGCCCACGAGCCGGGCGCAGCGGACAGCCCCGCCGAGGACGAGTTGACCGACGAGCCGAAGCCGCCGGGCAGCGAGCTCCCCCGCGTGGTGCCCTGGACGCCGCTGAGGGCGCGGCTGATCGCGTTCGACCACGCCATCCCGGCCAGCTCGACCTGGGTGTCGAACGGCTCCGCGAACGGGTCGAACGCCAGCTCGACCACCTTGCCGGGGCCGTACCCGCCCTCGATGACCAGCGGCGTGCCGTCGGCCGCCGCAAGGGTGACCCTGCCGGCGCCGAGCTGGCCGCTCGCCACCTGGGCCGTGGCGTCGGTGGTCCGGCCGGCAAGCTCGGCCAGCGCCGACAGCGAGGCCGTGACCGTCGACGTTGGCCGCATCGGCACGAGCTCGGGCGGGAGTGACAGCAGGGTGCGACGCCACGAAGGGCCGCCCGCCTCGATCAGCGTTCCGCCCAGGCCGACGAAGTCCTTGAGCGCCTGCGCCTGGGCCTGGCTCAGCGCCGCGCTGTCGAACTGGTCGACCACGATCCCGTTCAGGCCGCTGAGGTAGACCGCGTTTGTCGGGAAATCCTGGGGCGAGGCGAAGGGCGCCAGCGATGAGTCCACGCTGGTCAGCGCGTGCAGCGGCGCCTCGATCTTCTGCTTGGCCTGGGTCAGGTCGCTGAGGACGCCGAAGGCGCTGCTGGCGTTCGGTGGCGCCTGGACGTCGGCGTGCGCGACCACGCGGCCGGAGCCATCGCGCAGGTCGACCGAGTAGCCGCCCGGCGCGTCGATGACGTTGAAGCGGTCGGAGCGCTGGCTCCCCCGCGCGACTGTGATGGGAAGGTGGTACGTCGGATAGGTGTACGGGGCGACGGAGCGGGTGTCGTTGGGCACCAGGTACAGGTCGCCGGAGAAGGCGGACTGCCCGCTGTCGCGCACGGTGACGACGTACGGCGTCCACGTGCCCTGCGTGCCGGCGAGCTGCCAGCGCTGGCTGATCGTGACCGTGATCTGCGCGTCGGCGGCCGCCAGCGCGGGCCGGACCGGCAGGCCGAGCAGCAGACCGACGACGGCCACCGCGGCGGCGCCCAGCCGCGACCCCCAACGACGGACCGCCTGGCGTGGTGGGGCGGGGCTCGGAATCATTCAGGCTCGTTCCCAGGCGACACCAGCTGTTCCAGCCGGCACCTGTGAACACAGTACCGTACCCGGGGCGGTTGCCGGTCCCGGGCCGTCGAGGGCTTATGTAAGCGTTGTGTCAGCGGGGCGGCGTCTACCGATCCGGGCCGGACGCGACCGTGCCGACGTCCGTGAGGATCTCGGCCCGGCCCCTGACCTTGATCGCCGCTGTCAGGTCAGTGAACTGGGCGATCAGCACCTCGCCGGCGTCGAGCCGCTCCGAGTGGTGGGACCGTGTGTCACGGCCGCGCGTCAAGCCCATGATGATCACGCCGTCCTCGAGTGCCTTGACGACCACATACCGCCCCCCGACGCTCTGCCACTCAGCGGCCGTTCGACCTTCCGTTGCCATTTCGCCCGTTTCCTTTTCCATTGCCGGCCGCCGGCACCCGCGGCCGCACGGTCTCCAGGCGGGTGACCTCGCGCTGGAAGTGCGAATCCAGGTCGGCTTTGAGCGCGACCCCGGCCGCCACCCGGAACCGCTCCCCCACCTGGACGGTCACCTCGCTGCCCTGCACGCGGAAGTGCAGCTGCACTTCGTCCGCGCCGGCGTGGCGGGCCAGCACCCGGGCGATCTCCTCGACGACCTCGGGGCCGCCTTCGGGCACGTCGACGTGGACCAGCCGCTGCCGCTCGACCGGGTCGATGTCCTGGCGGCTCGCCCAGTCCCAGACCGCGTCGGCGATCAGGGTGACGGCCTCCTGCTCCTCCTCCTCCGCGTCCAGCTCCTCGTCGACCTGGGCCTGTGCGGCGGGCGCCCCCTGGCGCGCGCCGCCGCCGCGGGCGGCGTCCACCTTGCCCTGGATGATCACGACCGCGTCCGGCTCCTCCATGGAGCGGCGGAAGTCGTCGTACGCGCGCGGGAAGAACGTAACCTCGACGACGCCGGTCAGGTCCTCCAGCTCCGCGTAGGCCATGATCTGGCCCTTGCGGGTGACCACGCGGCGCCAGGCGCGGACCAGGCCGCCGACCCTGACCTCGCGACCGATCAGCTCGGCCGTGACCTCGTTCAGCCGCGTGTCGGTGACCTCCTCCAGCTCCGCCTCGATCCGGTTCAGCGGGTGGTCCGACAGGTAGAGGCCGAGCAGTTCCTTCTCGCTGCGCAGGCGCTCCTCGGACGACATCGGGGGCACCGCGGGGATGCCGTAGTCCATCGGCTGGGCCTCCGTCTCGTCGACCAGGCCGAACAGGGAGATCTGGCCCGACTCGCGGTCTCGGCGCACCTGCTCGGCGCGCGCGCGGGCCCGCTCCAGCGAGGCGAGCAGCTGGCTGCGCTCGCCGAACACGTCGCAGGCGCCGCTCCGGACCAGGCTGTCCAGCGCCCGCGCGTTGACCTCCTGCACGCCGGCCATGCGCTCGCAGAAGTCGTCCAGCGACCGGAACGCGCCGGACGCCTCGCGCTCCTGGACGATCTGCTCGACCGCGCCGCGGCCGACGTTCTTGATCGCGGCCAGGCCGAACAGGATCTGGTCGCCGACGATCGAGAAGTCCGCGCCCGACTCGTTGACGGCCGGCGCCAGCACCTCCAGGCCGCGCTTCTTGGTGTCGACGATCGCGGCGGCGACCTTGTCGGCGCTGCCCTGCATGTGGGTCAGGAGCGAGGTCATGTACTCGACCGGGTAGTTCGCCTTCAGGTACGCGGTCTGGTAGCTGATCACGGCGTACGCGGCCGCGTGGGCACGGGGGAACCCGTACTCCGCGAACTTGGCGATCGCGTCGAACATCTGCTCGGCCAGCGCGCGGTCGATGCCGTTGGCCACGCAGCCGTCCAGGAACTGGTCGCGCTGCTGGGCCATCTTGACCTTGTCCTTCTTGCCCATCGCGGAGCGCAGGATGTCGGCCTGGGAGAGGGTGAAGCCGGCCAGCTCGCGGGCGGCCATCATCACCTGCTCCTGGTAGATGATCACCCCGTAGCTGTCGCGCAGGATCGGCTCGAGCTTCGGGTGCAGGTACTCGATCGGCTCCCGGCCCTGCTTGCGGGCGATGTACGCCGGGATGTTCTGCATCGGCCCGGGGCGGTACAGCGCGTTCGCGGCGGTGACGTCGGCGAACGACTGCGGCTTCATCTCGAGCAGCATCCGGCGCATGCCCGAACCCTCGAGCTGGAACACGCCGTGCGTGTCGGCGTTCGAGATCAGCTCGTAGGTGGTGCGGTCGTCGGTGCCCAGCTTCATCAGGTCGACCGCGACGCCGCGGTGCCGCTCGATCAGCCTCAGGCAGGTGCTGATGATGTCCAGGTTCTGGAGGCCCAGGAAGTCCATCTTGAGGAGGCCGATGTCGCCGACCGCCTTCATGTCGTACTGGGTGATCACCTGGCGGGCCTGTTCGTCGGGGGCGCCCGCCGACCGAGGACCCCACTGCGTGGGCGCGTAGCGCTCCAGCCGGTCGGGCGCGATGACGACGCCCGCGGCGTGGACGCTGACGTTGCGGGAGACGCCTTCTAACGTCCGGGCCACGTCGATGAGCCGCTTCAGGTGGAACGGCCGGCCATCCGGCCCCTGCTGGGGTCCCGCCTCGTACGACTCGCGGAACTCGGGGACCTCCCTGATCGTGTCTTCCAGGGACTTGGAGCGGCCCTGGTGGATCGGCACCAGCTTGGACAGCCGGTCCGTCTCCTTCAAGGGCACCTCCAGGACGCGGCCGACGTCCCGGATGGCGGCCTTCGAGGCCATCGTCGTGAAGGTGATGATCTGGGCCACCCGGTCCGCGCCGTACCTCTCGGAGACGTAGCGGATCACGCGCTCCCGGCCCTCGACCGAGAAGTCGCAGTCGATGTCCGGCATCGACACGCGGTCCTTGTTCAGGAAGCGCTCGAACAGGAGCCCATGCTCGATGGGGTCGATGTTGGTGATGCCCAGGCTGTACGCCACGAGGCTGCCGGCCGAGCTTCCGCGCCCGGGCCCCGTGACGATCTCGTGCTTGCGTGCGAACGCGAAGAAGTCCGCGACGATCAGGAAGTAGGACGCGTAGCCGGTCTGGGCGATCACGTCCAGCTCGACGTCGATCCGGTCCCGCATCACCCGGGGCGGGTCGTCGCCGTACCGCCAGCGCAGCCCCTCTTCGACCTTCTGGCGCAGGTACTGGTCGTGGCTCATGCCGGCGGGGATCTCGAACGGCGGCAGCAGCGACCTGCCCATGTCGATCGACAGGTTCACCATGTCCGCGACCTCGAGGGTGGCGGCGATGGCGCCGGGCATGTCGTGGAACGTCGCCGCCATCTCGGCGGGGGTCTTCAGGTAGAAGTCCTGGGACTCGAACCGCCATCGCTTGGGATCCTCGAAGTTGGCACCCGTCTGCAGGCAGAGCAGCACGTCGTGGGGCTCAGCGTCGTGCTGGTGGACGTAGTGGAGGTCGTTCGTCGCGACCAGGCGGAGGCCGAACTCGTCGGAGAAACTGCGGAGCGCCTCGTTGACCCGCTCCTGGGCGGCGATGCCGTGGCGCTGGACCTCCAGCAGGTAGCGGTCGGCGGTGAAGATGTCGCGATAGGTCGCGACCGTCTCGCGGGCGCCCTCGATGTCGCCCGTCGTGATCTTGGTCGCGACCTCGCCGCCCAGGCAGCCGGAGAGGACGACCAGGCCCTTCGAATGGCGGGCCAGCACCTCCCGGTCGATCCGCGGCTTGTAGTACAGGCCCTCCTTCTGGCCGATGGTGCACAGGGCCATCAGGTTGCGGTAGCCCTCCGCGTCGGCGGCCAGCAGGGTCAGGTGGTACGGGTCACGGTCGGCCCGGACGTCCCGGTCGGTCCGGCCCCGGGGCGCCACGTACGCCTCGAAGCCCAGGATCGGCGTGATCCCGGCCGCCCGGCACGCCTTGTAGAACTGGATGGCGCCGTACATCACCCCGTGGTCGGTCAGGGCGAGCGCGGGCATCCCGAGCTCCGCCGCCCTGGCCACCATCGCCTGGATGCGACTGGCACCATCGAGCAGCGAGAACTCGGTGTGGTTGTGGAGGTGGACGAAGGTATCGGGGGCGTGTGGCATCGTCTCGACGGCGTGGCGGGCTCCCCGATTCTAAGGCTTCGGGGGCCGGCGGCGGGCCGCCGGACGCAGGCCTTCCGAGGCCTCGACCCCGGGCCCGCACGCCGCCGGCCATGGGTTGCCGATGCCCACGTTTCTCCCCGACGGGCCCCTCCCGTTCAGCGCCGGTCAAGCGGAGTGTCAAGTCAGGTTGCGTGGCCGCGAAAATCGACTTTTGACGCGCGAACCGGCCCTCCCCTATGATTCCGCGCCAACCATGGGGCTGAGAGCCCCGTGCGCTTGCGCGTGAGAGGGGGAGCATCCCAAGGAGGGGGGTCATGACGGACCGTGGCTACGACCGGTTCGAGAGGTTCCTGCGGGACTCGTCGCGCCGCGACTTCCTGAGGGGCGTGGGCGCCGCGGCCGCACTGGCGGCCTTCGGGGCCGGCGGGGTCGAGGCCCTCGCGGCCTGCGGCGGCCAGCCCAGCACCACCACCAGCGTCACTCCGAGGCGGGGCGGCAAGATCGTCGCCGCGACGATCGCCGACCCGAAGACGTTCAACTCCGTGCTCAGCAACGACAACGCAAGCAACTACGTGATCACGCGCATCCTCGACCCGCTGCTGGGCTACGACGCCGCCGGAAACCAGGTCGGGCGCATCGCCACCGGGCCGGCAAAGATCTCGCCCGACGGACTCACGTTCACGTTCACGCTGCGGAAGGACGTCAAGTGGACCGACGGCCAGCCGCTGACGTCGGACGACGTCCGCTTCACCTACGACCTCAGCTTCGACCCGAAGTACACGGCGGTCAAGTCGCAGCAGCGGCAGACGTACACCCAGTACATCCAGGAGCTGCAGAACCCCGACCCGTACACGTTCATCGTCAAGCTCAAGAAGATCTACGCCCCGTTCGCGACCACGCTGGGCGTGGGCCCGGGCATCCTGCCCAAGCACGTGCTGGGCGGCCTAACCGGCGACCAGATCAACACCGCGGACTGGAACACGAACCCGACCGTGACGTCCGGGCCCTTCAAGTTCGTGGAGTGGAAGAAGGGCCAGCAGGTGACGATGGGCCGCAACGACAGCTACTACCGGGGCGCGCCCTACCTCGACACCTGGCTCTACCTGATCGTGGGCTCGTCGCTCGACATCTTCAACAAGCTGACGACCGGCGAGGTCGACGTGGCGACGATCGATCCCTCGCAGGCCGACCAGGCCCGGTCGGTGTCCCACCTGGACCTGGTCTCGTTCCCCGGCTTCAACTACGAGTACATCGCCTTCAACCTGCGCCAGGACCACCCCGCGTCCGCCTTCTTCCAGGACGTGCGGGTCCGGCAGGCCATGATGCACGCGCTCGACCGTGCCGCGATGGCCAAGGCGATCTACTTCACGTACGCCGCGATCGCGGACAGCGCCATCCCGCCCCTGTCGTGGGCCTACAACAAGGACGCGACGCCGAGGTACGGCTTCGACAAGGCGAAGGCGATGCAGCTGCTGGACGGGGCCGGCTGGAAGGTGGGCAGTTCGGGCATCCGGGAGAAAGACGGCAAGCAGTTCAAGATCCAGATGATCACGAACGCCGGCAACAAGGTGCGCGAGAACCTGCTGCTGGCGCTGCAGCAGGCGTGGAAGGACGTCGGCATCGACGCCACGCCCAACTACGTCGACTTCAACAAGGTGCTCGTGCCGGCACTGCTGGACAACCGGAACTTCGACCTCGCGATGTCCGGCCTCGGCTTCGGGATCGACCCCAATCCGGACCAGTTCCACTCGCGGAACATCCCGGCCGGCAACTTCAACTCGCCGGGCTGGAGCAACCCGCAGGCCGACAAGCTGATCGACGACGCCGTCGCGACCTACGACCGGGCCAAGCGGAAGGCCATCTACTTCCAGCTCCAGAACATCATCAACGAAGAGCCGTCGCAGCCACCGCTGTTCTTCGGCACCGGCCCCAGCGCGATCAACAAGCGCGTCAAGAACTACGTCTTCAGCCCGTTCGTCACGACCAGCTTCTTCGCCAGGGACGTCTTCGTGACGGACGGCAAGTAGGGCCGGGGACCCGCCTTCAGTGCTCTGGAGGTTCGCGCTCAGGAGGATCGTGGACTCGCTCCCGGTCCTCCTGGGCGTCAGCGTGATCACGTTCGCCCTGGTCCAGGCCACGATCGGCAGCTACGTGCCCGGCCTGGAGCTCAACCGCGACCTCAAGCCGGAGGACATCGTCCGGCTGCGCCACGCGATCGGGCTCGACCAGCCGTGGTGGTTCCAGTACCTGAACTGGCTCGGCGTCGCCTGGATCGTGAAGACGGCCGGCCTCGGCGGGCTGCTCGGCGGCTACTCGGTGAACACCGGGCTGCTCGAGGGTGACCTGGGCCGCTCGATCATCGACGGCACGTCCATCACGTCGAACATCCTGGCCCGCCTGGGCTACACGCTCGAGCTCACGCTCACTGCGATCTGCATCGGCGTGCTGATCGCGATCCCGCTGGGCGTCGTCGGCGCGCTGCGGCGCGGCAGCGTCGTCGATCAGGCGTTCACGGTGGCGTCCAGCGCCGGGATCGCCGTCCCGGCGTTCTGGACCGGCCTGGTGACGATCCTGCTCTTCGCCGTGCTGTTCCACGAGTGGAACCTGCCGGCCCTGCCGACGGGCGGCGCGGAGAGCCCGCTCGGCGGCGGGGACCCGCTCGACCGGCTGGCCCACCTGGCGCTGCCGGCGACCGTGCTGTCCTTCGGCTACCTGGCGATCTGGTCGCGCTACGTCCGCTCGGGGATGCTGGAGGTGCTCGGCCAGGACTACGTGCGCACGGCCCGCGCCAAGGGCATGACCGACCGCCGCGTCGTGTACGTCCACGCGCTGCGCAACGCGATCGTGCCGCTGGTCACGCTGATCGGCCTGGAGCTGCCGGGCCTGTTCAGCGGGAGCGCGATCATCGAGATCGTCTTCTCGTGGCCCGGGCTCGGGCGCTACGCGCTCTCGGCGGTGCAGGCCCACGACATCACGGTCGTGCTGGCCCTGACCGTGTTCGGGTCGAGCCTGGTGGTCATCGGCAACCTGCTCGCGGACGTGCTGTATGCGGTCCTCGACCCGCGGATCAGGTACGCCTGAGATGACGACCACGACCACGTCGCTCGACACGACTGCGCTCGCTCGTGACGGCGGGCGGCCGACACCGCCACCGAAGAGCTACTGGGCCGAGTCCTGGGACCGGCTCCGGCACAACCGCTTCGGGATGGCGGCGGGGGCGGTGATCCTCTCGTTCGGGCTCGTCGGCCTGTGCGCGCCGCTGATCTCGACGTACCTCACGCACTACGACCCGAACCGCCAGGTGCTGCTCGACCAGTTCGACGGCGTCTCGGCCCGCCACCTGCTGGGGACCGACGAGCTCGGCCGCGACACCTTGACCCGGCTGATCTACGGCGCACGCGTCTCCTACCTGATCGGGTTCCTGACCGTCGGTCTCTCCCTCACCATCGGCAGCACCGTGGGCATCGTCGCGGGGTTCTACGGCGGGCTGGTCGACCGGGTGCTCGGCCGGGCGGTCGACATGCTGCTGGCCGTGCCGACCTTCTACCTGCTGGTGCTGATCGCCGCCACGCATCCCTTCGGCCTGACCACGAACCAGCCCGTGCCGCTCGCGGTCGTGCTGGCCCTGCTGGGCTGGGGCGGGACGTCCCGGCTGGTGCGCGGCGAGGTGCTGTCCGTGAAGCAGCGCGACTTCATACTGGCGACCAGGTCGGTCGGCGCGACCGGCCTGCGGCTGATGTTCCGGCACATCCTGCCCAACGTGGCGGCCGTGATGATCATCGTGGCGAGCCTGGGCGTCGGCGGCGTCATCCTGGCGGAGGCCGGCCTCGATTTCATCGGCCTCGGCATCGTGCCGCCCACCCCGACGTGGGGGAACATGCTCAACAACGCGCAGTCGTACTTCTACCACTCGACGCTGCTCGTGCTCGCGCCGGGACTGATGATCTTCGTCGCGGTGCTCGGCTTCAACCTGTTCGGCAACGCGATCCGGGACGCCCTCGACCCGCGGCTCCGCTGAGCCGCGGTCCCGGGCGGCGCCGAGTCGCGGGGCCCGCGCCGTCTATCCTTCGTCGGTGACGCTCGCTGAGATCGCGACCGACCTTCGGTCCATCCCCCACTCCGGCATCCGTGAGATCTCCAACCTCGCGGCTACGACCCCCGGGGCCATCCGGCTCGAGGTGGGCCAGCCCGACTTCCGCACGCCGACGCACATCGTGGACGCCGCCAAGCAGGCGCTCGACGAGGGCTGGCACGGGTACACGCCCACGGCGGGCCTGCCCACCCTGCGCGAGCGGCTGGCGGCCAAGCTGCGCCGGGTCAACGGGATCGACGTGCCGCCGGAGCGGGTGGTGTGCGGGGTCGGCGGCGCGGGCGTGATCTCTACCGCGGTCGCGGCGCTGGTCGACCCGGGCTACGAGGTGCTGGTGCCCGACCCGGGCTGGTCGAACTACCGGTTGATGCTCGCGACCGTGCACGCGCGCGCGACCCCTTATCCCTGCCCGCCGGCGCTGGGCTTCCTGCCCGACCTCGACGCGCTGGAGGGCCTGGTCACGCCGCGGACGAAGCTGCTGATCGTCAACAGTCCGAACAACCCGTCGGGGCGGGTCTACCCGCCGGCGCTGCTCCGGAGCCTGGGCGAGATCGCCGGCCGGCACGGGCTGTGGATGGTCAGCGACGAGTGCTACGACCAGATCGTGTTCGACGGGATGCGCGTGGCGCCCGGACTTGTCCACCACGCCGATCCGGAGCGCGTGACGTCGTGCTTCACGTTCAGCAAGAGCTACGCGATGACGGGGTGGCGCCTCGGCTACGCGACCGGGCCGGCCGCGGTGGTCGACAGCATGATCAAGGCGATCGAGGGCAGCGCCTCGGGCACGACCACGATGGTCCAGAAGGCCGCCGAGGCGGCGCTGGACGGGCCGCAGGACTGTGTCACCGAGATGGTGACCGCGTACCAGCGCCGGCGCGACCTGGCCGTCGACCTGCTCCGCGAGGCCGGCCTGCTGACCGTGATCCCGGAGGGCGCGTTCTACGTCCTGGCGGACGTCTCGCCGTCCGGGCTGGGGGCCCTGGAGCTCGCGAAGCGGCTCCTGGCCGAGCGGCAGGTGGGCGTCGCGCCGGGGACGGCGTTCGGGCGCGTCGCCGCCGGCGCGGTGCGGATCAGCCTCGCGAGCTCGGACGCCGACCTCCGCGAGGGCATCGGCCGGCTCTGCGACCTGGTAGCCGAGCTGCACCGGTAGATGAGGAATCCCTCCCCCTCGCGGGGGAGGAGGGCCCTCCAGGGACCGGAGAGGGGTCGCTGAGACGGAGACAACGGCTCGACCCCCCGGCCCGTGACCGGGCCACCTCCCCCGCGAGGGGGGAGGGACCCTTACGCTGAGCGACCACGCAACCTGCTCCGCGAGGCCGGCCTGCCGACCGTGATCCCGGAGGGCGCGTTCTGCGTCCTGGCGGACATCTCGCCGTCCGGGCTGGGGGCCCTGGAGCTCGCGAAGCGGCTCCTGGCCGAGCGGCAGGTGGGCGTCGCGCCGGGGACGGCCTTCGGGCGCGTCGCCGCCGGCGCGGTGCGGATCAGCCTCGCGAGCTCGGACGCCGACCTCCGCGAGGGCATCGGCCGGCTCTGCGACCTGGTAGCCGAGCTGCACCGGTAGATGAGGAATCCCTCCCCCCTCGCGGGGGAGGAGGGCCCTCCAGGGCCCGGAGAGGGGTCGCTGAGACGGAGACAACGGCTCGACCCCCCCTCCGGCCCGTGACCGGGCCACCTCCCCCGCGAGGGGGGAGGGACCCTTACGCTGAGCGACCACCCATGCGCTCACGGAGGAGAGGAACACACCCTCCGGCCCGTGACCGGGCCACCTCCCCCGCGAGGGGGGAGGGACCCTTACGCTGAGCGACCACGCATGTGCTCACGGAGGAGAGGAACACACCCTCCGGTCCGTGACCGGGCCACCTCCCCCGCGAGGAGGGAGGGACCCTTACGCTGAGCGACCACGCAATCGCTCACGGAGGAGAGGAAC
>DASQZW010000253.1:0-2190 GCA_035638495.1 Terriglobales bacterium
TCGTGCTGGTGATCGTGCTGGCCGTCTACCTCCCGATCTTCCCCGCGATCGGATTCGTCCCGGTGGCTGAGAACGCCGGCGCCAACCTGCGCTCGCTGACGCTGCCGGCGCTCGCGATCGGGCTGCCGCTGGCCGGCTTCTACACCCGCCTGCTGCGGGCCGACATCGCCGACCAGATGCAGGAGGACTACGTGGTGACCGCGCGGGCCAAGGGCGTCGGTCCCTGGCAGGTGCTCGTTCGCCACGCACTTCGCAACTCGCTCTTCGGCCTGCTCACGATCGTCGGCGTGAACCTGGGCACGCTGATCGGGGCTACCGTGATCATCGAGCAGATCTTCGCCCTGCCGGGGATCGGTCAGGCGTTCATCCAGGCCATCAACAACCGCGACGTGCCGCTGATCGAGGCCATCGTCCTGGTGCTGGCCTCGGCCGTGGTCCTGGCCAACCTCCTGACCGACATCCTGTACGCGGTCCTGGACCCGCGGATCCGGTATGGCCAACGTCCCGACTGACGAGCGCCTCTCGCTCGGCCTGGAGCCGACCGAGGATACCCCGGCGGCGGCTCGAGCCGGCAGCTGGACAGGCCACCTGGACGTCGGCATCCCCGCCGCAATCATCGTCCTGCTCTTCGCGGCCTGCTTCGTCTGGCCGGCCCTGTTCCCGCTGCCGAAGCCCGTGGGGGGGAACATCTTCGACGCGAACCTCCGGCCCCTGTCGCCGGGCCACATCCTCGGCACCGACACCGTCGGGAACGACGTGCTCTCTCGGCTCCTGTACGGCGGTCGCACGTCGCTCGAGACCGCTCTGGCCGTGAACCTGATCGGCCTCATCCTGGGCGGGACGATCGGCGCTCTGGCCGGCTACCTGGGAGGGGCGGTGGACGCGATCGCGATGCGTGGTCTCGACGTGTTGATCGCGTTTCCCGCGCTGGTCCTGGCGCTGGCGATCGCCGACAGCCTGGGCCCCGGCCAGGGCCACACCATCCTCGCCCTCTGCTTCTTCGCCGTGCCGATCTTCGCCCGCAACGCCCGGGCCGCCACGCTCCGCCTGCGAGAGCTGACGTTCATGACCGCGGCCAGGCTGTGCGGAACGCGCACGTGGCGCATGCTGGTGCGCCACATCGCCCCCAACATCCTGCCGCAGCTGATCACCTTCGGCCTGCTGAGCATGGGCGCGATCATGGTCATCGAGGGCGCGCTCAGCTTCCTCGGCCTCGGCGTCCCACTGCCCGACCCCAGCTGGGGGAACATGATCTTCCAGGGTCAGCAGAGCATCTCGGCCACGCCCCTGCTCGTCCTGTTCCCGAGCGCGTTCCTGTTCGTCTCCGTGCTGGCCTTCAACCTGTTCGGCGACGCGCTGCGAGCGCGGTGGAACCTCAGGTGACGCAGTGCAGTCTGCTGGAGGTCACCGACCTGCAGGTCCGGCTGCGCCGGGGCGACCGCGAGGTCCGGGCGGTGAGGGGCCTCACGTACCGCGTGACCGCGGGCAGGACGCTCGCGATCATCGGCGAGTCCGGGTCGGGCAAGACCGTCAGCTGCCGCGCCGTGATGGGACTGCTGCCCGCGACCGCCGTCGTCTCGGGTTCCGCGAAGCTCGATGGGAAGGAGCTGCTCGGTCTGCCGCCGTCCGAGATGCGCGAGCACCTCGGCGCCGACGTGGCCATGGTCTTCCAGGACCCGGTCCGCTCCCTCAACCCGACCATGCGCATCGGGGCCCAGATCACCGAGGCGATCCACGAGCACCTGCCCATGAGCGGGGGGGAGGCCGGCCAGCGCGCGGTCGAGCTGCTGGAGCGGGTCCGCATCCCGCTGGCCCGGAGGCGGTTCCACGAGTACCCGCACCAGCTGTCCGGAGGAATGCGCCAGCGGGTCATGATCGCGATCGCGCTCGCCTGCCACCCGAGGCTGCTGATCGCCGACGAGGCGACGACCGCGCTCGACGTCACCACGCAGGCCCAGATCATGGAGCTGCTCCTGGAGCTGCAGCGAGAGATGGGTATGGCGCTGATCTTCATCAGCCACGACCTGAGCCTTGCCGCTTCCTACGCGGACGAGGTGATGGTGATGTACGCCGGCCGTGCGGTCGAGCGCGCGCCGACCCGCACGCTGTTCGCGCACGTCCGGATGCCGTACACGCGTGCCCTGCTGGACGCGATCCCGAGGCTGGACCGCCCGGCCCACGCGCTGCTGC
>DASQZW010000254.1:0-4038 GCA_035638495.1 Terriglobales bacterium
CGCGTGCCGAAGGCCTCGATGGTCGCCGGCTCGATGTCGCCGCGCCGGTCGGCCAGCCGCTGGCCCCACTCGCGCCACATGCTCACGAACAGCTCGCGGTTGTCGTCGATGATCCCGATCGGCTGCTGCAGCACAGCCGCCGCGAACCTCTGCGGTGCCCGCTGGATCAGGCCGAGCGCATGGGAGCAGCCGATGCAGCAGCCGAGGACGTGGCAGCGGTCAATGTCGAGGTGGTCGAGGAGCCGGAGCTGGTCGTCCACGTAAGACCCCCAGGGGTCGTCGACGTCGAGCGGACCCGTCGAGGCGCCCGCGTTGCGCTGGTCCATCGCGATCAGGCGGAAGTCGTCCGCGTAGACCGCCAGCGGGTTGAGCGCGGCCCGCGACCACCAGTCGATGCTGGAGTTCATACCCCCCGGCGCGATCAGCAGCAGCGGGAACCCGGCCCCGCTCACCTCGTAGTTGATCGCCACGTCGTCGTGCTCGAACAGCGGCATGTGCCTCGCCTCCCTGGATCGATGGACTGCGTCCGGCTTACAGCGTGCAGCATGACGCCGGCGACCGGGACGACGACCGCCTGACCCCGTAGAGCGACCGCGGCATTGCTTTGATCGAAGCGAAGTTTCTCGCTACCCTAACGCGCCATGAGCAGCGTCACGTACGCCAGCCCTCATGGTGAGATGCGCGCCCACCTGGCTCGGCCCGAGGGCGACGGGCCGTGGCCGGGCGTGGTTCTGATCCACGACGCCTATGGCGCGACCCGCGACCTGCGCCGCCACGCCGACCGCTTCGCCGCCAACGGCTACATCGCCCTGGCGCCGGATCTCTACAGCTGGGGCGGCAGGCTGCGCTGCATCCGGGCGACGGTCGCCGACCTCATGGCCGGCCGCGGCCGCGCGTTCGACGACATCGACGCGGCCCGCTCCTGGCTGGCGGCGAGGGAGGACTGCACCCGGCGCATCGGCGTGATCGGCTACTGCATGGGCGGCGGCTTCGCCCTCCTGGTCGCGACGCCCGAGCACGGGTTCGCGGCGTCGAGCGTGAACTACGGCAGGGTGCCGAGCGACGCCGAGACGATCCTGGCCGGCGCGTGCCCGGTGATCGGCAGCTACGGCGCCCGGGACGGATCGCTGCGGGGCGCCGCGGCGCGTCTCGAGCGGACGCTGACGTCGCTCGGCATCGACCACGACGTGAAGGAGTACTCCGGCGCCGGCCACTCCTTCATGAACGACCACGGGGGTCTCGCGGTGGTGCTCAGGGTGATGGGCGTCGGCTACGACGCCGCGGCGTCAGAGGACGCGTGGGGGCGCATCCTCGCGTTCTTCGGTCGCCACCTGAACGCATAGTCCCTCGAAGCCAGCGCCGTGCGATGCGCCGGTGGGAGGGGCAGACCAGCGTCCACGCCCGATCGCGCTCGGTGTGGCGCTGCGTCGTCGAAGGGCACGCCGCCCCGCGCGGATGGTGTCGCCTACCATCGCGAGTATGTGCGACGGCCACGACCATCAGCCCCGACAGGGCCCGGGCGAGGCCTGGCGGAACCTCACCACCGGCGATGCGCCCCTGCCGCACCGTCTGCGTCAGTTCGTGGGGAACAACTGGTGGAAGGTCCGCCATGGCCGGAGCTGCTGCGGCCACTACGGTGAACCTGGCTGTTGAATGACGTTCGAGGAGGCCCGTGCGGCCGGACTCCAGCGTCGAGACTGATCCATCCGAGGAGATGACATGACTGCACAGCAGCCGCCCGAGTTCCCCGACCCCGCCTCGCCGGGCGGGACCCCGAGCCTGCACGACGCCGTGGAGGCCAATGACGTCCCGCTCGTCCGCCTCCTCCTGGAGCGAGGAGCCGACCCCGCCGGCGGCCACACGCTCTGGCACGCGGCCGCGCACCCCGACCACGAGTGCCTGCGGCTGCTGATCGACCACGGCGCGAGCGTGCGCGGCACGGGGGTGCTCGCGGGCGTGATCGGGCGTGACGACGTCGAGGGCGTGCGGATCCTCGTCGCGGCCGGCGCCGACCCGGGGCGGCCGCATCCGGCGGCCACGGCGCCCATCGGGCTCCTCTCCGACATGACCGAGAACCCGCTGACGCTGGCCGCGCAGCGCGACTCGGCTGCCGTCGTCGCGGTCCTGCTCGAGGCGGGTGCCGACCCCGACGCGCCCTGCCGCGACGGACGTTCGCCGGTGCGCGCGGCGGTGCGGCGAGGGCGCCCCGACGTCGCCGCCCTGCTGCTGCGCCACGGCGCGCGGGACGACGTCGACGATGCCGATCGCTTCCTCGGCGCGTGCGCCAGAGCGGACCGGAGCCAGGCGGAGGCGCTGCTCGCCCGCCGCCCGGACCTGGTCGAGCGGCTCTCCGGCGAGGACCGCGCGGCGATCGTCGACGTCGCCGAGGCGGGGGACGCGGCGGCGGTGCGGCTCATGCTGGACCTGGGACTCCCGTCCGGCGCGAGGCGCGGGATGGACGGCGCCGCCGCCCTGCACGCCGCCGCCTACTTCGGCCGCGCTGAGGTGGTGAGGCTCCTCGTCGAGGCAGGGGCCGACGTCGAGCAGCCGGACGGGCAGTGGGAGAGCACGGCGCTGTGCTGGGCGGCCGTCGGCAGCGGCGAGCAGCGGCGCGCGGGCCGGCCCGACGACTGGCTGGCGACCGTCCGGGTCCTGCTGGCGGCCGGCGCATCGACCCGGGGCGCGTGGGTGGACACCAAGCCGCCCAGCGACGAGGTCGGCGCCCTGCTGCGCTCCGCCGGAGAGGTGGAGGCACCCGAGCGGGACCGGTCCACCGTCGACCAGGCCGTGCTGCGACAGGTCGGCGAGCGGCTGCGCACCGCCTTCGAGACGAGCGACGCCGACCTGTTCGGAACCTTGCTGCATCCCGACGTGCGCTGGGGCGGCGGCCCCCGCGGCTGCTGGAACCGCGACCAGGTGCTGGACTGGTACCGGGTCCTCCGGGCCCGGGTCGGGCCGGTCGCTGTCCGCGAGGTGGTCGTCCACGATGACGCGGTCGAGCTCGGCCTCTCGGGCGACCGGTCTCAGACGTTCAGGGTCGAGGACGGGCTGATCGTGGAGATCCGCGGCTGAGACCGGGGCGTTCCTCCTCGGGGGCAGGCACCCCGCTGAACGCCAGGTAGATCAGTCCGTCGTACAGGACCTTCAGGCCGCCGGCGACAAGGAACGGCAGCGCCAGCGCTCCGGCCCCGAATGCCAGGCCGCTCAGGACGGGTGACACCGCTCCGGCCGCGGTCCGCGCGACGTTGGTGATGCCCGCCGCGGCGGTGCGCTCGTCCGGGTCGACGATCGCCATCGTGTAGGACCTGCGCGTCGGCACGTCCATCTGGGACACGCTCATCCGGGCGAGGAACAGCAGGACGGCCAGCCAGGCGGCCGGCGCCAGCGGCACGAGGACCAGCAGCAGGTTCGACGGAAGGTGGGTGAGCACCATCGTGTTGAGCAGGCCGACGCGGCGCGCGATCCAGCCCGCGGCCAGCAGCGAGAGCCCCGACAGCAGGCCCACCCAGAAGAAGAGCACTCCGAGGGTCGCCGGCGACAGGCCCCAGCGCACGTGGAACCAGTACGCCACGATCGACTGGAGGACGAGGCCGCCGGCCAGCGCGTCGAGCCCGAAGAGCGCCGACAGCCGGGCCACCGCGCCCCGCGAGCGATGCAGCCCGACGAACCGGCGCGCGCCCTCGACCCGCGCCGACTCGACGCGGCCGGACAGTCCCAGGAAGATCGCCAGGTTCAGCAGCCCGATTCCGGCATAGAGGACGAAGAGGGGGCGGTAGGCGCTCGCGCCCGCCAGGCCGAGGCGCGCGAACACTCCGACGGCGGCCGTGCACAGCGCGCCCGCGGCGCCGGCCAGCGTGCCGAGCGTGTCGTAGAGCGAGAAGAGCCAGGTCCGGCGATCGCTCGGGGCGGTCTGGGGGAGGATCGCCTGCTCCACCGTGACGAACGGGCCGACCTCGGCGCTGCTCGCGCTGATCGTGCCGGTCAGAGCGCCGAGGACCAGGAGCCACAGCCGATCGGTGAGGGCGAACACGAGGCCGC
>DASQZW010000255.1:0-9605 GCA_035638495.1 Terriglobales bacterium
TCGCCATGGCGCCCGGCGTCGCGGGCCTCGTCGGCGCCGGCGCCGTCGACCTGTGGCGGCTGCGCGGCCGCTCGTACTTCGGGGCGGTCCTGGCCGCCGCCGGCCTGGTGGCGACCGGCTGGTGGGGCGCCCAGCTGCTCGCCCGCTCCCCGTCCTTCCTGCCGGGCCTGGGCACCGCCGAGCTCACGATCGCGGTGGCCGCGGCCGCTGTCGTGCTGACGCCGCGCTCGCTGCTGGCCGGACTGCCGCGCGTGGCGGCGAAGCTGCCGGCGGCCGCCCTGGCCGCCGGGCTGGCCGCGGTGCTGCTGGGGCCCGGCGCCTACGCGATCGACACTGTCGGGCGCACCGCTCAGGGCGCGATACCCGCCTCGGGCCCGGGGGTCGCCACCCGCCTCGGCGGATTGGGGGGCGGACCGCCCGCGGGCTTCCGGCTGGCCGGCAGCGGGATCCCGCCCGCCGGCCCGGCGCGGGGCCAGCTCCCCGACGGCGGCGCCTTCGCGCCGGGCGGGTTCGCGCCCCCGAGCGGGGGCGGCGGGGACGGGGGCGGCGCCAGCAGCACGCTGATCGCCTACCTCGAACGCAACCAGGGCAGCGCCACCTGGCTGGTGGCCGTCGCCTCGTCGAACCAGGCGGCGCCGATCGAGCTGGCCAGCGGCAGGCCCGTGATGGCCATGGGCGGCTTCAGCGGCGGCGACCCCGCGCTGACCGTGGCGAAGCTGCAGGCGCTCGTCAGGTCGGGACAGCTGCGCTACGTCGTGGTCGGCGGCGGCGGAGGCCCGGACGGCGGCGCGCAGTCCGTGATGTCGTGGGTGGTGCAGCACGGCAAACAGGTCAGCGCGTCCGACAGCGGGACCAGCAGCCTGTACGACCTCGCCGGGGCGGCCTGATCGGCCGCCCCGGCCGCGGCGCCTCAGTCGCCCCAGCCGGCGCCCGCTGGCTGCCGGATGGTCGTGTTGATGCGGTTGAACATGTTCGTCGCGCCGATGGTGACGATGAGGGCGGCGAGGCCCTTCTCGTCGTAGTGCTCGGTCGCCTCGTCCCAGATCTCGTCCGTGACGGCGTCCGGCCGGTCGGCGAGCCGGGTCGCGGCCTCCGCGAGGGCGAGGGCGGCCCGCTCGGCGGGCGTGAAGCAGTCGGTCTCCCGCCAGGCCGCCAGGCGGAGCAGGCGATCGACCATCTCGCCGTTCCTGCCGGCGCTGCGCACGCCGTATTCGACACAGGCGCTGCAGCCGTTGATCTGGCTGGCCCGCATGTGCACCAGCTCGAGTGTGGTCTGCGGCACGCCGCCTTCGCCGACCGCCCGGTACAGGTGCTGGACGCCGGTCATGATCTCCGGAAGGATCGTCGCGGGGCTCTTCATTCGTGCTTCCATGCCTCGTTGACACGTGCCGCTGGCCGGATGTGACCGGATCGTCAGCGGTCGAGGACGGCCAGGTCGAGCCTGCCGAGCCGTTCGGGATCGGTGAGCGAGTCGATGGCCACGATCCTGCCGCGCACGATCGTGAACGCCATGACCGCGAACGGCCGGCCCCCGACGATTCCGACGATCCCCGCGACGCCGTTCACGAGTGCGGGCAGCGCGGCGTCGGCGTGGCGCGCGCCGGCGAGCGACAGCCTGGCGACGGCGGCGGCGCCGCGCACGACGACGCCGCGTTCGCTGCGCACCACCACGTCGGGGTCGAGGACCGCGACCAGCGCCTCGAGGCTGCCGCCGCGTGCCGCCGCGATGAAGGCGTCGACGACGTGACGCTGGCTGCGGAGGTCGGCGTCTGGCGCCGGCGCAGCGCCTCGAACGCGGCGGCGGGCCCGGCTGGCGAGCTGCCTGGTGGTGGCGGGCGACCGCTCCACGATCGGCGCGATCTCGTCGAAGGGCACCTCGAACAGGTCGTGCAGGACGAACGCGATGCGCTCGGCCGGCGACAGCGTCTCCAGCACCACGAGCAGGGCGACGCCGACCGAGTCGGCCAGGAGCGCCTGGTGCTCGGGGTCGGTCCCGTCGGCGGGGTCCACGATCAGGTCCGGGAAGCGTGCGTCGAGCGACTCCTCGTGCCGCGTCCGACGGGAGCGGAGCATGTTCAGGCAGATCCGGGAGACGACCGTCGTGAGCCAGCCGCCCAGATTCTCGACGGTGCCGGCATCCGAGCGGCTCAGCCGCAGCCAGGCTTCCTGCACGGCGTCGTCCGCCTCGCTCAGCGAGCCCAGCATCCGGTACGCCACCGCCCGCAGGTGCGGCCGGTTCGCCTCGAACCGCTCGGCCAGCCATTCGCGCTCGTCCACGACTCGATGACACGCGAGACCCGCCCGATGTGACGGGTCAGCGCGTCTCGGGCTCCTCGGCCACCACGGCGATCGCGAAGCCGTCCCAGCCCTTGGTCCCGACGGTCTGGATCGCGGTCGCGCTGACCCGCGGGTCCGCGGCGAGCAGCTCGTTGAAGCGCCGGAGGCCGCGGACCGTGGGGTCGTCGCTCGCCTCGTCCAGCACCGATCCGCCGCGGACCACGTTGTCGGCGACGATGACGGCGCCCGGCCGGGACAGGTCCAGGGCCCAGCGCAGGTACTCCGGGTTGTGCTCCTTGTCCGCGTCGAGGAAGACCAGGTCGAACGGGCCCACCAGCCCCGGCAGGGTGTCCAGCGCCCGCCCGACCACGACTTCGACGACCTCGGCCAGGCCCGCACGGCCGACGCTGGCCCGGGCCACGCGGGCGTGCTCCGGGTCGGCCTCCAGCGTGACCAGCCGGCCGCCCGCGGGCAGCGCGCGCGCCAGCCAGATCGTGCTGTAGCCCCCCAGCGTGCCGATCTCCAGGATCGCGCGAGCGCGGCACGCCCGCGCCAGCAGGTGCAGCAGCAGGCCCTGGGTGGGCGACACGCTGCCCTCCCGCCAGCCCAGCTCCTCGGCGGCGGATCGCAGCGCCGCGTCGAGCGCCGGGTCCGCCGGCACCAGCAGGTCCTCGTAGTAGCGGTCGACCGCGCTCCACTCGTGCTGGCTCATGCGCGCGGGAGCGTCTCGGGCAGGCCGAACGCCGGGAACAGGGCGGGCCCGAACGTGGTGATCTCCGCGATCAGCCCGCCTTCGACGCGGAGCACGTCGAGCTTGAACGCCCGGTGCTCGGCGCCGCCCCATTCGCGCAGGTAGCTGGCGGCGGCCGGCAGCCGGTTGGCGCGGGTGGGCACGAGCCGCCAGTCGCCCGGGCCCCTCGGCCCGGTGCCCTGCTCCATGAGCGGACGGACCGCTGCCAGCCCGTCGTACAGCCAGGGATGCGGGGGCATCGTCACGCGGATGTCCTCCCGCACCAGCGCGACGGCGGCCTCGGCGTCGCCGCTCTCGTGCATGGAGATGAACCCCGCGAGCAGCTCGCGCTCCCGCTCGCTCAGGTCCGTCGTCCGCCGCCCGGTCCGCTCGCCCGGGAGCTCCTGGCGCAGCGTGGCCCGGGCACGCTGGAGGGCGCTGTTGGCGGCGGTGACGCTGAGCTCCAGCCGCTCCGCGGTCTCGATCGCCGACCAGCCGAGCACGTCGCGCATGAGGAGCACCGCCCGCTGGCGCGGGGGCAGGAGCTGGATCACGGCCACGAAGGCCAGCTCGATGGTCTCCCGGGCGACCACGACGGCGTCCGGCTGCTCAGAGCTGGGGGCCACCTCGTCCAGCAGCCGGTCCGGGTACGGCTGCAGCCACGGGACCTCGGCGAAGGATCCCAGCGAGGGCACGCGGCGACGGTTCCTGCGGATCGCGTCCACGCAGGCGTTGGTCGCGATCCGGTACAGCCAGGCCCGCAGCAGGTCGCCGCCCTCGAAGCCGGCGCGCGCTCGCCACGCCCGCAGGAACGTCTCCTGGACCGCGTCCTCGGCCTCCTCGAAGGAGCCCAGCATCCGGTAGCAGTGCACGTGCAGCTCACGGCGGTGGCGCTCAACGAGCTCGACGAACGCCTGCTCGTCCCTGGGAAACGCCTGAACGGGTGGCATCCATCGATTCTGCAGCAGGCACCGGGAGCTCCGCGAAGTGCTGCGGGCCCATCGCGGCACGGGGCCCGCGAGTGCCTTCGCGGCTTCTGCCGCATGCTGGGTGCCGATGGCACTGCTCGATTGGGAGCGGCAGCTCCTCGACGACGTCTCACGCGACCGCCTGATGGGCGTCACGAACGACCTGGCGCAGTGGGTCCGCCACTCCGGCACCCCGCCGGAGCTCGAGGCGGCCGAGCACCTTCGGCGGCTCCTCGACGGGTGGGGCCTGCGCACCGAGCTGCTGGCGCACGACGCCTACATCAGCCTCCCCGTCGCCGCTCATCTGGAGACGGAGGACGGCGTCATCCTGCCCTGCATCACCCACTCGTTCAGCGCCTCGACCGGGGTCGGCGGCGTGGACGGCGAGCTTGCGGACGGCACCGCCGGCACGGTGGACCCGGCCGGCCGCATCGCGCTGCTCCCCGGCCTGGCAGGGCCCGGCCCGGTGCGCGCCGCCGAGGCCGCGGGCGCCGTCGCCCAGGTCTACGTCAACGGCCCGATCACCCACGAGATGATCGTGTCGCCCGTCTGGGGCAGCCCGGGCAGCCGCAACCGTGACCGGCTCCCGCGCACGCCGGTCGTGTCGGTCACCGACGAGACCGCCGCCGCCATCCGTGCCCGCCTGGCGGACGGCCGGCTCCGCCTCCGCGTGTTCACGGAGGTCGACACCGGCTGGCGGCGCACCCCCCTCCTGCTGGCGCACCTCGACGGCGCCAGCGAGGACTTCGTGCTCTTCAGCGGCCACCTCGACTCGTGGCACCGCGGCGCGATGGACAACGGCAGCGCCAACGCCACGATGATGGAGGTCGGGCGCGTGCTGGCCGGTGAGCGCGAGCCCCGGCGGCGCGGCCTGCTGCTGGCCTTCTGGTCCGGCCACTCCCACGGCCGCTACTCGGGCTCGGCGTGGTTCGCGGACGAGCGCTGGTGGGAGCTGAGCACGCGGTGCGTCGCCCACGTCAACGTCGACTCGGTGGGCGGCCGCGGAGCGACCCGGCTCAGCAGCGCGGTGACGACCGCCTCCCTCCGCCACCTCGGCGCGGCGGCGATCCGGGACGTGACCGGGGAGGAGTTCACGGGCAGCCGCGTCGGCCGGGCCGGCGACCAGTCGTTCCTCGGCCACGGGGTGCCGTCGCTCTGGATGTCGCTTTCCGAACAGCCGGACGGCGGCCTCGGCTGGTGGTGGCACACCCCGGAGGACACGGTCGACAAGATCGACCCGGACCTGCTCCTGCGCGACGCGCGCATCTACGCCCTGGCGGTCGCGCGCCTGGTGGCCGCCCCGGCGCTGCCACTGGACCTCGCCGCCGAGGCCTCCGAAGTGGTGGATCGGCTGCGGGAGCTGAAGGCGGCCGCCGGGCTCGACGGGTTCGACCTGGCCGCGGCTGCGGTCCGCGCCGAAGAGCTGCTCTCCCTCGCCGGCCGGATCGAGCTCCGGCGGTCGCTGGCGCACCGCCTGCCGGCCGCCGCCGCGGCCTTCGACCGGGCGGTCATGGCCGTGCTGCGGCCGCTGGTGGCCGCCGGCTACACGTCCAGTGGGCCGTGGGAGCCCGATCCGGCGCTGGCGGTTGCGGCCCTGCCGGTGCTGGACCCGGTCCGCCGCCTGGCCGACGTGCCGCCCGACTCGGACGAGGCGCGCTTCCTTCGCGTCGACCTCACCCGGGCCCGCAACCGCGTGGTCGCGGCGCTGGAGACCGCGCTCGCCGCAGCCCGGAACGGACTGGCCGAGCTGGACGCGCTCGAATAGGAGTCCAGTCCCATGTGTGAGTGCCGGTGTGTCACGACACGCTGGTACGTGGACTCCGCGTTAGTCGGGCATGAGACCCCGCACCCGGCTGCTCAGCGAACGCTATCCCTTCCTGTACGGCGTCTCCGTGGCTACCCACCGTCTCGACCGGCGGGCACGGTGGCTGCTGGGCCGCCGCCGCCACGCGCGCCTCGACCCCGAGACGGACACCCCGCACCGCGTCGTCCGCCACGGATCGCTGCTGCTGCGCCGGCTCGGCGACGTCGACATGTCGCTCCAGCGCAACAAGATCGAGAACCTGCGCCTGGCAATCCGCACCCTGGACGGCCGGGTGCTGCGGCCCGGCGAGGAGCTCTCGTTCTGGCGGTGCGTGGGCAGGCCGAGCGCCGGCCGCGGCTACGTGCCCGGCCTCGTGCTGGTCCACGGCAGGATGGCCGCGGGCGTGGGCGGCGGCCTGTGCCAGCTCTCGAACCTGCTGCACTGGATGGTGCTGCACACGAGCATGACGGTGGTCGAGCGCCACCACCACGGCTACGACCCCTTCCCCGACTCGGGACGGGTGATCCCCTTCGGCTCGGGCGCCACCGTGTTCTACAACTACGTGGACCTGTGCTTCGTGAACCCCGGTCCCGAGACGTACCGGATTCGCCTGTGGCTGACGGACGACGAGCTGCGCGGTGAGCTGTGGGCGGACCACCT
Organism: Terriglobales bacterium; assembly: GCA_035638495.1. Lineage (GTDB taxonomy): Bacteria > Chloroflexota > Dormibacteria > Dormibacterales > Dormibacteraceae > CF-161. The sequence goes on from DASQZW010000255.1 coordinate 6,440, forward strand.
GCCGCCCGTCAGGCTCCACGTTTGCGAGAAGGACCATCGGTTCTTCCGCTCGGATGGTCGCGTCTTCCGCGAGAACCGCCTGGTCCGCACCGCCGTGGACCGGCGCACGGGACTGCGGGCCGGCCAGGAACTGGTGATGCACAACGTCTGCCCGGTGCTCTACGAGCCAGGCCCGGACGTCGTCGTGGAGGAGGAGTCGGCCCTGGCGCCGGCGACGGCGCGATCCGCGCCCCGGCCCACCACAGCCTGAACGCCACCGGCGGCTCAGCCGGGGCGGCCGAGCGCCTGAAGGTCCGCCGGCAGCACCGTCAGCTCGGGGACGTGGACGTGCTCCGGGAGCCCGGCGAGGAACACGCAGACCGCCGCAACGTCGTCCGGCCGGAGCATCCGCCGGCGCCGGTCCGCGTCGGGCGGCTCCGGCCGCCGGTCCATGATCGGCGTGTCGACGGCGCCCGGGAGGATCGCCGAGAAGCGCACGCCGCCACCAAGCTCCTCCAGCGCCGCGGCGCGCACCATCGCCAGCACGCCGGCCTTGGCGGCCTGGTAGGCCGGGCCGGAGGCGTCCGGCCAGGCCGCCGACACGCTGGAGACGAACAGCGCCAGGCCGCCCGGCCGGCGCAGCGCGGGCAGCACGGCGCGGAGCCCGTAGAAGGCCGACGAGAGGTTCGTCGCCAGGAGCAGGTCCCACGACTCCGGCGTCAGCTGGCGCAGCCGGCGCTCGGGGACGTTGGTGCCCGCGTTGAAGACCGCCACGTCCAGGGGACCGGCCGCCGACACCTCGGCGGCCAGCGCGGCCATCTCGCCCGGCACCGTGACGTCTGCGCGGTGGGCCGCGAAGCGTCCGCGGGCGGCGCGCTCCATGAGGTCGACCCGGCGAGCCGCGCCGTGCACCTCCGCGCCGGCCGCGGCCAGGGCGAGGGCGGTCGCCAGCCCGATGCCGCTCGACGCGCCGGTGACCAGCGCCCGCCGCCCGCCGAGATCCGTCACGCGCCGGGCGCCACGAACAGCTTGACCTCGGGCGTCGGCCCCGCGGCCAGCCGCGCGAAGAGCCCTGGCGTGGACTCGAGCGGCAGGACCGCGGGCAGCGCCCCCAGCCCGACCCGGCCGCTCGCCAGCAGCGCCAGCGCCCGGGCGAAGTCCGCGTCGGTGTACGCGTACGAGCCGGTGACCGCGACCTCGCGGCGGACCAGGTCGTGGCCGCTGAAGACGGTCTCGTCGTCGTGGAGGCCGAGCAGCACGACCGTACCCCCGGGCCGGACCGCGTCCACCGCCAGGCGCCGGGTCGACTCGCGGCCCACGGCGTCGATGACGAAGTCGGCGCCCAGGCCGCCGGTGTCCTCCCGCAGGGCGTCGAGCAGGTCACCGGGGGACCCGTGCGCGGCAGCCGCGCCGAGTGCCGCTGCGCCCTCACGCCGGCCCGCGTCCAGCTCCAGCACGTGCAGGCGATCCGGCGAGACAGCCCCGGCCGCCTGCAGCGCCAGCAGGCCGATGGCGCCGGCTCCGATGACGGCCGCGGCGCCCGCGACGGGCGGCGCCTGCCCGGCCAGGCCGGCGGCGTGCACGCCGTTGGCGAGCGGCTCGACGAGCGCTCCGTGGCGTGGGCCCACGCCCTCCGGCAGCGGCAGCAGGTTCGCCTCCGGCGCCACCACCTGCTCGGCGAAGCCGCCGGGCTCGTGCACGCCGATGAGGCGGCGCTCCGTGCAGAGGTTGCGCTGGCCGGCCCTGCAGAGCGGGCACGCGCGGCACGAGATGATCGGGTTGACGGCCACCCGCCGTCCGAGCCAGCCGGGGTCCACCTCGGGGCCGGTCTGCACGACCACGCCGGCGAACTCGTGCCCCATGACCAGCGGCGGCCGGCGGTTCGGCTGGCGGCCGAGGTAGCCCTCGACCTCCGAGCCGCAGATGCCGGCCGCCTCGGGCCGGATGGCGACCCACCCGGCGGCCAGCTCCGGGCGCGCCCAGTCCTCGACCGCCATGCGGTCGATCCCGCGCCAGACGACGGCCTTCATCGTTTCCCGCGGCCGTCGAGCAGGATCGTCCACTGCTCGACACGCACCGTGCGCAGCATGCCGTTCGCCGTCCACGGATCCGCCGCGAGGCGCTCGTGGATCGCGTCCCTGGACTCGGCCTCGACCACGTGCAGCACCTCGCGCTCGCCCTCCAGCGGGCCGCCCAGCACGATGAAGCCCTGGTCCACCAGGTCGTCCATGAAACGCGCGTGCTCGTCCCAGCCCACCTGCCGGCGGAGGTCGCGCGACCAGTCCCACGGGCCGCCGCGTTCGCGGCGGACGACGTACAACCCCATACGCCAAGGCTATCCCGCCGCCCGGGCGGCCATGCCCTCGGCGAGCCGGTAGCAGAGGCGGGCGCCCGTGCCCAGCGGTCCCCGCGGCACGTCCCGCAGCGCCGCGTTCTCGTTCCAGTGGCTGCCCGCGATGTCCAGGTGCACCCACGGCCGGCCCTCGACGAACTCGCCGATGAACATCCCGGCCGCGATCGCCCCGGCCTCCCCGTAGTTGGAGTTCCGGAGGTCCGCGGTCTCGCTGCGCAGGAGGCCGCGGTAGTCCGGGTAGATCGGCATCCGCCACACCCGCTCGCCGGCCGTCACGGCGGCCGCGGCCAGGAGGGTCCAGAGCCCGTCGTCGTTGGCGACCGCCAGCGTCGCCGCGTGGCCGAGGGCGGTCACCGCCGCGCCCGTCAGCGTGGCGAGGTCGACCACGTGCGTGGCGCCGCTCCGGATCGCGTACGTGATGGCGTCGGCCAGCACCAGGCGGCCCTCGGCGTCGGTGTTCAGCACCTCGACGGTGCGCCCGGAGGCGCTGGCCCACACGTCGCCCGGCCGCTGCGCGCTCCCGCCCGGCATGTTGTCGGTCGCGGCGACCACGGCCATCACGTCGACCGCCAGTCGAGCTGCGGCGATCACCTCGATCGCTGAGAGCACCGCAGCCGCGCCGCCCATGTCGCCCCGCATCCGGACCATCCCGTCGGCCGTCTTCAACGACAGGCCGCCGCTGTCGAACGTGATCCCCTTGCCCACCAGCGCCAGGTTCTCACCCCCGCCGCGGCCGCCGCGATGCTGGAGCCGGATGAGCCGGGGCGGGCGCTCCGATCCCGCGGCCACACCCATCAGCAGCGCGTACCGGCCCGCGGCCAGCTCGTCCGGGCC